>UQOH01000054.1 GCA_900542625.1 uncultured Fusobacterium sp.
CTCTGGGATTTTCAGCAGTTATATTTATTTTATGCCAGATGTCTTTCACAATTACTGCTGCATATTTTATTGGAAGAAAACTTGGTTTCAACAGAAAATTTTCTCTTCTTATGGGAGCAGGAAATGCTGTATGCGGTTCATCTGCCATTGGAACAGTTTCTCCTGTTATAGATGCTGATGCAAAAGACAAAGGACTTTCAATTACAATAGTAAATGTTACAGGTACTATCCTTATGATAATTCTTCCTATTCTTACAGGAATTTTATATAACCACGAAACTCTGCACACTTCTGCTATGATTGGAGGAATTCTTCAGTCTATCGGACAGGTTATAGCAAGTGCTCAGCTTGTAAATGTAAACGTTGTTGAAACATCTGCTATTTTTAAAATTATCCGTATAATATTTATTGTGTTGGTAGCTTTTCTTTATTCTCATGCCAACACTGAAAAAGAAGAACTTCCTCTTTTTTCAAAACATAAAACAGGAAGAGAGAAAAAAATAAAAACAGGAATACCTTGGTTTATCATAGGTTTCTTTATTATGTCTGTTGTTCATACAATAGGATTTTTCCCTGATTTTGCAGTTAAAAGTGCTAAAACTATAAGTCAGCAGTTTGAAATAATTGCTCTGGCTGCCATTGGAATGAGGGTTAAATTTAAAGATCTGGTTTCAGAAGGACCAAAAGGAATGTTTTACGGAATAGCTGTGGGAACATGTCAGGTTATAGCTGCATTTATATTTATCTCAATTTTTATTCGTTAAAAAGCAAAAATATAGTATAATATCAATATAAAGGTTTATAATAAAACTGTAATAATTTATTATATTATAGGGGGAAGATTGAGATGAAAGAAGTTTATAAAGAAAAGCTGGTTAAGAATTTTGATGTTTCTGTTTTAGTTGATTATATTGAAAAAAATAATAAATTAATAGCTGATTTTTTAATTAAAAATAACTATGATGATTTTCCTGTACAGATATTTGATCTTATGCTTAGAGAATCTGAACTTCTTAAAAAAGTCTGTGAGGATATGAGTGAATGGAAAAAAGTATTGGAAGTTTACAGAGCAAATATTCTTTCTGTAAAAGACTATAAAAATACACTTTATTTTATAAAAGACGGAGAAATCCAAAATGTTGTTCTTGATGATAAAACAAGAGAAGAACTGAAAAATAAAGTAAGTTTATATTTATAAAAATTAAAATAAGATTAAAATTCTCTAAGAAAAAATATCGAGAATTTTAATCTTAATTTTATTATTCTATAATTAGTTTTTAGATTAGTCCAAAATGAACAAAAGCTTTGTATAGTCCATCATTCTCTACATCATCTGTTATGTAGTCTGCCATAGCTTTTATCTCTTCGCCGCCATTTCCCATTGCAACCCCAATTTCACAACATTCAAGCATAGGAATATCTATTTTTGCATCTCCAAAAGCTATTGTATCTTTTATATCTCCATTTAAATATTCTAAAAGTTTTTTAACAGCTGTACTCTTTTTAATATCTTTTACTCCCATATCTCCAAAAAGAGCAGTTTCTCCTTTCCCTCCCCATGTATTAACTTCTAAATCAGGAAAAACTTCTTTAGCATCTAAATAGTTCTGATAACTGTCTAAAATAAAACTTATCTTATTTAAATCATCTCTGTATAAATCGGCTCCAAAAACAATTCCGTGAAAAGAATTTCTTACATCAGCCTTTTTATAATCTTCTTTTCCTTTTCTTCTTGAATATTCAGGCATAACTATATTGCCTTTCTCTTCAAAATTTTCACTGGCAAACAAACCATTGTTGCTTTCAAGATAAAATTCAAGCCCCTGTTCATGCAGCCAGTCTACTGCTTTTTTTGTCTGCTCATAGGAAAGAGTCTGATGCATGATAACATTGCCGTTGTCCTCAACATAACTTCCATTTCCGCCAATCATACCGTCAAGACCTATTTCCCACAGCCAGTCCGGAATTTCTGCTCTGCTCCTTCCAGTGCAGATATATACACGACTGCCTTTTTCTCTGGCTTTTCTCACTGCCTTCACAGCAGACTTTGGAAGTTTGTTCTCATAATCTACCAATGTTCCATCTACATCAAGAAATATTATCTTTCCCATACTCTCCTCCAAAAATTTAATAAGTTACAATTCAGCTCCATTAGTTTTAATTACATTTTTATACCATTCAAAAGATTTTTTCTTATATCTGTTTCCTGTTCCTGTTCCGTCATCATTTTTATCAACATAAATAAATCCGTAACGTTTTCTTAATTCCCCAGTTGTGAATGAAACTACATCTATACAACCCCAAGGAGTATATCCCATAACTTCAACACCATCAATATCCATAGCTTTTATCATCTCTGCAATGTGAGCTTTCAAATATTCTATTCTGTAACTGTCATCACAGTTTTTGTTTTCATCAAGAATATCTATTGCACCAAATCCATTTTCAATAATAAATATTGGAAGTTCATATCTTTCATATAAATCAACAAGAGAATATCTTAATCCAACAGGGTCTATCTGCCATCCCCAGTCGCTTGCTTTTACATAAGGATTTTTTACAGTGTTTGCTGTACTTCCATCAAGAGATTCAGAAGTATCTTTTGCTGCATCTGCTTTTACAACATTTGACATATAGTAGCTTATTCCCACATAATCAACTTTTCCCTCTGCAAGAATTTTTTCATCTTCAGGCTCCATTTGAAGTTCTACACCTTCATGTTTCCACATGCTTTTTGCATAAGCAGGATAGTGTCCACGAACATGAACGTCCATGAAATAATATCTTTCATGCATATCTTCAACAGCTGTCATTATATCTTCAGGGTTGCATGAATATGGATAGATAGGCACCCAACCACACATACCTCCAATTTTAAACTCAGGATTTATTTCATGCCCTTTTTTTACAACTAAAGCACTTGCAAGAAACTCATGGTGTGCTGCCTGGAACATAGCCTGTCTTGGATTTTCATGCTCAGTTGGTTTTATTCCAGAGTTAGTCCATCCAAAAATATCTGCTGATGTGTTAGACTGATTATTTATTTCATTAAATGTTATCCAGTATTTTACTTTATTTTTATAACGCTCCATAACTGTCAAAGAATATTTTACAAAATAATCTATAACTTTACGGTTAAGCCATCCACCATAATTTTTAGCTAAATGATAAGGCATTTCAAAATGGCTTAAAGTTATAACAGGCTCTATTCCATATTTTAAAAGTTCATCAAACAGATCATCATAAAACTTTAATCCCTCTTCATTTGGTTCTGCTTCATCTCCATTAGGGAAAATTCTTGTCCATGCTATACTTGTTCTGAAACATTTAAATCCCATTTCTGCAAGAAGAGCCACATCTTCCTTATAATGATGATAAAAATCTGTTGCCTCATGGTTTGGATAAAATTCTCCTTCAATAACACCATCTGTTATTTTTCTCATAGAAGTTCTTGTTCCTCCTGTCATAACATCAGCAACACTAACTCCTTTTCCACCTTTATTCCATCCACCTTCTATCTGATGAGCAGCAACTGCTCCTCCCCATAAAAAATCTTTTGGTAATTTATATGACATTTTTTTCAACCTCGCTTTTATTTTTTAATTTGAATTTATTTTATTCTTATTTTTCTTTAGGGTCATCAAAACCAACAAGCTGAACTAAAATTATTGGAACTATTAAAGCAATAGCAGAACCTATTACCATTCCGATAAATCCTTTTGTATTCTCAGGGTTTATCGCATTTACTATTGTTAAAATTCCAGGAAGTCCTGCATAAGCATAGTAAACTGTATTAAAGAAACTCATTACAACTCCTGCTACAGCTCCTCCGACACATGCACATATGAAAGGTTTTTTCAAACGAAGAGTTACTCCATAAAGAGTAGGCTCAGTAATTCCGAATATCCCTGTGATACTTGCTGAAAGTGCCACTTTTTTAAGTTCTTTGTTTCTTGATTTTATAAAGCAACCAAGTGCTGCCCCAATCTGAGCTATAACAGCAAGAGTCTGAAATGCTTGGAATGAATCGTATCCATAAATACTAAAGTTTGCCATTACCATTGGAGTTACTCCCCAGTGAACACCAAAGATTACAAATATTTCCCATAATCCACTTACTAAAGTTCCTCCAACTATTGGAGCTTTTTCCATAAGAAGATTGAATCCTACTGCAACTGCCTCTGCTCCTCCATTAGTTAATGGACCTATTACTATTATTGTAAGAGGAACCATAACAACCATACATACAAAAGGAACAACCAATGCTTTCATTATTTCAGGCACTCTTTTTGATAAGAAATGCTCTAAATATGATAATACTAAAACTAAAAACAATGGCGGAAGAACTGATGAACCATAAGTTACTCCTGAAAGTTTAATTGAAAGAAAACTTACATGTTCTCCTCCTGCTATTCTTCCTGCAATCTCTGCCCAGCTTGGATTTATTAAAGCTGCACAACAAGTAACTGCTATAAATGTGTTGCATTTAAAATGTTTTGACGCTGTTATTGCTATTAAAACAGGAAGGAATGCAAATGGTGTCCAAGATATAAAACTTAAAACTTCATATGTTCCTGTTTTGCTGAATGCCGGAACTGCAAGATTTGTTAAAATAAGTATCCCTTGTAAAATTCCTGCTGCTGCAAGTATATAAACAAATGGAGCAAATACAGCTGACATTGTTGCAATTACTCTGTTAAGTATCGGCTGTTTTACTTCCTGCTCTTCTGCTGAATCTGTTGTTTCAAGATTAAGATGTTTCACTACATTTTCATAAACTTCTCCTACATGAGTTCCTATAACTACCTGAAATTGTCCCGAATTTTCAATTACTGTAATAACTCCTGTAAGCTGTTGTACTCTTTCCTTAGCATCTGCCGGTGTTTCTTTTAAAACAAGACGAAGTCTTGTTGCACAACGAGCAGCATTTGATACGTTTTCTTTTCCTCCTACTTCACGGATAATATCCTCAGCAAGTTTTGGATAATCTCTTTTTACTTGTGCCATTTCAAACCTCCATATTATTAAAAATGATTTTTTTTATTATTTATAGGTCAACTATAACACACTTTAATTTATTTTAAAATATTTTGAGAGCAAACAGGTTCACTGTTTCAAAAATTTCTAAAATTTTATATATTTTTTTGTTTCATTGTTTCAAAATATAAAAAATTTATTTGTATATCTTATTATAAAATCTTTTTTCGTACTTAAAATTATTAGAACTAAGTAAGAAAATCTTGACAATATTATTTTATAATAGTATAGTGTATATACACAGAAAAGATAAAAGGAGTTTATCATGTCAAAAATCAAAAGAAGAAAAAGCGGTTGCTATTGTATAAACCTTAGAAGAGCTGCCAATACAATTTCTAATATATATGATAAATTCTTAATGCCTATAGATCTTTCTGTTAATCAGTTTTCTTTATTATTAAATTTAAACCGTTTGGAAATATGCAGTGTAAGTGATTTGGCTGTTTATATAGGACTTGAGAGAACAACTGTTGTCCGTACTATAAAACCTTTGATAGAACGTGGATTGATTACAGATATCTCTTCTGATAATCAGCGTAACAGAAAATTAACACTTACAGCAGAGGGAAAAGAAAAGATAGAAAAAGGACTTCCTTTGTGGGAAAATGCACAGAATTTTATAAAAGAACATCTTGGAGAAGAGAAAGTAAAAACTTTGTATTCTATTTTAGATGAATTTAATGAAATAAAACTTTAAAAAATAAAATTTTTTAAAATATTTAGTGTATATACACTATTGTTAATAAAAATATATTAAATTTAAGAGGTGGTCAGATATGGTTAAATTAAGAAAAGTTTGTGAAAATGAGGCTGATACTGCAATGGATATTATCAATGCAGCAAAAAAATATTTAAAGTCACAGGGAATAGACCAGTGGCAGACAGGTTATCCTGATTTAGAATGTATAAAAGAAGATATAAAAAATGAAAAGGGATTTTTTGTAACTGATAATGATGAAATTCTTGGATATTTATGTGTTGATTACAATGGTGAGCCTGCATACAATAATTTGAAAGGAGAATGGAAAACAGATGAAAAATATGTTGTTGTTCACAGACTGGCTTTTTATGATAAAGCAAGAGATAAAGGTATCAGCAGTATGGTTTTTCCTTTAGTTGAAAAGATGAGCAGAGAAAAAAATATCCATTCATTCAGAATAGATACTGATGCTGACAATTTAAAAATGAAACATATTTTAGAAAAAAACGGCTTTACATACAGAGGGATTATAATGTATGACGGTGCTGAAAAAATAGCATTTGATAAAGTTTTCTAAACTTTAAGTCTAAGAAAAAAATTCTCTTCGTAAAAATATCTGCTGTTAATATTGCTTACAAGAATTACAGAAGAACAAATTAAAAATTTAATAAATGAAATTTTTAATTCATCGGCTCTGCTAGTCGTTGAGAGCCTTATCAGGCTCTCAGCCTCCTGCATCGACGAACTCGCTTTCAGCTCAAACATATGAATTTTTACCTTTTGCTCGCTGCATAAATCACGCAGATATTTTTAATATCGAGAATTTTATTTTTCAAATTACTGTTTTATTGAAATTTTTTAATTTTATTAACCTTTATCTGCATTATTACAAAAGAAAAATTTTTTTCTCAGATTATTAATTATTTATCATATTATTTTATTTAACAAAGGTCCACGAATTTCTTTTCAATAATCCCCAAAGAGATGCCTCTCCTATCTTATCATAGGCTCTGTTCAGTTCTACATTTTTATCATACTCCAATGTAAATTCAAGTCCCCACAAAACATCAAGAAGATATTTTACTGAACTGAAAAACATAGGGAACAAAAATTCCTGAAAAGTTTTTGGAGCTGATGCCAAAAGAACTTCATCAGCCAGATTTCCCATTGTACTTTTTGGATTAGCTGTAATTATTAAAGTTTTTGTTCCTTTGGTTTTTAAAATTTTCATAAACTCAACAAGCTTTCCATTTTCACCTGTGTGGCTTATAAAAATAGCAAAATGCTTTTCATCACTCATCAAAGCATTTATTGCCTGCATATTTGTTGCAGTATAAGCATTGGCTTTTTTTCTTCCATGAAGAAACTGGCTGCATCCATACTCTGCAAAATAATAATTTGTATCAAAAGTGTAAAAATCCACTGTTTCTGCTTTATGAATCATCTCTACAACTCTTTTTATTTTTTCGAAACTCAAAGCCTCTGATGTTTCAGCAATAGCCCTTTTTTGAATTTCTGTAATTTTTCTTACCATAGTAACTACATTTTCTTTTCCAAGCATTTCTATATTTTCATGATTATTTTTTTCTGTGGAAAATTTTATTTCACTGACAAATTTAAGTTTAAATTCCAGATATCCTGCATACCCAAGCTTTCTGCAGAATCTTGTAACAGAGGCTGCACTTGTAAAGGTTGCTTTTCCAAGCTCTCTTGCGGACATTTTTTCAATTTCTTCAGGATGTTCTAATATATAGTTTTTTATATCTATTTCACTTGATGTTCCCTCAGTAAAATTTTTCAACTCTTTCAAGATTATCATATTTTCACCACCCTTTAAGATATGTTATAGATAAATTATACCATAAATTATAAAAAATTTTACACTGTTTCTTTCAGTTTTTCTATAAACTTTTTAGCTGCTTTAGAAAATATTTGTGACTTTTTCCATACAAAATATAGTTCTGACCCAAGTTTTGGCTCTAAAGGCTTAAAACACAATAAACTCCTGTTGTCTGTTTTTATAATTTTATCAAGGCATAAAGCACAGCCTATCCCCTCTTCTACCATTATTGAGGCATTATATATTAAATTATATGTCCCTATTATATTTAATTCGTCTATATTTTTCCCAGCCCATTGAGAAATTTCTTTTTGAGCCTCAGATTGTCTTGAACAGAAAATAGGAACATCTGCCAGATATTCTGCTTTTATAGAATTTTTTTGAGCAAGAATATTATCTTTTCTCATCAAAAGTCCCCATATATCTTTAAAAGGAAGTTTTATAAAATTATATTTTCTTACATCAGGTGTTCCTGTTAAAATTCCAAAATCAAAAAGTCCCTTATCAAGTTTTTCTACAATATCTTCTGCATTCCCGCTGGATAAATAATATTTTATATTTGGATATTCTTTCTGCAGCTGTTTTGCTGCCTGTGCCACAATACGAATTCCCTCTGACTCTCCTCCGCCTATATAAATCTCTCCGCTTATACTTTCATCAGAGGAACTGACCTCTGCTTCTGTTTTTTCTATCAGACTGATAATTTCCTCTGCTCTTTTCTTTAAAAGCATTCCCTCTTCTGTAAGGGTTATTTTTCTTGTTCCTCTTATAAAAAGTTTCTTTCCCAATTCTTCTTCCAATTCTATAAGCTGTCTTGAAAGAGTCGGCTGAGTTATATATAAAATTTCTGCTGCTCTTGATATATTTTCCTCTTTTGCAACAGCCAGAAAATAACGTAAAACTCTAATTTCCATAATTTTCCTCCATATTCTTTTAAAAATTATATCTTTTTTTCCTATGCTTGTAAAGCATAAAATTATATACAATATAGGTATTTGATATCAGAAAAAATTTTTTATATAATCGAGCTATAATAAAACATTAGTATTGGAGGTAAAAATGAATAAAAAAATGCCGAAAATTGCATTAGGAGCTTGGTCTTGGGGAACAGGATTTGCCGGAGGAGATCAAGTTTTTGGAAATTATTTATTGGAAAAAGATTTAAAACCTGTTTTTGAAAAAGCTATGGAATGTGGTTTGAATTTATGGGATACAGCTGCTGTTTATGGAGAGGGGTCTTCTGAAAGAATTCTTGGTGGTTTTATAAAAAATATTCTTCGTGAAAATATTATTATTTCTACTAAATTTACTCCGCAGATTGCAAGTAATTCACCAGAAGCTATGCAGGAAATGCTAAATGAAAGTAAAGAACGTCTACATACTGATATTATTGATATTTATTGGATTCATAATCCGATGGACGTAGAAAAATGGACACCAAAACTTATTCCGTTAATGAAAAGTGGTCAAGTTAAAACTGTAGGTGTTTCAAATCATAATCTTGAAGAAATTAAACGTGCAAATGAAATTTTAGCTTCTGAAGGATTAAAAATTTCTGCAGTACAAAATCATTTCAGTTTACTTCATCGTTCTTCTGAAAAAGCTGGTATTCTTGATTACTGCAAAGAAAATAATATTACTTTTTATGCTTATATGGTGTTGGAACAAGGAGCACTTAGCGGAAAATACACAGAAACAAATCCTTTCCCTGCAGGAACAGGACGTGGTAATTCTTATAATCCACATTTAAAAGAATTAACTGCTTTGATTAATGAACTGCAAATAATAGGAAAACGTTTTAATGCCAGTCCAGCACAAGTTGCAGCAGCTTGGGCTATTGCTAAAGGAACACTTCCAATTATAGGAGTAACAAAAATAAAACAAGTTGAAGAAGCTGCAGCGGCTGCTGAAATTATACTTACTAACGAAGAAATTGTACGTTTAGAAAAACTTGGTGATGAAACAGGTGTTCATACTTTACGTGAATGGGAAAAAGAAATGGTATAACAAAAAGGAGTCTAATTATGAGAAAAATAGCTGTAATGATGTTAGCCCCACTTTTTTGATTTGGATTTTCAGCTTATGGTGTTGAAGAAATACAACCGCCACAGAAATCCATTTTTAATTTTGAAACTAAGACAGTTGCTTTAAACAGTGGTTACAATATGCCGATTAATGGTCTTGGAACATATAGTCTTTTAGGGCAGGAGTGCATTAACTCAGTATCTGCTGCATTAAAAAGCGGAGTAAGATTATTTGATACTGCTCATGCGTATAGTAATGAGTCTGAAATTGGACAGGCTATCAGAGAATCAGGTATTCCTCGTGAAGAAATATTTGTGATTACTAAATTATATCCTAATCAGTTTTCTGATGCCTCTGTTGCGATTGACGAAGCTTTATCAAAATTAAATATCGGATATATTGATATGATGCTGCTTCATCATCCTGGAGTTGATGATGTAGAGGCTTATAAGGCAATGGAGCAAGCTATGGCAGAGGGTAAAATCCGTTCTATAGGTTTATCAAATTGGTATGTAAAAGAATTAAAGGATTTCTTACCTCAAGTAACTATTATTCCTGCTTTAGTTCAAAATGAAATTCATCCTTATTATCAAGAAAATGATGTCATTCCATATATTCAAAATTTAGGGATAGTAACACAAGGTTGGTATCCTTTTGGAGGCAGAGGTTATACGGAAGATTTATTTAGTAATCCCGTAATTCAAAAAATTGCAAAAGCACACGCTAAATCTCCGGCGCAAATAATTTTACGTTGGAATCTTCAAAAAGGTGTAGTAGTTATACCTGGTTCTAATAATCCGGAACATATTAAAGAAAATACAGAATTGTATGATTTTGAATTAACAGAAGAAGAAATGAAAAAAATTAATGCTCTTGATAGAGGGGAAAAACACGATTGGTATTAATCAAAATAAATAATAAGGAGAAAAATCATGAAAGTTATTGGTATTAACAGCAGTGCAAGAAAAGACGGCAACACAGCTGTTTTAATGAATAAAGTATTTGAAGAATTAAATAAAGCAGGTATTGAAACAGAATTAATACAATTAGCAGGAAAAATTATCGAACCATGTAAAGCCTGCTGGGCTTGTAATGGTCGTGGGAATTGCGTTCATAAAAAAGACTGTTTCCAAGAAATTTTGGAAAAAATGAAAGAGGCAGATGGAATTCTTTTAGGCTCTCCTGTTTATTCTGCAAATGTATCTGCAAATATGCAGGCGCTGCTTGAACGTGCTGCAGTAGTTGGAGATATGAACTCTAGTATTTTTACTCATAAAGTAGGAGCAGGAATTACTGCTGCAAGGAGAGGTGGAGCTTTACAAGCGGTTGACACTATGAATCATTTTTTTCTTAACCATGAAATGTTTGTACCAGGTTCTACTTATTGGAATTTTGCTTATGGACAAATGCCTGGTGATGTAGAAAAAGATTCAGAGGGACTTTCTAATATGGAAAATCTTGGAAAAAATATGGCTTTTCTTATAAAATTATTAAACAAATAAATTTATAGATTTTTTAACAATTATTATTTTATAGGTGTTTAATATGAAAAAATTTTTAATTAGTATATGCAGTCTCTTTACAATTTTATCTTTTAACAGTTATGGGATTGATATAGAAAAAGGGGAAAATATGAGGACAATAAATATTCAAATTGGAGAGAAAAATTTTAAAGGAAAAATCTTTGATAATTCTGCAGGAAATGCTTTTATTAGCCTGTTTCCTCTTACTTTAAATATGTCTGACCTGAATAATAATGAAAAGTATTCCTATTTATCAGAAAAACTTCCTGTAAATTCTCAAAATGTTCATCAGATAACAATTGGAGATTTAATGCTGTTTGGTTCAGAATGTCTTGTTCTATTTTATGAAAATTTTAATACTTCATACAGATATACAAAAATTGGTTATATTGAAAATCCTGAGAAACTTAAAAATGCTCTTGGGAACAGAAATATAGAAATTAAATTTAATTTATAAAGAAGGTGAATTTAAAATGACAAATTTAAAAAAATTATGTAAAAGAAGTATACTTGGAATGGCTCTAATGGCTGTTGGAACAGGAGCTGTTTATGGTGCTGATATGTCGAATGGAGCTGATAACTTTTATAAAAGTACAAAAGTTGATATGAAAAAAGTTACTTTTGAAAACCAATATAAAATGAAAGTTACAGGAAATTTATTTACTCCAAAAAACATGACTTCAAACAGTAAAAATTCTGCTGTTATTGTAGGACACCCTATGGGAGCAGTTAAAGAACAAAGTTCAAATCTTTATGCACAAAAACTTGCTGAACAGGGATTTGTTACTCTTGCTGTGGATTTAAGTTTCTGGGGAGAAAGTGAAGGGCAGCCTCGTAATCTTGTTTCACCTGATATTTATGCTGAAACTTTCAGCGCTGCTGTTGATTATCTTGGAACTCGTACATTTATTGACAGAGAAAAAATCGGTGCTCTTGGTATCTGCGGAAGTGGAAGTTTTGTAATAAGTGCTGCAAAAATAGACCCTCGTATCAAAGCCATTGCAACTGTAAGTATGTATGATATGGGAGCTGCAAACCGTAATGCTCTTAATCATTCATTAACACTTGAACAACGTAAAGCAATTATTGCAGAAGCTGCTGAACAGCGTTATGTGGAATTTACAGGAGGAGAAACTAAATATACAAGTGGTACTGTTCACGAACTTACTGAAAATTCAACACCTATTGAAAGAGAATTTTATGATTTCTATCGTACAGAACGTGGTGAGTTTATTCCTGAAGGTGCAGACCCAATGGCTGTTACTCATCCAACACTTACAAGCAATGTAAAATTTATGAACTTCTATCCATTTAATGATATTGAAACAATTTCTCCACGTCCAATGTTATTTATTGCCGGATCAGAGGCTCACTCAATAGAGTTCAGTAAAGACGCTTATGAAAAAGCTGCTGAACCTAAAGAACTTCTTATTGTTGAAGGTGCAGGACATGCAGATTTATATGACAGAGTTAATTTAATTCCTTTTGATAAATTAACTTCTTTCTTTAAGAATAACTTAAAATAAAGATTTTAATTCTTTATTTTAAAAATATCAGCATAGTTTATTCAGCACATTCATTAAATAAAAAAGAATAAAATTTTCAAGATTAAAAATATTTGCGTAATTAATGAAGCGAGCAAAACGTAAAAATTCATATGTTTGAGTGATGAAATCACGAGTTTATGAATTTTAGTTTTGTAAGCAATATTAATAGCTAATATTTTTACGTAGAAAATTTTATTCTTTTTTTTATTTTAAAATTTTAACTTTTCTATTCTGTCAAAAGCCTCTTTCAACACTGATATATCAAGAGTACATGCAATTCTTACAAACCCTTTCACTCCAAAAGTGTCACCATTCACAACAAGAATAGCGCAGTTATCAAAAAGATAATCTTTAAACTCCTGTGAGCTCATTCCAGTTTTCTGAATATTTACAAAAAGATATATTCCTCCCTCTGCCTTAAAACAATCAAGAAAATCAATATTTTTAATTCTGTTATAGCAGTATTCCACTCTCTCTTTAAAGATAGGAACTAAACTGTTTTTTAATCTCTTGTAATCTCTCAAAGCATAAAGGGCACATCTCTGTGAAACAGCAGGAGCACTGTAAACTATAGCCTCATTAATATAGTTCACACATTCGATAATATCTCTTGGTGCAAACATATAACCTATTCTCCAGCCGGTCATGGCAAAGTTTTTGGAAAAACTGCATACAGTAACAGTTCTTTCTTTCATATCAGGAAGTGTTGCCAAAGGAACAAACTCTCTCTCATATGAATAAAAATCATATACATCGTCTGCCACAACAAGAATATCATGTTCAATAGCAAACTCTCTTATAATATTCAGGCTTTCAAGATTGTAGCACACACCTGTGGGATTTGAAGGAGAGTTTACAACAATAGCTTTTGTTTTTGAAGTAACTGCCTTTTCCAAATCCTCTCTCACTATCTGAAATCCATTTTCAAATTTTGTTTCAACTATAACAGGTTTCCCGTCAGACAGTGTTATCTGATCTGCATACACAGGGAAGAAAGGAGCAAGAAGAATAACCTCATCTCCATGATTTAAAATACTTTTAAATAAAAGATAAAGCCCGTGGCATGCACCTGTAACAACCATTACATCATCAGGAGTATATTCATAATTATTAAAATTTTCTCTGTGATATTTACAGATTTACTCACGAAGTTCCAAATATCCGTAAGAATTTGTGTAGTGAGTATGTCCTGCCTCAGCATCAGCCATAGCTTTTTTAATAATCTCCCTGTCTGTTGTTATATCCAAATCACCTATTCCCAAATTAATCGGTGTATAAGGCATATCTTTTGGAAAATCTTTTTTTACTCCCATTGAATATTCTCTTTTTAAAAATTTATCTGCAATAAAGTTTCTCATTTTAAGTTCCCCCAAACCTAAA
>UQOH01000055.1 GCA_900542625.1 uncultured Fusobacterium sp.
AACATATCGTTTTTTACGATGAACTCGCTGCATAAATTACGCAGATATTTTTAATATCGAGAATTTTATTTTTAAATTACTACCTTATAAAAGAAACTATGTTAAAAATTTTTTATAAATTAGTTTGCCAACATACGAATTTAAAATTTTAATTTTTATATAAGGAGAGATTTTTATGGAACAAAATAATGAAATTTTTGCAAAAATGCCTGTGAAAAAAGCAGTGGTTAAAATGGCAGTACCAAGTGTTATATCTTCACTTGTCCTTGTAATTTATAACATGGCTGATACTTTTTTCGTAGGACAGACACATGATGCAATGCAGGTAGCAGCAGTATCTTTAACAAACCCTGTATTTGTAATGTTTATGGCTTTCGCCAATCTTTTGGGAATCGGCGGAAGTACAGCCATATCTATTTTTTTAGGAGAGAATAATAAACAGCAGGCAAAATCAGCAGCAGCTTTCTGCTGTTATGCCTCTCTTGGACTTGGATTTATTTCAGCAGTGCTGATTCTTCTTTTTATGGATCCACTACTTAAAATTCTTGGGAGTAGTCCAAACACATATGAATTTTCCAAAGACTACCTGTTTTATATAGCTTTGGGAGCTCCTTTTATCTTTTTTGCAAATGCTTTCGGACACACAGTTCGTGGAGAGGGAGCAGCCTCTGCATCTATGATAGGAGGAATGATAGGAACTATTGTTAATATTATTTTAGACCCTGTATTTATTCTTACTTTAAATATGGGAACTGCAGGAGCAGCTATTGCAACTGTTTTGGGAAATATTTTCGGCTGTATCTATTATGTTTATTATTTTCAGAAAAAAAGCCCGTTTCTTTCTATTGCTTTCAAAGATTTTTCTCTTATGGGAAAAGCTGCAAAAAGAACAACAGTTCTTGGTATTCCTGCCGGAGTAAACTCTGCACTTATGAGTGCATCAAATATTGTTTTGAATAATAAACTTGCATCTTATGGAGATGCTCCTGTGGCAGCAATGGGAGTTGCAATAAAAGTATATCTTCTTATTGTTTTTATTCATATGGGAATAGCAAACGGAATACAGCCTCTTTTGGGATACTGTTTTGGAGCCAAAAGAAAAGAGCGTTTTGTAAGTATATTTAAGTTTAGTGCATGGATTACAATAATAATAGGAACAATTCTTACAGTAATTTATATTGTTTTCAGCTCTCAGATTATTCAGCTGTTTATTAATGATAAAGAAGTTATTTTATACGGAAAAGAGATGCTTATTGCAACAGCAGTTCCCGGACCTATTCTTGGAATACTGTTCCTTTGCACTAACAGTATGCAGGCGGTTGACCGTCCTATGCCTGCAACAATTCTTTCTGTCTGCCGTCAGGGATTTGTTTTTATTCCTCTTCTGTATATTTTTGATGGACTTTTTGGTTTAACAGGAGTTAACTTTACACAGGCAGCAGCTGACTATATCTCTGTTGGTTTATCTATTATTCTGTTTAAATGGTCTTTAAAAAATCTTCGGAATGAAACAAAATAATTTTTAATGATTAATTGACAAAAGATGTTTTTTCTTTGTAAAATAATGAAAATCGCAGATAAAGAAGTATTGGAGAAAAAACAATGATAAGAAGATTTAATAAAAATGATATTGATGAAGTAATGAAAATATGGCTTAATTCAAACGTTCAGGCTCACAGCTTTATAAATAAAAGTTATTGGGAAGAAAACTATCCTATGGTAAAAGAGATGATTCCACAGGCAGAAGTATATATTTATGAAGAAGAAAATAAAATTTGCGGCTTTATAGGTCTGGCAGAAAACTATATAGCAGGAATTTTTGTTGATGAAAAATTCAGAGGAAAAAGAATAGGGCAGAAACTTTTAAATTATGCAAAAGAAATTAAAGAAGAACTGACTCTTCAAGTATATGAAAAAAATACAGGAGCAGTGAGGTTTTATAAAAGAGAAAAATTTATAATCAAAACTGCTCAGGAAGATGAGACAGCAGGAGAAAAAGAATTTTTTATGATATGGGGAAAATAAAAAATTTGTATTTTTTCTCATTACTCTTGTATACTTTTTTATTCGCATTTGTCTGGTATTCTTTTTTTGAAAAGAAATACAAAACTGTGATATAATTAATACAATAAAATTAAATTAAAATATAAATTTATGGGGGACGTAAAATGCAGTATTTTTCAGGAAGATTTAAAGAAAAAGCAAGTGATTTAATTCTTGATTTTCATTCATCAATTAATTTTGATAAAAGATTATACAGATACGATATTATGGGAAGCATTGCCCATGTAAGAGGACTTGGAAAACAGAATATTATTCCAAAGGAAGATTCAGAACTTATTGAAAAAACTTTAAGAGAAATTTTATCTGATATAGAAGAAGGAAAAATAACATTTTCAATAGAGTATGAGGACATTCATATGAATATTGAAAAAATACTTACAGACAGAATAGGAGATGTTGGAAAAAAACTTCATACAGGAAGAAGCAGAAACGATCAGGTTGCTCTTGATATGAAACTTTTTACAAAAGATGAAGTGAAAAAAGTTCAATCTTATGTGCTGGAACTTATTGAAATTTTAAATAATACAGCAAAAGAAAATGTAAAGACATATATGCCCGGATTTACACATCTTCAAAAGGCACAGCCTGTAACATTTGCTCACTATCTTTTAGCATATGCTGAGATGTTCAGAAGAGATTACACAAGACTTGAAAATGCTTTTAATCTTATGAATACATCTCCTTTAGGTTCTGCAGCTCTTGCAGGGACATCATATCCTTTGGACAGAGAGTTTACAAGCGAAATTCTTGGATTTAACAATCCTTGTTGGAACAGTATGGACGGAGTAAGCGACAGAGATTATCTTGTTGAAATTATGAACTGTTTCTCACTTATCATGGTGCACCTTTCTCGTTTTTCAGAAGAGATTATTCTTTTCTGCTCAAATGATTTTGGATATATTGAACTTAGCGACGCTTTCTCAACAGGAAGCAGCATAATGCCTCAAAAGAAAAATCCAGATGCAGCAGAACTGATAAGAGGAAAAAGCGGAAGAGTTTTCGGTGATTTAATGGGACTTTTAACAGCATTAAAAGGTATTCCTTTAGCATACAACAAAGATATGCAGGAAGATAAAGAGGCATTCTTTGATGCAGTTGATACGGTAAAAGGATGTTTTACTGTGTTTAACGGTATGGTAAAAACTATGAAGCCAAGAAAAGAAAAAATGCTTAAAGCATGTCACGATGGATTTATAAATGCAACAGATGCAGCAGATTATCTGACAGGAAAAGGAATGAGTTTCAGAGATGCTTACAAAATTACAGGATCTATGGTTGCATACTGTATTGACAATAAGAAATCTTTAGACACTATGAGCATGGAGGAATACAAAAACTTCTCTGAGCTGTTTGAAGAGGATATTTACAAAGAGATAGATATTGAAAGATGTGCAGAAAAAAGAACAACACTTGGAGGACCGGGAGAGTCAAGTGTAAGAAAGCATATTACAGATGTTGATGAATTTATAAAATCTGCTGTGGAACATTTAAAAAAATATAAACTTAATGATATTTTATAAAAATTTTTTCTTGACATGGAGTGAACTCCATATGGTAGGATATAATTATTAAAGTGA
Source organism: uncultured Fusobacterium sp. (assembly GCA_900542625.1). Classification (GTDB taxonomy): domain Bacteria; phylum Fusobacteriota; class Fusobacteriia; order Fusobacteriales; family Fusobacteriaceae; genus Fusobacterium_B. Next base: position 3,642 of record UQOH01000055.1, read on the forward strand.
AGGGAAAAGGAGGAGTTTGGTATGGAACAGAAAAAATTAGGATTTGGGTTTATGCGTCTTCCGCTTTTAGATAAGGAAAATCAGGAAAGTGTTGATGTTGAGCAGTTAAATAAAATGGTAGATGAATTTATAGAAAATGGTTTTACATATTTTGATACAGCATATATGTATCACAATTTTAAAAGTGAATTGTTTTTAAAAGAGTGTCTTGTAAAACGTCATAAAAGAGATACTTTTACAGTAGCATCAAAACTTCCTACTATGTTTTTAAAAGCACAGGAAGATGTAGACAGAATATTTAACGAGCAGCTTGAAAAATGTGGTGTAGATTATTTTGATTACTACCTTATTCACAATTTAGGTGTAACAAACTATCAGACTGCGCAGAAATTTAATGCTTTTGAATATGTACAAAAGAAAAAAGAAGAGGGAGTTGTTAAACAGTTTGGTTTCTCTTTCCACGACTCAGCAGAACTTCTTGATAAAATTTTAACAGAACACCCTGAAGTTGATTTTGTTCAATTACAAATTAACTATTTAGACTGGGAAACAGAAAGTATTCAATCTGAAAAATGTTATCAGGTTGCTGAAAAACACGGAAAACCTATCATAGTAATGGAGCCTGTTAAAGGAGGAACACTTGCAAATCTTCCTGAAGAGGCAGATAAACTGTTAAAAGAATATAATCCAAATACATCAACAGCATCTTGGGCAATTCGTTTTGCTGCAAGTCTGCCTAAAGTAATGATGGTTTTAAGCGGAATGTCAGATATACATCAGCTTGAAGACAATATGAGCTATATGAAAGATTTTGTTCCTTTTGTTGAGGAAGAATATCTTCTTTTAGATAAAATAGTAGGAATTTTAAATGCAAATATAGCTGTTCCATGTACAGCTTGTCAATACTGCGTTGATGGATGTCCTATGCATATAAACATACCTAAATGCTTTGCTCTGTATAACTCTGAAAAACAGGCATTAAACAAAGGATTTTCTATTCATCAGGCATATTATGACAACTATACTAAAGGGGAAGGAAACGGAAAAGCTTCTGACTGTATTAAGTGTGGAAAATGTGAAAAAAGCTGTCCGCAGCATATAAAAATCACAGAAGAGCTTGAAAAAGTAGCTGCCGTGTTTGGTAAATAAAATGGAAACACATGAGATACTGCTTAAATTAAAAAACAACGAGCTTTCTCTTGAAGATGCAGAGCTTATGCTTAGAAAACAGCCTTTTGAAGAGATGGGATATGCAAAAATTGATACTCACAGAAAAATAAGATCAGGTTTTTCTGAAGTGATTTTCTGCAGCGGAAAAAATGACGAGCACCTTCTTCGTATTTTTGGAAAACTTTATGAAGAGGACGGAGAGGTTTTTGGAACAAGAGCCTCAAAACATCAATATGAAATAGTAAAAAAAATATATCCGCAGACAGAATACAGTGAGATATCAAAAATATTAAAAATAGAGAAAAAAGATAAAAAAAGAACAGGAAAAATAGTTGTATGCACAGCAGGAACAGCTGATATTCCTGTGGCAGAAGAGGCAGCAGAAACAGCAGAATATTTTGGAGCAAATGTAGAGAGAATATATGATGTGGGAGTAAGCGGCATTCACAGATTATTCTCTAAACTTGATATAATTCAAAGTGCAAACTGTGTTGTTGCTGTAGCAGGAATGGAGGGAGCTCTTGCAAGTGTAATCGGAGGGCTTGTAAACAAGCCTGTTATTGCTGTTCCTACATCAGTTGGCTACGGAGCAAATTTTGGAGGAGTTGCAGCTCTTCTTACAATGATAAACTCTTGTGCAAACGGAATAGCGGTTGTAAATATAGATAACGGTTATGGAGCAGGATATATGGCAACACAGATAAACAGATTGGGAGAAGGAAAATGAGTAAAAAACTATATCTTGAATGTTACAGTGGTATAAGCGGAGATATGACAGTTGCAGCTCTTCTTGATTTGGGAGCAGATGAAAAAGTATTAAGAAAAGCACTTGATTCTCTTCCTGTTGAGGGCTTTAAAATAGAGATAAAAAGAGTTAAAAAGGCCGGGCTTGATGTGTGTGATTTTAATGTAATTCTTGACAAAGAACATGAAAACCATGATCATGATATGGACTATCTTCACGGAGAACATCATCATGAGCATAATCATCACCACCATCATCACCATGAGCACAGAACTCTTCACAATATTCTTCATATAATAGATCATGCAGATATGACATATGAGGCAAAAAAAACAGCTGCCAGAATTTTTACAATTTTGGGAGAGGCTGAGGCAAAAGCACATGGAACTGATTTAGACCATGTCCATTTTCACGAAGTGGGAGCTGTTGATTCTATTGTTGATATAGCAGCTGCAGCAGTGTGTCTTGATAATCTTGGAATAACTGATGTAATAATTCCATGTTTGTATGAGGGATACGGGTTTGTTAATTGTCAGCATGGAACAATGCCTGTACCAGTGCCTGCAGTGACAAATATTGCAGCAGCAAATAATCTTAATCTTCATTTTACAGATGTTGAAGGAGAACTGGTTACTCCAACAGGAGCAGCCATTGCAGCAGCAATAAAAACATCTGACAAACTTCCTAAAAGTTTTACTATTGAAAAAATAGGGACAGGAGCAGGAAAAAGAAATTATAAAAGACCAAGCCTTTTAAGAGCAATGATAATTAAAGAAACGGTTGTGGAAAAAGACTATATTTATAAACTTGAATCTAATATAGATGACTGCACAGGAGAGATGCTTGGTTTTACAATGGAAAGACTGCTGAAAGCAGGAGCAAGAGATGTTCATTACAGCTCTGTATTTATGAAGAAAAACAGACCTGCATATCAGCTTAATGTTGTGTGCAGCGAAGAGGACATAGAAAAACTTGAAAAAATAATTTTCGAAGAAACAACAACTATTGGTATAAGACGTATTAAAATGGAAAGAACAGTTTTGAAACGCAGAATAGAAAAAATCAAAACTTCTCTTGGAGATGCAGATGTAAAAATCTGTGACTTAGGAAATGGAAAAAGAATTTATCCTGAATATGAAAGCGTAGCTTCAATATGCAGAGAGAAAAATCTTCCTTTCCAAGAAGTTTACGGAATGATTCAGAGAGAATATAAAGGTGATGAATAAATGGGTTTCTGTGAAGAAAAACTGGAATCCCTTCTTTCTCTTATGAAAAAATATGCAGAAGAAGATATTATTGTAGCTTTTTCCGGAGGAGTGGACAGCAGTATAATTTTGAAAGCAGCCTGTATGGCAGCCTCTCAATCTGGAAAAAAAGTGTATGCAGTAACTATGCACACAACACTTCATCCCTCTGCTGATATAGAAATTTCTAAGAAAGTGGCAGATGAGTTAGGTGCAGAACATACAATCATTTATGCTGATGAAATTGAAAATGCCGGAATTAAAAATAATCCTGTGGACAGATGTTACCTTTGTAAAAAATATCTTTTCAATGAAATAAAAAAGAAAGCAGAAGAGCTTGGAGTAAGATATATTTTAGAGGGAACAAACGAAGACGATCTTCATGTGTACAGACCGGGAATAAAGGCTGTAAAAGAGCTTGGAATAATGAGTCCTTTGGCAGAGTGTAAAATCACCAAAAAAGAGGTAAGATTCTTTGCTGAAAAATATGGAATTTCTGTGTCTGACAGACCCTCTGCACCATGTCTTGCAACAAGATTTCCATATAACACACCTATTTCTTATGAAAATATGAAAAAAGTGGAAAAAGGAGAGGAATTTATAAAAACTTTTGGTGTATATAATATTCGTTTGAGAATTCATAATAATATTGCCAGAATTGAGATTGATGAAAAATATATGATGAAAATAATAGAGCATAAAAAAGAAATTATTGAATATTTAAAGAATCTGGGATATGATTATGTTACTATAGACTTAGAAGGATTTCGTTCAGGAAGTATGGATATATTTTTAAACAAAGCACAGGGAGGAAAGTAATGAGAAAAAAATGGGGACCTCTTATTGGAGGAATTCTTATTGGTTTTATAATAATGGCAATGAGATATGAAAATGTTGTTCCTGCTGATAAGTTGATATATAAACATAATCTGGTTTATGAATCAGTACAAGATAAGGATAAACTTTTTACAGGAACTGCAAAAGTATATTTTAAAAATTCTCAGCAGGTTAAAATTTCTTCTGAATATAAAAAGGGAAAGCTTCATGGAAAAACAATAGAGTATGATGAAGATGGAAGTGTACTGAAAAAATCTAAGTATAAAAAAGGTGAAATAGTTAAATAGAAGATTCTCAAGGAATAATCGAGTAATGAATTTCTTATAAAGATAAAATTTTAATGAATTTATAATACTTCTATAATCAGCTAAAAAAATAGGAAAATCCATAAAACTAAATTTCCTATTTTTTAGCTGTTTTTATTTTTCTGTATACCCATAGCTGGGTAATTATTACTTTAATCCTCAATATGGTTAGATAATATTTTTATAGAACATTAAGTTTAATAACTCCAGCGTTATTTAAATTTCATTATGATTTAGATAATACTGATAATTTTGAATCAGTAACAGAATTTTCAGAATAATTTAAATTTCATTATGATTTAGATAATACACTTCTCTTTGAAAAACTCATTTTCTACAACTCCTATTTATAAAATTTGCCTATCTATTTTATTTCTTCAATTTTTTAGCATAATAGCGTATTTACATTTATTGTCTGTTCCTAGAATTTTTTACACTATCATAGATAGACAAAAAGATGGATATAAAATCCATCTTCTTAAAAATTTTTCATAAATATTGAAATTTACTTTTCATATATACATCTTCCATCAGCCTGAGCTGTTGGTGGATATTAGAGTGATTAATATTTATATAAGTTACTCTAAGTATGGCCAAGGTGAATCTGTTTTAATTTTCTTAAAATGGGAATTCATCATCATTTAATACTTCCGTATTATTTGTAGACTTATCTACAATAGTTTCTTCTAATACTGATTTTATTCTATTAATAAAAGCTATTTTATCCTCTTTACATCCTTCATAAAATTTATATAACTCTAATACATCCTTATAAGTTACACTTACATCTTTTTCTATTTTTTCAAATGAAAAATTAGCTTCTTTAAAAAGATCTTTTATTTTTATTCTTTCCGACCACTTAAATGCTTTTAAAATTTCATTTAAAGATTCTAACCATTTTTCTATATCTTGATTATTTGGAAGAATTGATAATCTAATACAATAAAAATCAGAAAATGGATTATTCGTTTCAAAAATATTTTTTAAAATGACAGTTAATCTTTCCTGAATTTCTGTTAAACTATTTACTTCAACTATTTTTAATAAATTATCAATACTTAATTTATCTTCAGTAGTTTTATCTTTTGATAATGAAGAAATTGTTTCATACACTTGATTTAATTTTTTAGATATTTCTTTTAGTCCATCTTTTTCATCTTGTTCTTTAGTGTCATTACAATATTTTCTGATACTTTCTTGCATAAAAAATGCCCATTGTTTTTTTAAATTTTCTTTAATATCAATTGAATTTTCAAATTTAAAATAGGCATTACCACTTTTTAATTCATTTATTTTATCTAAAAAAGCAAAGATATATTTATAGCTGTCTTTTTGAAAAGGATAAAAAGTATCTACTTCTTTCTTTATTTCCTTTTTTTTCGTTTCTGTATCATAAACATCATTTTTTTTAAAAAACTCGCTGTATTTTTTCTCTAAATACTTTCTATAATTAGAATAGTCATATTCTACAAATTTATTTATAAAAATATATTTTAACTTTGCCTTACTAATTGCTTGTTCAAATTCTAATAAAGTAACACTTTCAGGAACTTCTTTTTGAGTATTATGATATCTACTTCCATAATAATCACCTATTATTAATATATAAATATCTGAATTTTTTATATATTGGATACATGAATCTTGGACATGTTTATCAAATTCGTAAAATATATCTCCAAACTCACTCATTATTGGCTCATACCCAAATTCTTCAATAAATCTTCTCAAATTTACTCTTACTTCTTCTAAATCAAAACAAGTTGAACTTATAAATATTCTAGGTGCTGGCATAATTTTCTCTCCCTCTTTAGATTTCCTTTATTCTTCATAAATTTACTCTTTTCAAAAATTCTTTAAATTTTGGAACTGTAAAATCTATTTCTCCATGTCTTGTTGCATAAATTAAACCTTTATTTATTAACCTAGCTCTTATTGGAGATATGCTTGCTTTTTAATTCTTTATTTAAAATATGTGCTACATTTGTAACTGTACAAGGTAATTCATTACAATCTGCCATAGCAAACATAAACTCTCTTTCTTTAGGAGTACATTTATCAAATCTAACTTTAAAGAAACTTTTATCTAATTCTTTAAAAAAGATATTTTTCATTTCATTTACAATATTCAAATCAATATCTTTATACTTTTTACTTACAAGATAGCAAAACTGTTGTATAAAATAAGGATACCCTTCTGTAATATTATATATTTCTTTTAATGCTTCTTCTGTACATGTAATATCAAAATGTTTTCCTGGATTAACAATCGCATTTTTATCATCTTTATAATCTAAAGATGATATTTCAACAAAAGCAAACATTCTTTCTGCATAAGTTTTAAATTCTGTCATATTAACCAATATTTTAGGCAGTCCTGCCGCTATAATAGTGATTGGCAGTCTTTCTTGATTTATTCTATACTGAGCTGTTATTAATGCTTCTAACTCATTTTGTTTAGCGTATTGTATTTCATCTATAAAATATATAATTGTATTTTTGCTTTCTTTTGCTAATCTTCCTAAATTTAATAATAATTCTACAGTATTATTCTGAAGCATCATTTCACTTAATTTTTTATTCATCTCAATACTGATAGAATTTTCTCCTGTTGTATAAGTTAATGTAAAATTCTGTAAACTATTTTTAGCTGCTTCAAATATATTTTGAATTTTTTCAGCTTTACTGATTTTAGAGAATGTTTGATTTGCTGATAAAATTATATCATTTATTAATGAAACTTTTTCTTGTATTTCAAAATGGAATGTTAATACTCCTTCTTTTATTGCATATTCTCTTAGAGCAGTAAGTAATACAGTTTTTCCCACTCCTCTTAATCCATAATTATTATTGGCTGTCTTGGATAACCATGCATTAAAGAATAAATACTATCTTTTCCCTTGAATAATCTCATTTCTTCCTGCTAAATATCCAGGCATAATACCTGCCCAGGAGTATATGGATTTATCTTACTCTTTTTTTCCTCCTATAAATACATTAAGAATTATATTCTACATTATAACATAATAAAATATAAAAAAATACTATATCTAGCATTATAGAATAGAGTACAGACTGTTTTTTCTTAATTACTTCTAAAATCTAATTTTTATAAAATTTTATTTTTTAAATACAAAATACAGCATATAATGGTACGCTTTTTATTCCATTTTCAAAACCAAAATTCTTAGATGATATTTTTATACTATATTCAGGTTTATATTTTTTTATATATATTCCTAAACTTTTAGAGTTAGTATTGTCTGCTGCTTTCACTTCTACAGGAATTATTTTTCCCTCTCTCATTATTATAAAATCTATTTCTGCTGTTCCCTTTGGAGCTTTCCAATAATATTGAGTATATTCATTAATATTTAAGTGAATGTTAACATAATTTTCTGTCATTCCGCCTTTAAAATCATTTAATTCATTTGATAAATATAAAATATCCTCTGGTACAACTTCTTTCTTAGCACAAAAAAGTCCTATGTCTGATACATAAATTTTAAAAGAATCTATATTTTTATAATTTTCTAAAGGTTTTTGTATATCTTCCAAACCATATATTTTTGAAGTGATACCAGATAAAGTAAGCCATTCTATTGCATTTTCAAATTCAGAAGCCCTTCCTCCTGTTTTTACTAATTTATATTGAAAACGGGTATTTTCTTTAGATAGCTGAACTGTAATATTATCATAAACTAATCTTGTTTTTTTTATTTCATTGGTAACATTATATTTGCTCATATCATTAAGATAACTAAGCAGTATCATTTCCTGAGTATGACGGATTAAAGTATAGTTTTGTGTCTCTTTAAATTTGTTTACACATTCCGGCATTCCGCCAACTATAAGATATTTTCTGTAATATTCCATTGCTGTATTATGTAATACACTTGGCATTGGTGTATTATTATTAAAAGAATTTTTTATACTTTCTATTAAACTTTTTTCTCCTAAAGCTAACATAAATTCTTCTATATCCATAGGATACAAAGTTTTCATGTCAACCTTTCCTACTGGAAACGAAAATTCTTGACGATTAACTGCTATTCCTAATAAACTTCCCGCTACAATTATATGGTATTCTGGAGCTTGTTCATAAAAATATTTTAAAGATGTAAGAGCCTTTTCACATAACTGTATTTCATCGAAAAATATAAGAGTTTTCTCTTTTATAATAGTCTGGTTAGATAATCTTGATAATATTGGAATTAAATATTCTGGGTTTATATTTTCTTCAAAAGTTTCTTTTAATTTATTGTCAGTTTCAAAATTAAAGTAAGCTACATTTTCATATTCGTTTTTTCCAAAAGTCAATACAGAATAAGTTTTTCCTACTTGCCTTGCCCCTTGTAAGATAAGAGGTTTTCTGTATGAAGAATTTTTCCATTCTTTTAAATATTCAAAAATTTTTCTATACATAAAAAGTTACTCCTTTTTTATTTTTAGTATATCATTTTTAGAAAAAAATGTAAAATTGTATATGAATTTCGCATTAATTTACGAAAAATTTCTATGATTTTACACATTTTTTGAAAATTATCTTCTGATTTAAATAATATTTTTTACTTATTTATTTAAACTTCATTATGATTTAGATAATACTTTCTTCTTTCTGATAATTTATAACTTCTGCGTCATTTTTTAAATTTCATTATGATTTAGATAATACAGTTTTTCTTGGAATTAATGAGGCAAATTACCTAAACTTTAAATTTCATTATGATTTAGATAATACTCTGTTCCCATTTTTTCTTTTGCATAAGTCAAAATTCTTTAAATTTCATTATGATTTAGATAATACAAGAATTAAAAGGGTTAAGCGAAGCAGAAATACAACTTTTAAATTTCATTATGATTTAGATAATACATATCTTTTTTACACACAAACGAGGGGGTGAAAAATTTTAAATTTCATTATGATTTAGATAATACTCTGGTCAAATATCTCAATATGCAACAAAAAGAGATTTTAAATTTCATTATGATTTAGATAATACCTATCTAATTTAAAAATTCTGGTTCCATCATCTTCATTTTAAATTTCATTATGATTTAGATAATACCATGGGTACTATGACCATAATTACTAGAAATAATTTTTTTAAATTTCATTATGATTTAGATAATACACTGGTCTTAGACATTCTGAAGCTAGAGCTTTAAAATTTTAAATTTCATTATGATTTAGATAATACTTAGTTAAATCTAACAAACTATTAACAACAAAGTCTTTTAAATTTCATTATGATTTAGATAATACTTAGTTAAATCTAACAAACTATTAACAACAAAGTCTTTTAAATTTCATTATGATTTAGATAATACTTAGTTAAATCTAACAAACTATTAACAACAAAGTCTTTTAAATTTCATTATGATTTAGATAATACTTAGTTAAATCTAACAAACTATTAA
>UQOH01000056.1 GCA_900542625.1 uncultured Fusobacterium sp.
AGATATTTTTAAAATCGAAAATTTCATTTTTGCACTATTTATATTTTTTAATAAAAATCTCTATGAAAATAAATTTTTTATAAGGAGCTCTTTAAGTTTTAGGTTATCAATACTAAGATTTAAAGAGTTTCTTAAATTTGTAAGCCTTTCTTCGTTTAAATACTGTTCATCAATAAAGTTTTCTACTTTCAGCATTTCCATATCATCATCTGTGAAAGAATTAATTACTTTAAGGAATTTTTCTCCATAGTTTTTAAATTTCTGATTTCCTATACCACGGATTTTTAACATTTCCCAGCGGTTTTTAGGTTTTTTCTCAGCCATTTCAATAAGAGTAAGATCTGAGAAAATAATATACGGAGCAACATTTTCCTCCTGACTTATCTCTTTTCTCAACTTATTAAGATTTTCAAAAAGAGGATCTTCATAATAATCAAAAGAAACAGTTTCATTTGAACGCCTTGAAATTCTTTTCTCATCTTTTAAAATTAAATAAGAAGTTTTGTTAAGCTGAACAGTTGGAAAACTTCCTGCACTAAGTTCCAAACACTCTTCTGAAATAAGAAAATTTACAAACTCTTCAATCCACTCTCTGTCTTTATCCTGCATAATTCCAAAAGTAGAAAGAGAGTTGTAGCCTTTTCTTTCAATTTTAGTATCTGACTTTCCAAGAAGGATATTTACAAGTGTAGAAATTCCAATGCTTTCTTTTGCACGTCCTATGCAGGATATAACTTTTTTTGATTCAGTAGTAAGGTTTTCCACATCAGTAGCTTTTTTGCAGTTTCCGCAGTTTCCACAATAACTTTTTATACGTTTATCTCCAAAATATTGAAGAATAAACTCTCTGTAACATCCTTCCAGATAAGCATACTCAACCATTTTATCTAGTTTCTTTCTTTTTATCTGTTTTATCTTGTCGGTTGTTTCTTCGTTGTTAATAATAAAAAATTCCTGAGTGGCAATATCCTCTTCAAAGAAAAGAAGAACAGCCTCACTTGCAACACCATCTCTTCCGGCACGTCCTGCCTCTTGATAATAGCTTTCCAAGTCCTTTGGAATATTTCTGTGAATAACAAATCTCACGTTTGATTTATCAATTCCCATTCCAAAAGCATTGGTTGCAACCATGATTTCTATATCATCTTTTAAAAATTTATCCTGAAAAGATGTTCTTTCTTGTTCAGTAAGCCCCGCATGATATTTTCCTACACTAAATCCTTTCATTTCAAGATAAGCATAAAGATTGTCTACCTCTTTTCTGGTAGAGGCATAAATAATTCCCGATTTATTTTTATGCTCTTTAAGATATCTTACAATATATGCTTCAGGAACAACTCCTCTTTCAACTTTGAAGAAAATATTTTCCCTGTCAAAGCCGTCAACATAGTGAAAACATCTGTCCATGTTAAGAAGTTTCTGAATATCTTCACGGACTCTTGGAGTGGCTGTTGCAGTAAGAGCAAGAATCTGTATAGGTTTTCCCATTGCTTTTATAAATTTTGGAATTTCAAGATAACTTTTTCTGAAGTCATGTCCCCATTGTGAGATACAGTGAGCCTCATCAACAGCTATAAGAGATATATCTATCCCTTTCATAAAGTTTATAAATTTTTCATTTATTATTCTTTCAGGAGCAAGATATATTATCTTAACCTTTCCTGATTTTATTTTTCTTAAAGAACTTACATATTCCTCTTTTGATAAAGTAGAGTTTAAATACAAAGCATTTACCCCAAGAATTTTCAGAGCATCTACCTGGTCTTTCATCAGAGAAATAAGAGGAGAGATAACAAGAGTAATTCCGGGAAAAATAAGAGCAGGAATCTGATAACAGATAGATTTTCCTCCTCCTGTTGACATAACTCCAAGAGTATCCCTTCTGTTTAAAACACTGCTTATAATATGTCCCTGTCCCTTTCTGAAAGAATCATATCCATATATTTGTTTTAAAAGTTTTAGTGCTTCTTTTTTCATTCAATATCCTTTATAAATTATTGTATTATTATTTTGAGTTTAAAAACAGCATAGCATTTCTGTCAAAGTTTTTACACATCATTCTGAAAACTTTTGCAGTAACTTTTACATCATCAAGACTGCTGTGAAAAGAATAACAGCTTACATCGATATTATAGAATTCAGCTGTTTCAGAAAGTTTTGGATTTTTGTATCCATAGGCAGAGGGAATTTTTAAAATGCTTTTGTTTGATGTCATTGTATCAAAAATATTTGGTGTATCAATATATTTTTCAATATATTTTAAGTCAAACTTAATATTGTGTGCAATAAAATGTCTAGTTTCCTTACAAAAATTTTTAAAGCTTTCAATATCATCATAGAAAAACTCTGGATAGGAATGTCCCTCTCTTCTTTTGGTAATTTCTTCTTTAGTAAGACCATTTACACAAATGGCATCAGGGTTTTCTTTTTCTCCCTCTTTAAGATAATAATATCTGTCGTAAGTTTCAAATTCTTTTAAAAATATTTTCTTTTCTAAGTCATAAAATACTTTTACAGCAGAAATAGAAAGAACAGAGCAATCAATAGTAAGTCCGTTTGTTTCTGTATCAAAAATAATAAGAGGTATAATTTTTGAAACCATAAATTTTTCTCCTTTTTCTGAAAAATAAAATAATTGCTTACTATATTACTATACATGATAAGCAGGAAAATTAAAAGAGAAATTTGTAAAAAATAAAATTAATTTGAAAATCAAAAGATTTGTGCTCTAAAATGAAACACTTTTATTAAATAGTTCTTGACATTTTTTTATTTATACTGTATATTAAAGTTATCACCAAAGTAATAAAATAAAATTTAAAGTTTAGAACATTTAGGAGGTAGAAAATGCACGTAATAGACAAAGAAACTTGTGTAGGATGTGGAGCTTGTGAAGGAACTTGTCCAGTAGGAGCAATATCTGCAACTGACGACGGAAAATTCGCAATCGGAGACGCTTGTGTTGATTGTGGAGCTTGCGCTGGTGGATGTCCAGTAGGAGCTATCGCAGCTGAGTAGTTTCTAATTAGAAATTAATCTGAAAATCCAGAGAGAAATCTCTGGATTTTTTTGTTTATATTAAATTTTTTAATAATAAGAAAAAGGAAAAAATAAGTTAATAATATTTTAAAATAAAAAACCGCAGCGGATAACTGCGGTTTTAGTTATTAAACTTTAAAGATAATTAGTCGTCCCAGCACTCTGTATTTTTAAGATTAGGAATATCTTTTGCTCTGAATACAGGGTTTTTACCTTCTTTTCTCTGCTTAATATAGTCTTTAATAACTGATATAGCAATAGGAGAAAGAAGAGTGATAACAAGGATATTGATTAAAGCCATAATACCCATGAATAAGTCTGCCATGTTCCATACAGTACCAAGTTTTGCAACTGAACCGATATAAACAGCAACTAGAACAAATACTCTGAAAATAAATAAGCTTGATTTATTTTTAGAGATATAGCTTAAGTTAGCTTCTCCATAATAGTAGTTTCCTATTACAGAACTGAAAGCAAATAGGAAGATACATAAAGTTACAAAGTGAATTCCCCAAGTTCCAACAGAATGAGCAAGAGCCATTTGAGTTAATTTTATTCCTTCAAATCCTTGGCTGTAAGCTTCTTGATAATCTGGATATAATAGAACGATGAAAGCTGTAGCACTACAAACTATTATAGTGTCAACGAATACACCGAATGCTTGTAATAATCCCTGTTTAACTGGGTGAGAAACATTAGAAATAGCAGCAGCATTTGGAGCAGATCCCATACCAGCTTCGTTAGAGTATAATCCTCTTTTTACCCCTTGAAGAATTACAACTCCAAGTCCTCCACCAACAGCTTGTTTTATTCCAAAAGCATTTTCTATTATATGGATGAATAATCTAGGTAATTCAGTTATATTTAAAACTAAAACAATAATTGCAACAAGAATGTAAGCAACAGCCATAACAGGAACTATAACTGCAGATACGTTTGCGATTCTCTCAGTTCCTCCAAATATTACAGCAGCAGTTAAAGCTGTAACTATTGCTCCGCCTATATAAAGACTTAGTCCAAAAGAACCTTGAAGAGCAGAAGTTATTGTATTTGCCTGAACAGTATTGAATATGATAGCAAAAGTTACTATAACTATAACAGAGAATAAAGCACCTAATTTTTTCATTCCAAGAGCTTTTTCCATATAGTATGAAGGTCCTCCTCTGAAAGAACCGTCTTCATTTTTCACTTTATAAACTTGTGCTAAAGTATTTTCAACCAAACTTGTTGCTCCTCCAAGAAGTGCAATCAGCCACATCCAGAATACTGCTCCGGGACCTCCGATAGAGATAGCTATTGCTATTCCTGCAAGGTTACCTGTACCAACGTGAGATGCAACAGCAATACAGAATGCCTGGAATCCTGTAACCTGTCCTGCCAGTTTCTTTTCACCGTCTTTAAGAGAAGATAATCTTCCTGTGATTAAAGAAACCATATCTCCTATTAATCTACCTTGTGCAAAACCTGATCTTACAGTAAAGAATAATCCTAATGCGATCAGAAGTCCTATTAAGATATAAGACCATAAATAATTGTTAAGTGTTCCTACTAATGAATTTAAAAAATCCATACTTACCCCCTTTTATTTAATTAAAATATATTGTTACCTTAATTTATTTTTTGATTAAAATATAGTTAGTTTAAGTTCTTTTGATAAAAACTCAAGCATTGCACAACCTGCAACTGAGTTTCCTTTCTTGTCAAGAGATGGTCCATATACCCCTATTCCCATTTTTCCGGGAACAACAGATACAATTCCTCCACCTACTCCACTTTTTGAAGGTATTCCCACTCTTACAGCAAACTCTCCTGAGCTGTCATACATTCCGCATGTAACCATAAGAGTTTTTACTATTGTAGCAACTCTTGGAGTAATAATCTGAGCTCCTGTGCTTGTTTTTCCGTCTCTTGCAAGGAACAGTCCCAATCTAGCAAGGTTTCTTGCTGTTGCTTCAATAGAACATTGTTTAAAGTATACATCAAGAGCATCTTCAACATTTCCGTCAATTATTCCCTGATCTTTTAAGAAATATCCCATAGCTCTGTTTCTGTTTCCTGTTTCAGATTCTCCACAGTAGATTTTGTAGTTTACATCAAGAGTGTCATCTTCTGTAATTTTTCTTACAAAGTCCAGTAGTCTTTCAAATTTTTCTCTGGCATCTTTCCCTTTTATCATAGAGCTTACTGCGATTGCTCCGGCATTTATAAGCGGATTATAAGGTTTTTTTCTGCTTGATGTTTCAAGTTTTTTAATAGAGTTGAAGGGATCTCCTGTAGGTTCCATTCCCACTTTGCTAAAAACGTACTCTTCACCGTTATCAAGAATAGCAAGCATAAGTGAAATTATTTTTGATATACTTTGAATAGTAAATTTTTCGTCACAGTCTCCTGCACAGTATTCATTTCCTTCTACATCATACACACATATTCCCAGAGCATCTTTTCTTGCTTTATCTAGTTCTGGTATGTAGTTTGCAACTTCACCAAACTTTGTTTTTCCTTGGTTGTTTGTAACCAGATTTTTCAATAAATCTTTCATTTCTTTCCTCCGTGATAGCTTTTAAAACACTTTTTACAGAAAAAATATTTTTCAGTTACTAAAAAAGCATTTTTCTTACTATATTAATATATACCTTTATCTTTATTACGTCAATATATTTTTGAGATATTGTGCATATATCTTTTATATATGTTTCCGGGAAAAAAGTCATCTATTTTTTGCATTTTCTTTTTTCAAAAAATCGATATACTAAATATATTTTTTAAATTAATTTGATATATTAAAAATTTAAAAATAAAAAGGCTGTATAATTTTATTTCTTGTTTTCTCGCTTTATACAGCCTTTTTTAATTTTTACTATTTCTTTTTAGTTTTTTCTTTTGGTTCTACTATATTTCCCTCTGCATCAATTTTTTTTATGTTTTTACACTCTGGGTATCCTGTACATGCTAAGAATCTTCCCCATCTTCCTCTTCCGATTTTGAAAGGTTTTCCGCATTTTTCACATACTCCAGCCTTAGAAAGTATTTTGTTTTCCTCTTCTTTTATTGCCTGAATTCTGTCGTTTAATAAAACAACACCATCTTTTTCTTCAACAGCTCCTTGAGTAAGAAGTTTTCTTATATCTGATGGAAGAGGTTCTCTTATATTATCTGTATTGTAGTTTTCACTCTCAAGATAGCTTCCAAATCTTCCTAATTTTAAAAGCATTACTGCTCCTGAAGAAGTTTTTATATCTGTAGGCTTTCCTTTTTTAGCATCAAGCTTTTCTTTTAAAATATCATTTACATGTATTTTTCCAGCCTGTATATCTTCCATTGGAATATCTATTCCCTTAAGAGAATATTTTTCTTTGCATTCTTCATCTTCACATGCAAGATATCTTCCAAATCTTCCATTCTTAAGAATCATATATCCTTTTCCGCAAGGGCATTTAACGTCAGATAGGATTATTTTATTTTCGTCTTTTTCGACTATCTCTTTATATTTTTCAATATTTTTAGATAATCCTGAATAGAAATTCTCAAGTATTTTCTGCCAGTTTTCTTTTCCCTCTGCAATGTCGTCAAGCTTGCTCTCTAAATCAGCAGTGAACTTTTCATTCATAATATCTTTGAAGTTTTGGTTTAAAACATGTTTAACTTCATATCCAAGTTCTGTCGGAACAAAGCTTTTTCCCTTAAGAGAAACATATTCCCTTTTCTTTAGAGTATCAATAATAGTTGCATAAGTTGAAGGTCTTCCTATTCCGTCTGCCTCAAGTTTTTTAATAAGAGAAGACTCAGTAAGTCTTGCAGGTGGTTTTGTAAAGTCTTCTTTAATAATAAGCTCTTTTAAAACAATGCTGTCACCAGTCTGAATATCAGGGAAGTTTCCTAAAGGAATTTCCTCTTCATCTTTAAATATCTTATAATATCCGTCAAAAGTTATTTTGTTTAAAACTCCTCTAAACTGTACACCGTCTTTTTCACAGATTAATTCAAATTGATCATATTTCATCGGTGCAAGTTGCGAAATAAGGAATCTTTCCCAGATAAGTGTATAAAGTTTTAACTGATCTTTATCAAGATATTTTTCTAAATTTTTAGGCTCAAAGTTAATATCAGTAGGTCTGATACCTTCGTGGGCATCCTGTATATTTTCCTGTTTTTTCTCAGATTTTTTTGTATTTCCGCTTCCTAAATATTCTTTTCCGAAGTTTGCAAGGATATAGTCTTTTGCCATATTTTTTGCCTCTTCAGAAATTCTTGTTGAGTCAGTTCTCATATAAGTGATAAGTCCTTTATGAGTTCCGTCTATATTTATCCCCTCATAAAGCCCTTGAGCAACTCTCATTGTTTTTGATGCTCCAAATCCTAAATATGATGATGCTAATTGTTGAAGTGTACTTGTTTTTAAAGGTAAAGGAGGATTCTTAGTTTTCTTGTTTACCTTTGCACTTTCAACGATAAATTCATTTTTTTCAAGTTTTTTAATTCTTTTTACTGCCTCTTCATCTTTAAGTTTGTCAATCTTTTTATTGTCAATCTTATATAGAAGAAGTTCTATTTTGCTGCTGAATTTTCCTTTTATATCCCAGAATTTTTCAGGAACAAAATTTTTAATTGTGTCTTCAAGGTCGCAGATAAGTTTTAATGCTACTGACTGAACTCTTCCTGCACTTGTATTTGAAGATATTGTTTTCCATAAAAGAGGACTTATCCCATATCCTACAAGTCTGTCAAGAATTCTTCTTGCCTGCTGTGCATTAACTTTATTTGTGTCTATTTTTCTTGGATGTTTTATAGCATCTCTTATTGCTGATGAAGTAATTTCATTAAACTCTATTCTGTTGTTATCATTTTCATCAAGCTTTAATGTATGGGCTATATGCCAAGCTATAGCCTCTCCCTCTCTATCAGGGTCAGATGCCAGATAGACTTTATCAGCTTTTTTTGCCAGTTCCTTAAGAGCTTTTGTTATCTCTCCTTTTCCTCTTATAGTAGAATAATTTGGTTTGAAACCATTTTCAATATCTACTCCAAGAGAACTTTTAGGCAGATCTCTGATATGTCCGAAAGAAGCAGTTACATTAAAATTGCTTCCTAATATTTTTTCTATTGTTTTCGCTTTAGCTGGGGATTCAACTATCACTAAGTTCTTTTTTGGTGATTTTTTTCTTGCCATTAACTTCCATCCCTTTCTACATTATTTATATTTTTTAAGTTCTTGTTTCATTATATTAAAAGAATATCAAAAAATCAACATTTCTTTCTTTTTTTCTTATTTTTTTCTTCTGTATTTTCCCCCGGTAATACTGGAAACAATTCCTTTTATCTCCATATCCATAAGAATTGCAAGGGCATTTCCTGCTTTTATGCCTGTTTCCATAATTATTTCATCAAGGTTTCTTTCTACAGACAAAGTGTTATATATTTTTTTCTCATTTTCATCAAGAGGAACTGCACAGGAAATCTCTTTTGTCATTCCTGTTTCCCAGCCATATTCAATCAGGATATCTTTTCCGGAAGTAACCAGCTTTGCCTCAGATTTTTTTATCAGTTCATTTGTTCCCATAGAGGCAGGAGAATAAATATCTCCGGGCACAGCAAAAACATCCCTTCCCTCTTCCAGAGCAAGATAAGCTGTGATAAGGCTTCCGCCTTTTTCTTTGCTTTCTACAACTGTAATTCCTTTGGAAAGCCCGACAATAATTCTGTTTCTTCTTGGAAAATTAAAAGTATTCGGCGGTGTTCCAAGAGGATATTCTGAAATAAGAAGTCCCTCTTTCCCTATTATTTCCCAATATTTTTTGTTTTCAGCAGGGTAGATTACATCAAGCCCTGAACCTACAACAGCTATTGTTTTTCCATTTTTTGCAAGAGTTCTTTTGTGGCAGATACTGTCAATTCCTGCTGCCAGTCCGCTTACAGTTGTTACTCCTGCTGCAACCAGTTCATCAACAATTTTTTCACAGGCATTTCTTCCGTAAACTGTTGCTCTCCTCGTACCTACAATACCAATATTCTTTCCATCTGCAAGAGAAAGGTCTCCTTTATAGAATAAGAATAAAGGCGGGTGTGATATATTCTTTAAATTTTCAGGATATTCTTTATCTTTTATGCAGAGAATATTAATTCCTAAATCTGTATATTTTTTTACTGCACTTTCTAAATCTGTTTCTTTGGAATGGTATATTAAATTTACCACATCATCACTGAAACCAAAATAAAATTTAAGCTGTTCTCTGTCCAGTTTAAAAATATCTTCATAATGTTCCAGCCTTTCCATAAGTTTTCCTGTAACGTTGTCTTTAATCCCTGCTGCCCTTAACCTGTACCACTCCATTTTCTTCCTCGTCCTCCGTTATTTTGCGTATGCCTTAACAAGTAAATCACTTATTAACTTTGAATCAGGATAAAGCAATCTTCCCTCTGTAAGTATTTTTTTTGCTCTTTCATATTCTTCTCTCAGAAGATAAATATTCCCAAGAGCTGTGTAAGCCTCTTCTGTATTTTTCATACTTTTGTATTTTAAGAAGTCTCCAAGAGCCTCTTTGTATTTTCCTGTATTTCTATAACAAATTCCTCTTCCAAGATATGCTTCTGCAAGATTTGGATTCATATAAATTACTTCGCTGTAATAATCAGCTGCTGTAGAATCGTTTCCAAGAAATCTGTTTGTAACTGCTGCTCCAAAAAGATTATCAGGAGTATCAATATTTTTACTGAAAATATCTTTTGCTCTTTCATATTTTCTGTTTATAAAATATTGATTTCCAAGATTATAAATTTTTTCAGGGTCACTGCTTATCTCGTTTACATAATTACGGAAAAAAGTTTCGTAGTATTTTACCATAGGAGCTGTTTTTTCTCTTACTTTCTCGTTTGTTATTGCTGTTTCAAGTGCAGCTATTTCAGGAGGACGATAATCACCTGCCTGAACAGGAAGAACATTTACCTTAAATGTCTTTTCTCTTTTAGTTTCTTCATCTATATATTTAAATTCAAGATAAGCAGGAATCTCCCTTTCCGGCTCTTGTGTTTCGTTTTTTTCTATAGCACTGCTTTCAAATTTAGGCTGTTCTTTATTTTTATTTCTTCCAAAAAAGTTTCCAAAGAAAGTATAATTATCTTTTCCCTCTCCAAAAGAAACCACAGATGAAAAAATCAATAAAAATATTATTAATATTTTTTTCATAAATTATTTTATCTCCTTTACTATACTTGTAAAAATACCATTATATAAATTTGTTGTTATTATGTCTCCCTCTTTCAGATATTTAACATCTTTTAATATCTCATCATCTTTTTTGGTTATGCTGTATCCTCTTGAAAGGGTTGCAAGGGGATTAAGATTTATAATCTTTTCAGTTTTTAAGATAAGATTTTGTCTTTTTCTTTCAAGAAGAATTTTCATTGCTCTGTCCAGTTCTCTCTCTTTTGAGACAATATCATCTTTATAATCATCTATTCTTCTTGCAAAATTTTTAAGTGCGTATGAATTTTTTACGTTTTCCAGTTCTTTTTTATTTCTCTGAAGATTTGCTTTTATTAATGTAGTAAGATATCTTTTTTTGTTTTCAAGCATGCTGTCTATCTCTGCTCTTACTGGAACAGCTATCTCAATGCTTTGTGTAGGAGTTGCAGCTCTCACATCAGCTGTAAGGTCTGTCAGAAGAAAATCTATCTCATGGCCCACAGCAGAGATTATAGGTTTTTTGCAGTTAAAGAAAGCAAGAGCTGCTGCCTCTTCATTAAATGCCCATAAATCTTCGATACTTCCTCCGCCTCTTCCTGCAATTATCAAATCAATCTCTTCTATTTTATCAAGAGTCTGTATTCCTTTCACAATCTCTTCAACAGAACCAGGTCCCTGCACCTTCGCAGGATAAACATAGATATCTATATTTTTCATTCTTTTTTTTGTCGTGTTTATTATATCATGAAGTGCTGCTCCATTTAAAGAGGTAACTACTCCTATTGCTTTAGGATATTTTGGAAGAGGTTTTTTATATAAAGGAGAAAAATATCCTTTTGCCTCAAATTCCTCTTTAACTTTTTCAAGTTTTCTGTAAAGTTCCCCTATTTTATCCTCTTTTTCAATGTGTCTTACAAGAACCTGAAAATCTCCCCTGTTCTCATAAAATCCCACATCACCGAAAATTTTTACAGCATCTCCCTCTTTTAAATCCTCAGGTATTCTTTTGTATTTATAGCTGAAAGCAGCACATTTCACCTGACATTTGCTGTCTTTCAATGTAAAATACAGATGTCCGCTCCTGTAATAATTTACTCCTGAAAGCTCTCCTTTTAAGAAAAATTCCTGCAAATCAGAATTTTCTTCAAGATAGCCTTTTACCATTTTATTAAATTCACTTACTGTATATATTCTGTCTGCCATAAATTCCTCTTTAACTTTTTATTAAAATTCCAATAATATATTTTTTAATTTTAACATCTCATCTCTTTTTTTGATAGCATTTTCAAAATCAAGCTCTTCAGAAAAAGCTTTTATCTCTTTCATAAGTTTCTCAATATCTTTTTCTATCTCTTTCTTAGATGAATATTTTTTCTCATTTGGTTTTGCTTTTGTTTCCTCTGCAGGCAGTCCGTAATCAAGATTCAGAACCTCTTCAGACACTTCTCTTACAACACTCTTAGGGTCAATATTGTTAAATGCGTTATACTCTCTTTGAACAGCACGACGTCTTTCTGTTTCGTCTATTGCCTGTTTCATAGATTTAGTTATAATATCTCCGTAAAGAATAACTTTTCCATTAACATTTCTTGCTGCTCTTCCTATTGTCTGAATAAGAGAACGGCGGCTTCTCAAAAATCCCTCTTTGTCAGCCTCAAGAATTGCTACAAGAGAAACTTCAGGAATATCAAGTCCCTCTCTCAAAAGGTTTATTCCCACAAGAACATCAATATCACCGTGACGAAGTTCCCTTATAATATCTATTCTTTCAAGAGTATCAATATCTGAGTGCATATATTTTACTTTTACTCCCAGGTTAGCATAATACTCTGTAAGTTCTTCAGCCATTTTCTTTGTAAGAGTTGTCACAAGAACTCTTTCTTTTTTCTTGGTTCTCTCTCTTATTTCGTGAAGAAGATCATCAACCTGATTTTCAGTTTTTCTTACTAAAATTTCAGGGTCAATAAGTCCTGTTGGTCTAATAAGCTGTTCTGCAACCTCTCCATGAGAAACTTCCATTTCAAAATCTCCCGGAGTTGCAGAAACATAAACTATCTGGTTGGCTATATTTTTAAACTCCTCAAATTTTAAAGGTCTGTTGTCAAGGGCTGCTTTCAGTCTGAAACCATTTTCCACAAGGTTTGTTTTTCTTGCCCTGTCCCCGTTATACATTCCTCCAATCTGGGATACTCCAATATGTGATTCATCTATAAATATAAGGAAGTCTTTAGGGAAATAATCTATAAGGGTATCAGGTCTTTCTCCCGGTTTCTTTCCTGTAAGATATCTTGAATAGTTTTCTATCCCTTTGCAGTAACCTATCTCTTTTATCATTTCCATATCATAGGTTGTTCTCTGCTCAAGTCTTTGTGCCTCTAAAAGTTTTCCCTCTTTTTTAAAAGCCTCCACTTCAATTTCCATATCTTTTTTTATCTCGTTAAGTATTCTGTCCACTTCATCTTCCTCTGTAAGATAGTGAGATGCAGGAGGAATCATTATTCTTTCAAGATTTTTCTTTATTTTCTGCCCTGTAATTGTGTTTATTTCAGAGATATTTTCTAAATCATCTCCAAAATATTCAAGTCTGTATCCAACTTCATGGGAAGAGGGATATATATCAATAACATCCCCTTTTATTCTGAACTTTCCTCTTTCAAAGGCAATATCATTTCTTTCATATCTAAGACTTATAAGTTTTTCTATAAGGGCTGTTCTGTCATATCCTGTTTTCAAATCAATAGGGATAGTATTTTTCTTATATGTTTCAGCAGAACCCAATCCGTAAATTGCTGATACTGATGCTACAATAATTGTGTCACGTCTGTTTATAATGGCAGATGTGGCAGCATAACGAAGTCTGTCTATTTCATCATTTATTGCTGAATCTTTTTCAATATATGTGTCTGTTGATTTTATATATGCCTCAGGCTGATAATAATCATAGTATGAAACAAAATATTCCACAGCATTTTCAGGAAAGAAATTTTTATATTCTGAATAAAGCTGTGCAGCAAGAGTTTTGTTTGGTGCAAGAATAAGAGCAGGTCTTTCTGTTTCTGCTATTATATTTGCTATTGTAAATGTTTTTCCCGAACCTGTAACTCCAAGAAGTACCT
>UQOH01000057.1 GCA_900542625.1 uncultured Fusobacterium sp.
CATAAATATATTATACAAAAGAAAAGCGCGATGGACAATCGCGCTATTTTTTATTATACTCGGGACAAAGTAAAATAAAAAAATTCCTCAATTATAGTTTATTAAAGTTTATTTTTTTTTATTAAAATGATATAATATATTTGTTGAATACCCTTTTTTATGGACTTTGAAAATTTTAAAAGGAAATAATTGAAAGGGACAGAATAATATATAATACAAAGCTTAAAATATTTAAGGGGGACAATAATGAGCAAATACATACTTTTATCATTGCTTGCATACTTTTGTGGGTCAATTCCCAGCGGAGTGTGGATAGGAAAAGCGGTTAAAGGGATAGATATAAGAACTGTGGGAAGCAAAAACTCAGGAGCAACAAATGCTTACAGAACACTGGGAGCAAAATGCGGGATAGCAACACTTCTCCTTGATGCTTTAAAAGGATATCTTCCTTTGTACATAGCAAGTCAGTTTAATATTTCAGATAAATATATCGTTGTAATAGGGCTTATTGCTATTTTTGCACACTCTATGTCGTGCTTTTTAAATTTCAAAGGAGGAAAAGGAGTTGCCACAAGTCTGGGAGTATTCCTGTTTTTAGCACCAAAAGCAATTCTTATAACTTTCTTTGGATTTGCAGTTGTGGTATACTTTACAAGATATGTTTCATTGTCTTCAATAACAGGAGCAATAGTTCTTCCTGTAATGACACTTATTCTTCCTGCAAAGGAGGGAGTGGACAAGACAACTCTTGTTGTTCTGTCTTTCATAATAGGGGCATTTGTAATATACAAACATAAAAGCAATATAACAAGATTATTAAACGGAACAGAATCAAAAATAGTTTTTGGAAAGAAAGGATAGGTTGTTATGGATAAAATAGTAGTGGTAGGTGCAGGGAGCTGGGGAACAGCACTGGCACTGGTATTAGCTAACAAAGGGTGTTTTGAAGTAAAAATGTGGGAGTTCAACAAAGAACTTGCAGAAAAACTTGAACAGGAAAGAGAGAACAAAAAACTTCTTCCGGGAGTAAAATTTCCTGACAATCTTCACGTAACAAACGATGACAAAGACCTTTTAAAAGATGCAAAAGCAGTGGTATTCTCAATTCCTTCACAGGCTTTAAGAAGTGTTGTTGCAAGATTTTCTAATCAGATGAGAAACGACCTTCTTATTGTAAACACAGGAAAAGGAATAGAGATAAGCTCAGGTTTCAGATTATCAGAAGTAATCAAAGATGAAATTTTAGGGAAATATCACAGCAACATAGTAGTTCTTTCAGGACCTACACATGCAGAGGAAGTATGTAAGGGAATACCTACAACAATAGTTGCTGCAGGAAAACTTGAAAAAGCAAGAGCTATACAGGAAATCTTTAATTCAGAAGCATTCAGAGTATATGTAAACGAAGATATTGTTGGAGTTGAGCTTGGAGGAGCAGTTAAAAACTGTCTTGCTCTTGGAGCAGGAATCTCTGACGGAATGGGGTTTGGTGACAATACAAAGGCTGCTCTTATTACAAGGGGAGTTGCTGAGATGATAAGATTCGGGGAAAAATGCGGAGCAGACCCTAAAACATTTTACGGGCTTAGCGGAATAGGTGACCTTATTGTTACATGTGCCAGCCAGCACAGCAGAAACAGATATGTTGGAGAGAAACTTGGAAAAGGATTTACTTTACAGCAGATACTTGATGAAATGGTAATGGTTGCTGAGGGAGTTCCTACAGTAAAAGCAGTGTATACAAAAGCACAGGAGCTTGGGGTAAGCATGCCGATAGTTGAGGCTGTATACAAAGTGCTGTATGAAGATGAAAAAGCGACAGTAATGGTAAAAGAACTGATGTCTCGTGACTTGAAAGAGGAGTTTTAGTTCTATTTAAAAATCAATTATTAAACATAAGGTGAGGTTATACAATATGGAAGAGAAAGATCTTGTTTCACTTTACTTACATGATATTAGAAAATATGAAATTTTAGATAGAGAAGAAGAGGAAAAACTTCTTAGAAAAGTAAAAGAAGGGGATTTGGAGGCAAAAAACAAATTGATTTTATGCAACTTAAGACTGGTTATCAGTGTTGCTAAAAACTATATGAACAAAGGAATGACTCTTATAGACTTAATCAGTGAGGGAAATTTCGGGCTTATCCGTGCTATTGATAAATTTGATATTGACAAAGGATTCAGATTTTCAACATACGCTGTGTGGTGGATAAAGCAGTCTATCACAAAAGCTGTTATGAGCAAGGGAAGAGAGATAAGAATACCTTCATATAAATATGATTTATTAAACAAGATAAATAAAATAATAGTGGAAGAGCTTATGAAAACAGGAGATTATCCGTCAAATGAGCTTATTGCAGAAAGACTTAATCTTTCTGCTGAAAAAGTAGCCAATATTATGGTAGAGTTTCAGGAAGTTGTTTCTCTGAACTCTTCTGTGGGAGATAATATTTATCTTGAAGATATTATATTAAACGAGGATTCTGAGAGTCTTGAAAATGATATAATAAACGAAATAAGCAAAAAGAAAATTTATGAAATTCTTGATAATCTGGAAGAGAGAGAAAAAGATATCCTTTTAAGAAGATACGGTTTAAGCGGATATGATATTCACACTCTGGAGCAGGTTGGAGAAGCTTTCAACATTACCAGAGAAAGAGTAAGACAGATTGAAAAGAAGACATTAGCAAAACTTAGAAAAAAATATGATAAAGAATTGAGCAATAGTTTATACGTAAAATAGTCAGGAGGATTTTTACATGATTGTAAAAGTAAATAGGGGAGAATTTTTAAAAAAATTAAGAACGGTTGAAAAGGCAGTATCAGAGAACAAGATAAAACCTATTATTTCTTGTGTTTATCTTGAAACAAGAAACGGACGTCTGTTTTTCTGTGGAACAAACCTTGAACTTACTATAACATCAACAATGGAATGCGAAATATTAGAAACAGGAAAAATAGTATTTCAGCCGCAGCTGATAGATGAATATGTAAAGGAACTTTCTGATGACATTATCCTTTTAAAAGAAACAGACTCTGCACTTATAATAGAAACAGGAGATTCATCTTCAGAATTTGCTGTTATGAACGCTGATGAGTTTCCAATGCTTGCAAAAAAAGAGCGTGGGGAAACTAAAAAATGTTTCACTATTCCAAGTAAAGAGCTTATGGAAATTTTTGAAAAAGTTAAGTTCTCAGCTGCAGGAACAGCAGACAACCTTGCAATAAACTGTATAAGACTTGACCTTCAGGAAGGACAGGCAAGATTTGTATCAACAGACACATACCGTCTGACTTATCTTGTTAAAGAGGTTGAAAGCAGCTGTGATATGCAGATAAGTATCCCTCTTAACACAGTAGAGGCAATAACAAAACTGTTAAAGAGCGAAGACCTTAACGAACTGGAAATAGCAATGAAAGAAAATCAGATATATTTTATCTCTGAAAACACAGAAATGGTCAGCAGAATAATAGAACTTCCATACCCTAACTACGGAGGAATTCTTGGAACATCTCAATACAACAAAAAAATGTTTGTAAAAAGCGACGAGCTTATGAAAGTTCTTAGAAGAATACAGATATTTGTAAGATCAAATATGGATTCAAAAAATGGAGCAGTATTTGAGTTTGGCGACAACAACATGCTTGTAAGAGGAGTAAGCAGCATTGCAAAAATAAGAGAGGATTTAGCAGTAGACTATAAAGGAGAGAATTTAAAAATTTCTCTGAATGTTAAATTTTTAATCGAATTTTTACAAAACTTTGAAAAAGATACAGATATTGTTGTTGAACTTAAAGAATCAAACAGCTCTGTAAGAATTGCAAGTATTGACAACGAAAATTATATCTATGTAGTAATGCCTCTTGCATTAAAAGATTTCTAATATTACAGCCGGTTTTAAAGCCGGCTTTTTTTTATTCTTTCCCTCTTTGATTATTTGAAATCAGCATATAAATGTGTTATAATAAATGTGCAATAATATATCAAAAGAGGTACAAATAATGTCCAAAATTTTACCAGAGAGAATTTTATATAATTTATATTATGCTGCTTACATCATTGAAGAAAAGTTCGTTAATGACCAGACTAAGAGGAATTATGCAGCAGATAAATTTCTTGCTCACAACAACAAAAGAGTGTTAAAAAAATTTGCAGATGTTGTGCCTAAAAATATAGCATTGCTTTTACCCCACTGTATTCAGAACTATGACTGTCCTTTTAAAATCACTTCCAAAATAGAAAACTGCAGAAAATGCGGGAAGTGTAAAATAGAAGGGATTCTTGAGCTGAAAGAAAGATATGGACTAGAGATAAAAGTTGCAACAGGAGGAACTCTTGCAAGACTTTTTATCAAAGAGAAAAAACCTGACCTTATAATTGCAGTGGCATGTAAAAGGGATCTGGTATCAGGGATTTATGATACATTTCCAATGAGCGTTTACGGAGTGTACAACAAAATTATAGACTCTCCGTGTATCAACACAGATTTAAATCTGGAAGAGATAGAAAACGTTATTAAAAAGCTGAAAAAAATAAATTAAGCAGGGAGTGATGACATTTGTTCAATAGAAAGTTTTTATACATAGGATTGCTGCTTTTAAGTGCTAACCTTGCTTATGGAAGCATGAAAGAGGATATAGCCTTTTTAAATGAACTTTACAAACAGGAAAGATATGATATGGCATTATCAGAATCTCAGCGGTTTATAGAGAACTATCCTGACTCAAAATACAATAAAAATATATGTGAGAGAATGGCAAAAGTTCATTTTATAAAGAAAGAGTATAAACAGGCAGAAAAATATTTTAATCTGCTCCTTACAGATTACAAACTGAAAAAAGATGAAAAAACAGAGGTATACAGTTATTTATACAGAATAAATACACTTAATGGAAATTCTGCAAAAGCAGCAGAATTTGCAGAAAGTTTTAAAGAGAACAGCAGAGTTTATGAAAAAACCCTTTATGAAAGCGGAGTTATCCTGTTAAACAACGGGAAAAACAGCGAGGCTGTAAAAGAATTTTTAAATGCAGCAAAGTTTAACGGGGAATATTCTGAACCGGCTGTTTTATATGCTGCAATGGGACTTTATAACAACGGGCAGTATGGAGAGGCTCTGAAATATCTGGATTATTACAATAATCTTCAGAGTACAACAAAAGATATCCCTCTTCTTACTTATCTTTATGGTGCATCATACTATAAACTTAATGAGCTTAACAAGGCAATCGGATATCTTGAAAAAAATCTGACTGATTATCCAAAGGACATATACAGCAGAAAAGGAAAAATCACTCTTATAGAGATATATGCAAACAGAGGAGAGATTGACAAGGCTCTGACACTTTATTCTTCAATAGAGGAAACAGAAAACAAAAAAGCAGGAGCAAGAGTTCTGGCAGATTATTTTCTGGCAAAAGAGGAGTATAAAAGAGCTGTAAGTTTTTATGATGTTTATGGAGAGAATAAGCCTGACAATGTAAGATATACATATGCTTATGCTTTTTACAAGCTTGGAAATTATAACAAAGCTGTTCAGGAATTTTCAAAAATAAATGATGAAAAATATATTACTGACAGCAGATATTATATTATAGTAAGCACATATAATCTGAAAGATTATAAAAAGACAGCAGAGTATGAAAAATATCTTTCAAACTATGAAACAGATGCTAAAAAGCACACAGACTTAAGTGCAATTTTTGCAAACTCTTTTTATGAGCTTGAAAATTATAAAAAATCATATGACTACTATAAAAATATATACAAAGACTATCCTACAGAGGATAATCTTTACAGGGTAATAGTTCTTGAAACAAAAATCCCTGAAAACCCTGAAACAGAAAAAAATATAGAAACACTGTTTGCAGAATACAAAACAAAATTCCCTCAGGATACAGTTTATAAAAAAGATATTTATCTTGCTGTGGGAGGACATTATTATAAAAGCGGTCAGACTGAAAAAGCTGAGGCTGTATATAAAGAGTATATGCAGACAGGAAAAGATTTGGAAATTGGAAACAATCTTGTAAATCTTCTGATAAACGAGAAAAAATATACAGAGGTTATCCACTATCTGAATATGCTGGAGGAAAATAACGACAGCACATATCTTAAAGGTATTGCTTATATGGGTGTCGGAGAATATGAAAAAGCACACAGCTACCTTTCATCATTGGAAAACAAAGATGGAGTGAGCAAAGAGCTGAAAGAAAAAACTCAATATAATATAATCAAAAACAATTTCCTATGGGAAAAATATGATCTGGTTATAAAAGAGGGAGAAGAATACCTTCAAAGCACATATATTTACGGACTTGATGATATTGTAGACAGAATAGGGCTTAGCTATTACAGAACAGGAAAATTTGAAAAAGCAAGAGAGTATTTCAGCAAACTTGAAGTAATTCCGGAGTACAAAGGGTATGCAAGATTCCAGACAGCTGACAGTTATTTTGCAGAAAAAAATTACGAAAAAGCAAGAGATGCTTACAAACTTGTTTACAGCGACAAATATGGAAAAAAATATGAGGAAGATGCTAAATACTGGGAGCTTAATTCAGAACTTAACCTTAACAACAAAGAGGGATATCTGAAAGGAAGCGAGGCTTTTATAAAGAGTTTCCCTAATTCTGCATATACAAGAAATATTTTATCAGTGAGAGGAACTCTTCTTGCAGCAGCAGGAGAGGAAGAAAAAGCTGTTAAAGAATATGAAACTCTTTTTGAAAAATCAGAGCAGGTTGTTGAGAAAGACCAGACAGTTGAAAAAATAATTGAGCTTTACGACAAAACAGAAAATATTGAGGCAAAAAGCCTTTGGATAGAAAAATTCTCTGACAAGTATAAGAAAAGTTATTACAAATCTCTTGCATACAGAGAGAAAAACATGAGTGCAGAGGCAAGAGAAGAGGAAAAAATTCTTCTTGAAAGTCCTCTGTATAAAGATTATGCTCTGGCTAATCTGGGTAACGACAGCTTTAACGAGCAGAAATATGATGATGCAGAGAAAAATTATAAAGCTATAAAAGATATGGATTCATCTTCATATAAAGACCTTGCTGTTTATCAGCTTGGAAATATTTATGCTTTAAAAGGACAGAATGGCAAAGCTGAAACTGAGCTTTCAAGAGTGTTTGTTTTATACCCTGACAGCATTTATGCACTTCCTGCACAGGTGAAACTGGCAGAGGTTTATGAGGCACAGGGACATTCAGACAAGGCAGAAAATATATACAAAGAGCTTTTAAACAACAAAAAAGCTGAAGAGTATAAAGAGTTTTTAAATGAGAAGATGCTTTATCTTTCTCTTAAAAAGAATAATAAAACAGAGGCAGAGATCTATTATAAAAACCTGCAGAAGATTAATCCAAAAACAGCAGGAAAATATGATGAATTTATGCTTGAACAGAAACAGGAAGAAACAAAGACAAAGGAGGAACAATAATGAAAAAAGCGGTTTTATATCTTATGATTTTGGGAAGTATTTCAATGTATGCTGCTGATAATGTTGTAATAGACAAAGAGGTAACAGGAATAAACAAAGAAACTATTGAAACAAGAGAAGTTGCAGGAAAGAAAATAAATCTTGATCAGAAAGAGATTGACGCAAGCGAAATGAGAACTTCAAGCAGAAAAATAAAAGATGGACAGGAATCACTTGAAGTTAAAAACAGTGACAGTGAAATTAAAAAAGAACTGTCTGAAGATGTATCAAAAGACAGATCTATTTGGAAATATGTTTTAGGTGTACTTGGAGTTATAGCAGTAGCAGTTGCATTATAATAATATAACAGCTTTTAATTTAGGAGGTTTTACAGCATGTATTGGATAGAACACGGTGGATTTTTAATGTACTTTATACTTCTTATGTCTGTACTTGGGACAGGAGTTGTTATAGAAAGAACTATATTTTTTACAGTAAGAGAGAAAAACAGATTTGCGGATATAAGACCGAAATTAAGAAAATATATAGAAGATGATGATATAAAAGGTGCAATAGGATATCTTTCAACATCAAAATCTTCAACAGGACTGGTATTAAAAGAGATACTTAGCTTTTGGAACAAAACAAAAACAACAAACGTAGTAACTCTTGAGGAAAAAGGAAGAGAGGCAGCACTTTCTCAAATCCCTCTTCTTGAAAAAAACATGTGGCTTTTAAGCATAGTTGCACATGCCACTCCGTTAATCGGACTTCTTGGAACAGTAACAGGAATGATAAAAGCCTTTCAGGCTGTATCAATTCACGGAACAGGAGATGCATCAGTTCTTGCAGGAGGAATATCTGAGGCACTGTTCACAACAGCAGGAGGACTTTTCGTGGCAATCCCTGCACTTATATTATATAACTATTTCAATAAGAAAATAGATGTAATTATAACTGACATGGAAAAAGGAAGCACAGAGGTTATCAACTACTTTAGGAGGTAAGATTTTATGAGACTGCAGAGATTAAAAAGAAGAAACAACAGCAGTATTGTTCTTGAAATGACTCCTCTTATAGACGTAGTATTCCTTCTTCTTATTTTCTTCCTTGTTGCAACAACATTTGAAGATGTGGACAGCGGAATAAAAATAGACCTTCCTCAGTCAACAATAAGAGAGATAAAGGCTGTTAAGGAGATTCAGGTAAATATCACAAACAGCAAAACTATCTATGTAAAATATCAAGAGGGAAAAGACAGAAAGAGCATAAAAGTTGCCAAAGCAGATTTGAAAAGAGTTTTGGAAGACAAGTTAAATAAAGCTGAAGAAAAAAATATTGTAATCAGCGGTGACAAAACCCTTGATTACGGATTTATAGTTGAGGTTATGACTATATCAAAAGAGGCTGGAGCATCAGAGCTGGATATTGATACTATGCTTGAGAAATAGGAGTGATACAATGAGTATAAACAAAAGAGATGCACTCTCTTTTTCTCTGGCACTGATTATAAATATAATAATAGTTCTTCTGATTCCTGAGTATAAGATTGAAGATGTTAAGGACAAAAAACTTAAAGTAGGTCTTGTGGCTCTGGAAAAGGAAAAAACCTCTTCAAAAGAGAAAAAGAAAGTTGTCCCTGCTAAAAAACCGGCAGAGAAAAAAGAAGAAAAACCAAAAAGCACAGATATACCTGTGCCTAAAAAAGAGGAAGTGAAAAAAGAGAAGAGTCTGAGTCTGGATTCTGTTTCAAAAACAATAAAAGCACCTTCTCTTAATGTAATAAACACAATAAACCCAAATAAAAGAAAGAGCAATGATGTTCTTGCAGATGCTGTTCCTGCTTTGAAAAAAGAGATAAAATTTGAAAGAGAAGATAAAACGGGAATGAAAACAGCTGAAATAGAGTTTAATGATTCCCTTGCTCTTGACAAAGAGAAAAGAGATGCAGCCACAGACAGCATAACAATAGAGAAAAATGAAGAGATTTCTCTTGAAAGCATAAGAGTAGACCAAGGGAAAGTAGAGGGACTTCCAAGCGGCTACAAACTTGGTGTTGATGACGGAGATATAATCGCCAGATGGGACAGCACAAATCAAGAGCCTAAATATCCTGAAAGTGCTCAGCTGAGAGGACTTCAGGGAAGTGTAAGGGTAAAGCTTGATGTTAATGAAAAAGGTGAGGTAACAAACCTTATTATTGACAAAGGCAGCGGAGTTCCTGAAATAAACAGTGCCATTGAGGCAATAGGGAGAACATGGAAGATTTATCTCAGCAAACACGGATTGAGTATAAAAGGGAGAGTAATACTTGATTATACTTTCAAACTGAAGGGAAACTAAAACTAAATATAAAAGGGGGAATCAAATGACTTTTTTAGGATTCAGAATAGAAAAGGATTTGAAAGAGGAATTAGAACGCAGCGATGAGAATGAGGTTCTTACAGTAGAAAGCGTAACAGAATTTATTGATAACATAAAAGAAAAAAGATACGACTGTATTTTTATTGAAGAGATGAATCTGCCTTCTGAAACACTGATAAATTTAATTAAAAAAGTCGAAGAGTTTCAGAAAAAAACTGTAATAATAGTTTTGGGTCAAAGTTCGAACCTTAAGGTTGTGGCAGGAAGTATTAAAGCAGGAGCTTACGAATATCTTTTAAAACCTGTAGATATAGAAGAGGTTATAAGAATAGCTGAAAAAGCTGTAAGAGATTATAAACTTCTGGCAGAGAGAGTTGACAAGGGAAAAAATATTGGAGATAAACTGATAGGACAGACTAAAGAGATTGTTAAAGTGTATAAAAAAATAGGTAAAGTGGCAATAAGCAGAATGCCTGTTCTTGTTACAGGAGAGAAAGGAACAGGAAAGAAAAGCGTGGCACTTGCAATTCATCAGTTTGGGGACAGTGCCAAAAAACCTTTCATAACAATAAACTGTATGTCTTTCCCAAAATCTCTTTTGGAAAGAAGACTTTTCGGATATGAAAAAGGAGCATTTGAAGGAGCTGTTTTCTCACAGGCAGGAGAGCTTGAAAAAGCAAACGGAGGAACACTTCATCTTGGAAATGTGGAGGCACTTACTTTAGATGTTCAGTCAAAACTTCTGTATCTTCTTCAGGAAGGAGAGTTTTTCAGACTTGGAGGAGCAGATCCTATAAAAACCGATATAAGAGTTATTGCAACAACAAGTATAGATCTTGGACAGGCTGTAATAGAGGGAAAATTTATAGAGGAACTTTATGATATATTAAAAGTTCTTGAAATAAATCTTCCTCCGCTAAGAAACAGAAAAGATGACATCCCTTTCATAATAGACAGTTATCTGGCTGAATGTAACAGAGAATTTAACAAAACAATAAAAGGTATCAGCAAACCTGCAATGAAGAAAATAATCAGATATGAATGGAAAGGAAATGTAAACGAACTTAAAAATGCTATTAAATCTGCAGCAGCAATGTGCAGAGGATCGTCAATTCTTGTGGAAGACCTTCCTGAAGATATCGGCGGAGTAAGAACAAACAAAAGAACAGGTGAAAGTGTAAGAACATGGGTTCTTGCTGACTGGCTTTCTAAAGAGCTTGACGAATGTGCAAAGGAAAATAAAAAAGGTTCTTTCTACAATGCTATAGTAGGGCAGGTTGAAAAAGAGCTTATCAAACAGGTTCTTGAGAGAACAAGCGGAAAACGTATTGAAGCAGCAGAGGCTCTTGGTATAACAAGAAACACACTTAGAACAAAAATGAATAATTTTGGATTAGATTAGGAGAAATTTTATGCATATAACACTTTATAGAAAGTACAGACCAAAGGACTTTACTGAAATAGCAGGAGAGGGAGAGATAGTAAGAACTCTTAAAAATTCTTTGGATAATGACAGAATTTCTCATGCTTATCTTTTCAGCGGACCAAGAGGTGTAGGTAAAACAACAAGTGCAAGACTTATTGCCAAAGGAGTAAACTGCCTTAACAACGGAATAAGCAGTCACCCATGCAATGAGTGTGAAAACTGTAAAGAGATAGACAACGGAAGTTTTATAGACCTTATAGAGATTGACGCTGCATCAAACAGAGGTATTGACGAGATAAGAGAGCTTAAAGACAAAATAAATTATCAGCCTTCAAAGGGAAGAAAAAAAATATATATAATAGACGAGGTCCACATGCTTACAAAAGAGGCTTTCAATGCTCTTTTGAAAACATTGGAAGAGCCTCCTGAACATGTAATTTTTATTCTTGCTACAACAGAGCCTGATAAAATTCTTCCTACAATTATTTCAAGATGTCAGAGATATGATTTTCAGCCTTTGACATACACAGAAGTAAAAGAAAAACTTTCTGAAATATGCAGAGGAGAAAATGTTGAAATTGATGAGGGAAGTCTTGGGCTTATATATGAGAGCTCAGGAGGAAGCATGAGAGATGCTATATCCATTCTTGAGAGAGTAATCATCACTTATCTTGGTGAAAAAATAGATGAAGAAAAATGCAGCAAAGTAATCGGAGTAACATCAAAAGCACTTCTTAAAGAATTTTTGGGAATAATAAAAGAAAACAGAGTTTCTGAAGGAACTGTATTTTTAGATAAACTATGGATGGAATCACTGGACATAGAGAAATTTTTTAAAGATTTTGGAAAATATGTAAAAAATCTTGTCCTTGACAGAGAATACGGAGCAGAAGAGGGACTTAGAATTATAGGAAACATATACGACTCTTTAAATAAATTTAAATATGAAGAGGATAAAAGACTTCTGGGATATGTAGTTTTAAACAGCCTTATAAAAACAGCTGAAAAAGAAAGAAAAGAAGTTATTATTGAAAAACAGGTTGTTTATAAAGAAGCACCTAAAAAAGACGGCAGTTCACATGAAACCCCTGCTGAAACACATATAGTGGTAACACTTGATAATGTTCAGAAAAAATGGGACGAGATAGTGAGAGCAGCAAGAAATGAAAAAATGACTTTCTCAGCTTTTCTTATGGATGCAGAGCCTGTAAAGGTTGTTGATAATGAACTGTTTATAAGATTCAATTCAAATCTTTTTGCAAAAGAGCAGATGGAAACAGAGTATTATAACAGTATATTCCAAGAGGTTGTGGAAAGAATAATGGGAACAAAATTAAAAATAAAATATGTCTTTAAAGAGGCTAAAAAAGAGGGAACAAGAAGTGACAGCGATTTTACTTCTCAGATAATGACATATTTTTCAGAGGAGAATTAAAAAGAAATGATTAAAAGAACAAATGCGGGAAAGGGCAGCATAGTGGATATAATTTATATGAGCGTGATGTCTGTATTCTTTTATATACTGGCATTAACTGTGCCTTTGGCAGGATTTCTGCTGCCTGTATATAAGATAAAAAATATGCTGGCTATGAAAAAAGGAAAAATGATAATATTTAATATATCAGTTCCTTTGGCAATAATGGTCATAACAAGGGTTTTAGATGTTGTATTTAATATACCTTTTGATCCTGTAAAAACAATAGGGTGTTATCTGGCAATATTTCTGCCTATTGAAATTTTATATTATATATTTTTTAAAATGAAATATTTTGTAAAAATCTTTGACAGAATTATAATTACGGGAGTTTTAATATCAGTCTTAGTCTTTGTATATCTTCAGTTTGCAGGGGAAGAGGTTGAGCTTATCAGAAAAACTCTTGAAGATTTTTACTTAAAGAAATATAATATAACTT
>UQOH01000058.1 GCA_900542625.1 uncultured Fusobacterium sp.
CTCTATAAATTCTTTTGTATTCATAATTTAAAACCTAGAATCTGTAAGAGATACCGGCTGTTATTCTGCTGTCATCTCCCTTATCAAACCACATCATTTCATATTTTCCATTGAATCCTACACCGTTTTCATGCTCATAATCTGCACCAAGCTGTACCTGTCATGAAAAAATTATGGAAAGGAAGATTGAAAGCTTTAACAGAAAAACAGACAGCCTATCCGCTTTATTTTGACCCTAAAGCTTATAGACTGCCTGTTTTTGCTATTTTAACAAGATTTTTATGAAATTGGTTTGGTTTTATTTTGTTGTTTCTGCTTTTTTATATGCTCCTTCTGAACCGAAGACATCTCTTATTTTAGTTTTATAATATTTTTTCATTTCCTCTTTTGCAGGACCAAGATATTTTCTTAAATCAAATTCTCCTGTTTTTTCTGCAAGAGCTTTTCTTACAGTACCGGTAAAAGCAAGTGCTCCGTCTGTACTTACATTTATTTTTGCCACTGCTGACTGTGATGCTTTTCTAAGCTCAGAATCAGGTATTCCTATTGCATCTTTTATTGTTCCTCCATATGTTTTTATCATCTCAACATACTGTTTAGGCACTGCTGATGAACCATGAAGAACTATTGGGAAACCGGGTATTCTTCTTTCCACTTCTGCCAGAATATCAAGCTTTAATTTGGGATCATCTCCCGGTTTGAATTTGTGAGCTCCGTGAGCTGTTCCTATTGCTATTGCAAGAGAATCTACTCCTGTCTGTTTTACAAATTCTTCTACATCATCAGGATTTGTATAAATGTGTTTATCTGATTTTATTCCCTCTTCTACACCTGCAAGAACTCCAAGCTCTGCCTCAACACACACATCTTTTGTATGGGCATATTCCACAAGCTCTTTTGTTTCTGCTATATTTTGTGCAAAAGGATAGTGAGAGCCGTCAAACATAACAGAAGAAAATCCAAGTTCCACAGCTTTCTTTGCTGCATCTAAATTTCTTCCATGGTCAAGATTAAGTGCCACAGGAATATCAGAACCTGTACTTCTTATATAATCAACTACTCCTTTCACAAGAAGAGGAACCATATATGTCCCCATATATTCCATAACTTCCCATGAACATTGAAGAATTACAGGTGAGCCTGTTTCTGCACAAGCCTCTGCAATAGCCATAACCTGCTCCATATTATTAAAATTGAAAGCAGGAACAGCATATCCCTCTCTGTTTGCTTTTTCAAACATCTCTTTTGTATTTACAAGACCTAAATCTTTATAATTATAAGGCATTTTTTCCTCCTAAACTTACTCAGCCAGTAAAATTTCTACAGCCTCTCTCAATGTTGTAATCTCTCCCACATTTCCGGGGAAAATAACATAAGGTGTCATTGGAAATCTGCTTTCTTCTCCTGTCTGCCATACAGGTATTCCGGGACGAATCTGTCCCAAAACATTTGCTTTTTTAACATTCAGTGCTTTTGTTCCAACATCGCTTGATGTAATTCCTCCTTTTGCTATAACAAAAGCTGGAGTTATTTTTAATCTTCCCACTAAGGACTGAACTGCATCAGAAATTTTTACAGAACGGATAAGTGCATCCTCTTTTGTATCATTTTCAATAACAAGAAGTTTTCTTTTTGTATAAATAACAACAGTTTTTCCTTCTGAAATCAATTTTTCTTCTTTCTCAATAGTTTTTTCTATTTCCTCTTCAAAGGCTTTTTCATCAAGAACAAGGTCTGAATTAAATTCCATGAAAACAAGATCTTTTAATTTTTTCAGTTCCTCTACCTGACTTGTTGTTTTTTGAGTATGAGAACCTACAACAATAATTCCTCCATTTGAAGTTTCTTTAACTACCATATCTTTTCTTGTAAGAAGAGGTTTGTCTGATATTCCTCCGACAACTTTAACTATTGCTGCTGCCACACGGAACATGAAATTTTTTCCCTCTTTCATTGCTCTGTAAAGTGCAATGGCAAATACTTTAAGGTCGCAGTAGTCAACAGCATTTACCACTACTTTTCCAAAATCGTGAACTTTCATTAGTTTTTCTGTTATTTCATCTATTTTCATTCCGCGAAGTTCATCAAGTGATATAGTTGTCACATCTTCTGCTCTGTATTTTCCATTAGTTTTTTCTTCTATATATTCACAAAGATTTGATGAAGTGTATCCGAAAGTTTTATCTTTTGCAAACTCTGTCTGCCCTGCAGGAACAAGAACATCTCCTGTTTTTACATAGTGAATATTGTTGATTGTAAATCTTCCTCCCTCTTTAAAGAAAGGACACATAATCTCTCCGTCTGCTTTTCTTGTTCCATCCTTTTCAAATCCCTCACGAAGAAGTTCTGTTTCAAGAGGATAATGTCCTCTTAAAGTAGAATCCCCTCTGCTGATTATCATGTATTCTTTTCTTGTTTCTTTAGAAATTTTATTTACTCTTTCTATTATTTCAGTGTGGCATTTTGTTGTCTGCTCAACTGTAAAGCCTCTTGAATTTGTAAGGATATAGAATAGGTTATTTTTTTCTGCAAAACCTGAACGGATATTTTCTTCACTCCAGTCTGTATAAACAGATATATCGTGAACTGTCTGTACTCCTGTTGGGTCGTCGTCTAAAACTATTATTTTTTTGTTATTCTCTGCCACACAAGCAAGAAGTTCTCTGTCTAATTCTGTTTCATTCATAGGCTGATATGATTTTAAAATATCAAAATTTAAATTTATTTCCCCTGCCATTTTATCCTCCTACATATTTAACATTTTTCTTGCTTCATTTGGTGTCATTGGTTCTTTGTCCATTGCATGAAGAAGTTTTACAACTTTTTCTACTAAAGGAACGTTACTGTCTACCTGAGTTTCAGGATCTAAATAGTTGCTGTCCTCAAAACCGATACGAACTGTTTTTGCTCCAAGCCCCAATGCTCCTGCTATAATTCCAAAATCTTTTCTGTGTGCATGAGTTATTCCCCAGATTGTATCTTTAGGGATAAAGTTTACCATTGTCATAAGAGCCTCTGGAGTTGCCGGAGCTTCCCCTGGGTGTCCAAGAACAACACTGAAAAGAATAGGTGATTTCATATCGAACTCTTTACGAAGTTCTGCAACCTGATGTGTATGCCCTATTTCAAATACTTCTATTTCAGGAGTTTTTCCTGTTTTTATAATTTCCTGAACACAGTATTTAACCTCTGGGATAGGGTTGCAGTATACTGCATTTCCAAGATTTGTAGAACCTACATTAAGAGAACATGCCTCAACTTTATCATAGTATAAAGGAGCGCAACGTTCCTCAATAGTAAGCTCAGAAACTCCTCCTGTTGATGCCTGAATTATAATATCAGATTCTGCTCTGATTAATTCTACTGTTTCTTTTAAAAGACTCAAATCAGGTGTAAGTTTTCCATGCTCATCACGAACATGAAGGTGCACCATTGCTGCCCCTGCTTTTGCACAGGCAATTACATCTGCTGCTATTTTTTTAGGGTCTATATGTGTATCTGCAGCAGATACAGGTGCTACAGAGATTAAAACTTTATCTTTCATTTATGTTTCCTCCCAAACTTCTTTACAAAAATAAATTATTCATATAAAACTTGTGCTATCACTACTAAAGGTTCGTCACCTTCACAGGCAATTCCGTGAGTATCTCCGGGCATTGCTCCGATAATATCTCCTGCCTCAAGATGCTGAACTTCTCCATTTATTGTATGAACAGCTTTTCCTGATACAACAACCATTGTTTCCATCTCTTTTTCATGTGTATGTATTCCAATGCTTACTCCGGGATTTATTGTATGTCTTACATAAGCTCTCCCTTTTCCAAGCATCTCTTCAGGAGCATTTAAAAGTTTCTCCATCATTACAGTTCCTTCTCCGCCCATGCAATGCTCTATTAGAGTTGGTGTCATATCTTTTGCTTTTCTATATATCATCTTTCTGCCTCCCATTTTTTTAAAATAAAAACGGACTTTTGTATCAAAAGCCCGTTTTTTACAGGCCGCATATTTTCCGCGGCTATTTTTCCCAGTATTTATAATGTTTATCGATAATCTCGATAATCTTATTTTCCTGTTTTTCTTTAAACATGTTTATTATCTCTTTGTGAAGTTCTATGAAATCATCTTGGAATTTATTTTCAAGAATATAATTTATAGTTTCAATACGACTCTGCATTGTAATTTTATCTACATAATCTCCAATACTTTCTAAAAGACGATTATCTAAAATTCCCACTATAATAGCATGGAATCTTACATCTGAATCGAACATCTCTGATGGAGAGGCATTTTCTTTATAAATCTCCTCTTTCATTCTTCCCAGTTCCTCTTCAAGTTCTTTAATCTTCTCTTCTGACATTCTCTTCATTGCTTCCTGAAAAATCCCTACATCTATTACTTTTCTCAGTTCCACAATTTGATTTTTGGAGTCTTTTTGTAAAATTATTCCATATAATACCGGATAAAGCATTTTATTGTCATATTGCTGTCTTATATATGTTCCGTCTGCACGTCTTATTTCCAAAACCCCATATGCCTCTAAAATTTTTATTGCCTCACGCACAGAGTTTCTTCCTACACCAAATGATTCACATAATTCTACTTCTGTGGGAATTTTCTCTCCCGGTTTTAATTCCCCGTTAATAATTGCATTTGTAATCTGATCTGTTATACGTTCTACTACTGATTTATTAGCCAGTGAAACAGACATGAATTTATTTTCAACACCCATTGCTATTTTCTCCTAATTTTTTATTACATCCTACCTCATACATTCAGTATACAACAAACCAGATTTTCATGCAAATATTATATTAAACATGTTGTAAGCCATGGAACAAATGTTATTATGAACAGTGCTACCAGTGACATTAATAATAACGGCACCATTTTACGGCAGATGTCCTCAAATTTAACTTTACCTATATCAGCCGCAACATATAGGTTTGGTCCTACTGGAGGTGTAACCTGTCCGATTGATAAGTTAAGAACTAATATAACTCCTAAGTGAACCAGATTAATATCTAATGCTCTTGCTATTGGAAGAATAATAGGTACAATTATATAAAGTGCACTTGTGTTGTCCATTACACATCCTGCAAGTAAGAATACAATGTTTATGATAACAAGCATTACATATTTATTGTCTGTAAATCCGATTGCAAGTTCTGTTAATTGAGTTGCAATTCCCTGCTGAGTAAGAATCCAAGAGAATATACCTGCATTCATTATAATTAATAAGATAATTCCTGTTGTTTTCGCTGTACTGAACAGAGTTTCTTTTAAAGCTTCAAAATCCAACTCTTTGTAAACAAATTTTCCAACTATGTAACTGTATATAACTGCAACTGCTGCTGCCTCTGTTGGTGTGAAGTAACCTGAATAGATACCTCCAAGAACTATAACCGGACTTAAGAATCCCGGAAGAGTTCCCCAGAATATTTTAAGAATCTCTCCTGTACTTGCTTTTGATTTGTCACCTTTCCATCCATTTTTCTTAGAATAGATATATACTGTGATACAAAGCATAGCTGCAAATATTAATCCGGGAACAATTCCTGATAAGAACAGGTCACTGATTGATTCCCCTGTAATCATTCCATAAATAATGAATGTAATACTTGGAGGAATTACTGTTCCAAGTGAACCTGATATTGCTGATAAGGCACTTGAGAATCCTGCATCATAACCTTGTTTTACCATTGCAGGAATTAAGATAGATCCCATAGCTGCAACTGTTGCTGTTCCTGAACCTGATATTGCTGCAAAGAACAGAGCACATATAACTGCAACATATCCAAGACCACCGTGGACAGGTCCCATCATACTGTCTGCAAGATTGATAAGTCTTTTTGAAATTCCCCCTTTATCCATTAAAACCCCTGCAAGAACGAATAACGGAATTGTTAAAAGTGAAAACTTTTGAACTGTTGCCTGCATCATTGAAGGTATAACTCCAAGAGGAGAACCTGTTGCTATAAGAGTTAACGCACTTGATAATCCTAAAGATATAGAAATAGGAATATTCAAGAAAATAAATACTGCTAATGATATAAATAATATTGCTGCTGACATCTTCTATTCCCCCTTTCTTTTTGCCTGTTCTTCAGGATTATTTTTTAGAGCCATTTCATATTGAACCATTCTTATTATAGAACATATTGCTGATAAAGGAATTGCAAGCCCTATAAGCCAGCTCGGCATTTCAAGAACTCCTGTAAGAAGTCCGTATTTATATTGTCTGTATACCATTGTTGTTCCCCACACAGCCCATATTCCATAGTTTGCACAGCATATAAGCAGACGGAACCAAGCATGAGTTACTCTTGTACTTCCTCTGAATTTATCTGTTATGTAAGCAAATCCCATATGTGAATCTGTTTTGAAAGCACTTGCTGCTGCAAGACAGCATACCCATACGAACATTGTTGTAACAAGTTCCTGACTGAATGACATATTAAACCAAGTTATTTTACGTGAAAATACGTTCATGAATGTTACTACTGCCATAATTACAAGAGCAACTGAACATAGATATTCTTCAAAATTATCCCAAAAATCTTTTAAAAATCCTTGCGATTTACTCATATTAATATCCTCCTCTTAATTATTTTCCTTGGAACAGATCAATTACTTCTTGTCCAACTACATCTACATACTGATCAAATATTCCGGCACAAGCTTTTTTAAACTCTTCTCTTTCTTCTGGTGTAAGTCTTGTGAATTTTGTTCCGTTCTTCTCTAAGTTTTCAATAATTGTTGATTCATTTGCTGCTAAATAATCATTTCCCCATTGAAGAGCCTGAGAGGCACACTGCTGAATCATTTCTGCATCTTCCGGTGAAAGTTTTTCTAAAGTTTTGTTGCTGATAATCCAGATATTTGTGTCACGGACTCCGTCCCATAGAAGTACGTTTGACTGAACTTCAGCAAATTTTGATGAGTTGAAAACTGCTATTGGGTTTTCCTGTCCGTCTATTGTTCCCTGCTGAAGAGATGTATAAACTTCTGAGAAATCCATTGCTGTCGGGTTAGCTTTAAAATAGTCTCTATATAAATCGATAAATACATTTGCTCCCGGAACACGGATATTCATCCCTTTTAAATCTTCAGGTGAGTGAATTTCCATGTTGCTTGAAATCTGTCTTGAACCTGCGTTATTAATTCCAAGCATTGTCATTTCAAGATAGTTGCACCATTTGTTTATCTCTGCTTTTGCCTTATCGCTGTTTACGAAACTAACAAGGTCATCTGTTGATTCAAACAGGAATGGCAGCCAGAAAGCATAGAATCTTGGATCATAGTTTGCTATATTTGCAGGAGCACAGGCATGTATGTCAATATTTCCTGCTTGTACAAGTTCTATTGCTTTTGTTAAGTCTCCTCCTGAAAGTCCGCAGTTTTGATATACTTCAACTCTTATTCTTCCATCTGATTTATCTGCTACATAT
The DNA here is from genome assembly GCA_900542625.1 of uncultured Fusobacterium sp. Taxonomy (GTDB): domain Bacteria; phylum Fusobacteriota; class Fusobacteriia; order Fusobacteriales; family Fusobacteriaceae; genus Fusobacterium_B. The sequence goes on from UQOH01000058.1 coordinate 7,449, forward strand.
TTTTTAAACTCTTTTGCTGTTAAATCACTAATAGATTCAGGCTGTTGTGTATGAGTCATACGGATTATTATTTCTCCCTCTTTCTCAGAACTTCCGCATCCTGTTAAAGCAAAAACCATTACACCTGCCGCTGCTAATGAGAAAATCTTTGTTAATTTATTTTTAAACATATTTATTTCCTCCTGATTTTTTATTATTTCATAAGTCCTTTTGCCACTAAAGCATCTCTTAAAGCGGGAGCACCAAATCTTGGGCTTGATACTACCATTTTACCATACTTGTCAGCTATATATTGTTCACAATATGCCATTGAACCTTGAGCAAAAAGAATAACATCTGCTTTGTCTGCAACTTTTCCTGCATACTCAGTCATAAGTGCTTTGAACTGTTCCTGATCAAGTCCGAATGCTCCGTCAACCAATACATCAACTATCTCTACATGTTTGTTCATCTCTCTTGCAACACGTTTTACTGTGTTTTTTGTAGGTTCAAGAGTTGTTGGAAGAGTAGCCATAACTGCTATTGTATTTCCATTTCTTACAGCCTCTCTGCACATCTCTTCATCTATTCTTACAATAGGAATTCCTGTATATTTTGCTATTCCCTGAGCTGCATCAGCAACTTCTCCTACTGATGAACAAAGATTTAATACTGCATCTGCTCCTTTGCTTACAGCGTCCATATACATTGAAACTAAACGAGCTGCCGGTGCCGGAGTAACATATCCTGCTTCCCTTACATCTGCAAGAATTGATGGATCCTGATATGTTAAAACCTCTGTTTCTTTTGGAAGAACCTTCCCGATTTCCTCGTTAACTAATTGAATTAATTCTGGTGTTGTGCTTGTATAAACTAATGCTACTTTCATTTTTACCCTCCCATTTTATATAAATTTTATTTCTCACTTTTATACATCCTCTGTACAACGTAGGATGTTCTATCTTGATAAGATTATATTCTACTTTTTACGATTTGTAAATAGCAGATTGAAAATTTTTTGTTCTTTTTCAGTTTCTTATTTTCTGTATTAGTGAAAAAATACTTTTTCCTGAAAGAAAAAAAATTTTTAATTCATTTTAAATAATTTTTTGAATTATTTTTACAACTTTATATTTTAATATATATGTTTTTCAATCAATTATTTTAATTATTGTACCTTAATAACTATCATGGTATAATTTTTAGTATAAGTTACATATCTTAGTACTTTTGGTTTAAAGTTTAAGGAGGAAAATATGAATTGTGATAATGTTTTAAAAAAAGAATGTTTTGAACGTTTGGAAGATTTCATAAATACACTTCCTGAAAAAAAGGGAAATCTTATAAGGGTACTGCACAAAGCACAGGATATATTTGGATATCTTCCATCTGAGGTACAGGAATTTGTTGCAGAAAAACTTGATCTCCCAATTTCAAAGGTTTATGGTGTTGTAAGTTTCTATCATTTTTTTACAATGGTTCCCAAAGGAAAATATCCTATTTCTGTATGCATGGGAACAGCATGCTATGTAAGAGGAGCTGAAAAAGTATTAAATGAAATAAAAGATCTTTTAAAAATAGAGGTTGGAGAAACAACTGTAAACGGACTTTTCTCTTTAGACTGCCTGAGATGTGTGGGAGCCTGCGGACTTGCTCCTGTTGTTCTTATAGGTAAAGATGTTTATGGAAAAGAAAAGACTAAAGATATAAAAGATATTATTATGAAATACATTGAAAAAGATTTAGCTGAAAGCAAGGAGGGATCTTATGAGTAGAGAAATTTTAGTTTGCGGAGGAACAGGATGCCTTTCTTCAAAAAGTGAGCAGATTATAAAAAATCTTGAATCAGCTGTTCTTTTTCACGGGCTTGAAAAAGAGGTTATTGTAAAAAAGACAGGATGTTTTGGTTTCTGTGAAAAAGGTCCTATTGTTAAAATCCTTCCTGATAATATACTGTATATTGAAGTTACTCCTGAAGATACAAGTGAAATTATAGAAAGCCATATTGTTAACGGAAAAGTTGTTGAAAGACTGCTTTTTGTTGACCCTCGTACTAAAGAGAGAATACGTGACGGAAAAGATATGCAGTTTTACCAAAAGCAAGTGAGAGTAGCTCTTAAAAACTGCGGGGTTATTGACCCTGAAAATATTCACGACTATTTGAAACATGATGGATATAAGGCTCTTGAGAAAGTTCTTAAAGAGATGACTCCTGAAGATGTTATAAATGAAGTAAAAGAATCAGGGCTTCGTGGAAGAGGAGGAGGAGGATTCCCAACAGGACTTAAATGGGAATTTACAAGAAAAGCTGTAAACTCTCAGAAATATGTAGTATGTAATGCTGACGAGGGAGACCCGGGAGCATTTATGGACAGATCTATCCTTGAAGGAGATCCCCATGGAGTGTTAGAGGCAATGAGTATCTGTGGATATGCAACAGGAGCATCAGTAGGACTTATCTATATCAGAGCTGAATATCCTGTAGCTGTTTCAAGATTGGAAAAAGCTATTTCTGATGCAAGAAGAAACGGATTTCTTGGTGAAAATATACTGGGAAGCGGTTTCTCTTTTGATATTGATATAAAACTTGGTGCAGGAGCATTTGTCTGTGGAGAGGAAACTGCACTTATTCACTCTATGGAGGGAGAAAGAGGAGAACCTACAACAAAACCTCCGTTCCCTGCTGAATCAGGATATTGGGGAAAACCTACAAATGTAAACAACGTTGAAACTTTTGCCAATATTACAAAAATTATTTTAAACGGTGCATCTTGGTTTAGAAGTATCGGTACTCCTAAATCTCCAGGAACAAAAGTTTTTGCTCTTGCAGGAAAAGTTAATAATGTAGGACTTGTGGAAGTTCCTATGGGAACAACTTTAAGAGAAGTTATTTTTGATATTGGAGACGGAATAAAAGAAAATAAAAAATTCAAAGCTGTTCAGACAGGAGGACCTTCCGGAGGATGTCTGACTGAACAGGATTTAGATACTCCTATTGATTTTGACACTCTTCTTGAAAAAGGTTCAATGATGGGTTCAGGAGGAATGATTGTTATGGACGAGGACGACTGTATGGTTTCCATTGCAAAATTCTATCTTGAATTTACTATTGATGAATCATGCGGGAAATGTACTCCTTGCAGAATAGGAAATACAAGACTTCATGAAATTCTTGAAAGAATTACAAAAGGGGAAGGGAAAAAAGAAGATCTGGATCTTCTTAGAGAACTTTCAACAACAATAAAAGATACAGCTTTGTGCGGACTTGGACAGACATCTCCAAATCCTGTGCTTTCTACTATAAATAAATTCTATGATGAATATCTTGCTCATATTGCAGATAAAAAATGTCCTGCAAAACAATGTAAGGCTCTGATTAAATATGAAATAAATCCTAACAAGTGTGTAGGATGTACTTTATGTGCCAGAAATTGTCCTGTTCATTGTATTACAAGTAAAATCAAAACTCCTCACATCATTGACCAGAATCAATGTATAAAATGTGGTGCATGTTATACAACTTGTAAATTTATGGCAGTAGAAATAGCATAAGGAGGGAAAATTTATGAAACTTATTAAAATAAATATTGATGGAATAGAATTTGAAACAAAAACAGGCACAACAATACTTGAGGCTGCCAAATCAATCGGAATAAATATTCCCAGCTTATGTTATCTGAAAATGAGTGATATAGGATATAAGAACAGCTGTTCATCGTGCAGAATCTGTGTTGTTGAAGTGAAAGGAAGAAAGAATCTTGCTCCTGCATGTTCTACTCCTGTTTTTGAAGGAATGGAAGTTACTACAAACTCTTTGAGAGTTATAAAAGAAAGAAAAACAATTCTTGAACTTATGCTTTCTGACCACCCTGCAGATTGTCTTGTCTGCGTGAAAAACGGAAAATGTGAACTTCAGAAACTTGCTGTTGATTTTGGAATCAGAGAGATAAGATTTAAAGGAAAGCAGACAAACAACAGAAAAGAATTTTCTCCGTCTATTATAAGAGATGCTGATAAATGTATTTTATGTAAAAGATGTGAAACTATGTGTCGTGAAATCCAGACATGCAGTGTTCTTTCAAGTATTCAGAGAGGATTTAATGCAAGTATGGGAACAGCATTTGAGCAGAACATGGAAACAACTATCTGCACATACTGCGGACAGTGTGTTGCTGTGTGTCCTGTGGGAGCTTTGTATGAAACTGACTACACAAGCCAGCTGATGAACGATTTGAGCAACAAAGATAATCAGGTTATTGTTCAGGTTGCCCCAGCTGTAAGGGTTGCTATTGGTGAAGAGTTTGGTTTTGCTCCGGGAGAGGATGTTACAGGAAAACTTGTCACTGCACTGAAAATGGTTGGATTCAGCCATGTTTTTGATACTAACTTTGCTGCAGACCTTACAATAATGGAAGAGGCAGCAGAACTTAAAGAAAGACTTGAAAAATACTTAGCAGGAGAACCTGCAAAACTTCCTCTTATAACTTCATGTTGTCCTGCATGGGTTAAGTTTGCAGAGCATCATTTCCACCAGTTTTTAGGAAATCTTTCTACTGCAAAATCTCCTCAGCAGATGTTCGGGGCTGTTGCAAAAAATATCTGGACAAAAGATGCCGGAATTGACAGAAATAAAATTGTCTGTGTGTCAATAATGCCTTGTCTTGCTAAAAAATATGAGGCATCAAGAAATAAATTTATGGCAGGTGGAGAGCCTGATGTTGATTATTCTATCTCTACACGTCAGCTTGCAAGTCTTTTAAAACAAGCTAATATTGACCTGAAATCTTTAAAAGAAAGCAGATTTGATAATCCTCTTGGATATTCTACAGGTGCTGCAGATATCTTTGGAAAAACTGGAGGAGTTATTGAGGCTGCAACAAGAACTCTTTATGAATGGGTAACTGGAGAGGAACTTGAAAAAGTTGATTTTGAACAGTTCAGAGGAATTGAGGGAATCAGAATTGCTGAAATTCCTGTTGGAGATATAAAGCTTAGAATAGGAGTTGTAAACGGACTTGGAGCTGCAAGAGAACTTCTTAATAAAGTTGAAAGAGGAGAAGAAACTCTTCATGCTATTGAAGTTATGGCATGTAAAGGAGGATGTGTGGGAGGAGGAGGACAGCCTTTCCACGGAGGAAACTTTGAAATTGTAAAAGAAAGAATCAAAGGTATTGAAAAAATAGATTCCGGAAAAATTATCAGAAAATCACATGAGAACCCTTACATAATAGAACTTTACAAAAATCATCTTGGAGAGCCTTTAAGCCACGAGGCACATGTGCTTCTTCATACTTATTATTCTCCAAAAAAACATATTTAATAAAAAAATTAACAAAAACTAGAGAAGAGGGG
>UQOH01000059.1 GCA_900542625.1 uncultured Fusobacterium sp.
AAGTATTTTTATATATTACTATTATACCATTATTTTTATACTATTATAATATATTTTTTGCAAAATACATATAAAAATTTAATATTTTTTTTAATTTAATTATAGTTTTTTGATTATTTTTGATTTTTTCTCATTAAAGAAAATTGATTACCACGAGATTTTTTTTTAAATATAACATTTAATTTTGGTTTTTTTACCGGCAAAATAAAAAAGACTGCTCTCAGCAGTCCCTTCCATATTTTAATAAGATTAAATTTTATACTGCTCCAAATAACTTGCTTAAAGGCATTAAAGCTATTCCTGTAAAAACAGCAAAAAGGGCCTCTCTGCTGTACCCATACTGTTTTGAGCTTGGCAGAAGTTCTTCTATAGCAATATACAGCATAACTCCTGAAATAAGAGCAAAAATAATTCCTAATGAAAAATCATTAATATATGGCTTTAAAACCAAAAAAGCAAGAAAAGCTCCAACAGGCTCCGCTATCCCTGACAGAAAAGTATATTTAAAAGCTTTCATTTTACTTCCTGTTGCAAAAAATATAGGCATTGCCACAGAAATTCCTTCCGGAATATTATGCATTGCTATGGCAGCTGCTATTGAAATTCCAAGAGCTGTGTCCTCATATCCTGCCATAAAAGTGGCTATTCCCTCTGGAAAATTATGAAGTCCTATTGCCATTGTTGAAACAAACCCTACACGGAAAAGATTTTCATGTTTTTTTCCATCTCCATGCTCTTCAGGTTCATGAGGAACAAATTTATCTAAAAGAGCTGCCATAACAACCCCTGCAAGAAGAAAAACAACTTCTGCTATAATTCCAAATTTATATCCTCCATATTGTGTAAGCAGAACATTTGCATTGGGAAGAAGGTCTGTAAATGAAACGCTTATCATCACTCCTCCTGCAAAACCAAGAGAGATTGTTACTAATTTTTCATTTTTTTTCTTTGTAAAAAATATTATTACCGCACCCAGAAGAGTAGACATTCCGGCTAAAAAAGATAAAATTAAAGCTCTAAAAGCTGCGTCTTCAAACATAGACCACATTCCTTTCTATAAAAAAACAACAGGGAATAAAAATATCCCTGCTGTTTAAAAAATATTTTTATTTTAATTAATAATTTGTTGCTCTAACTCTGAAGTAGTCTTTTGGATGGTCACATACAGGGCACATTCCAGGAGCTTCAGTTCCTATGTGTAAATGTCCGCAGTTTCCGCATTCCCATACAACTATTTCTAATTTTTTGAAAACACTTTGAGTTTCAATGTTTTCTAATAATTTTCTGTATCTTTCTTCGTGTTCTTTTTCAATAGCTGCTACTCCTTCCATAAGTATAGCTATTCTTTCAAATCCTTCTTCTCTTGCTTCTTTTGCAAAAGTTGCATACATATCTGTCCACTCATAATTTTCACCAGCTGCTGCATCTTTTAAGTTTTCTACTGTTGAAGGCATACCATCATGTAATAATTTGAACCAGATTTTTGCGTGCTCTTTTTCGTTATTTGCAGTAGCTTCAAATAATTCAGCTATCTGAACATACCCCTCTTTTTTAGCTTTAGATGCATAATAAGTATATTTATTTCTGGCTTGAGATTCACCTGCAAAAGCTGTCCATAAATTTTGTTCTGTTTTAGTTCCTTTTAAATTCATCTTACCCCTCCTATACTTTAAAGTCTTTTAGCTTATAAATAAATATTAACATATAAAAAGATAGTTGTCAACTCATTATTACAATTTTGTAACAATTACAATTTTTATATATTTATATTTTATTATAATTGAGCATATTTATTTACTCTACTATATTAGATGAGAACAACTGCTGTTTTGTTTAAAAATATTTTTAATTTAAAATAAAAATGATATAATATTTTCAAAAATTACTGTTTTTAGAGAGGGAAATATGAAAATATACGATTTATCACATGAAATAAAAAATAATATGACAGCATATTCTATTGAAGAAAAACCTTGTATCAAACCTTTGTTTTCTTTTGAAAAAGATGGTTTTAATGTAACATCTCTTGGGCTTACTTCACATCTGGGAACTCATATTGATGTCCCTCTTCATATGATAGAAAATGGAAAGAATATATGTGATTTTTCTATTGAAGCATTTTTTGGAAAAGGAATCTGTATTTCTTTTGCTGAGCTTGAAAATTTAGATTTGAATTCTATTCCTCAAATAGAATATCTTTTAATTTATACAGGAAAAGATAAATTCTGGAAAGATAAAAACTATTTTAAAGATTATCCTGTAATGAAAAAAGAAACAGCTTTAAAGATAGCTGCTTCTCATTTAAAGGGAATAGGCATAGACTGCATATCCCCAGATTTTTACACTTCAGAAACTATGGAAAACCATAAAATTCTTCTTAAAAGCAATAAAATTATAGTTGAAAATCTCTGCTGTTTAAATGAAATAAAAGGAAAAGACTTTTATTTTTCATGTCTGCCTCTAAAAACTGCTGCTGACGGCTGTCCTGTAAGAGCTGCAGCAATAATTAAATAACAGATTATTTCACTGCTGATTTTCTTTTAAAAATCGGATTTTTAATAATTCTTACAATAAGAGGAATTACCATAACTACCCAAACAATAGGTTCTGAAATAATAATTCCAAAATATTGTGTGCAGGGAACAATAAAAATAACAACAGCAACTTTTCCTATAAGTTCAAGAGCACTTGAAACAACAGGGGTAATTCTGTCTCCTATTCCCTGCATAGTATTTCTTAAAATAGCAATAGCCCCGGGAACAAAATAGAAAACAGTATTTATTTTAAGATATTTTTCAGCAGTGGCTGTCACTTCAGGAATACGGCTTCCTGTAACCATATAAATAAGCCATGGTGCTGCTGTATAACTTAATAGAATTACCAAAAAACTCCACAATGAAGTTATCATAAGAGCTTTCCATATTCCTTCTTTTATCCTTTCAGGTTTTCCTGCTCCTTTATTCTGCCCGCAATATGTAGCCATTGTAATTCCCAAAACAGCAAAAGGAAGCATAAAAAATTCTGTAAGTTTTCTTGCTGCTGTGTGAGCAACAATTGTGTTTGTTCCAAAAGTATTGATAGCAGTCTGCAGAGCCAGAGTTCCGAAAAATACAAGGGACATCATCATAGCCATTGAAATTCCAGACGCATAAAGATTTTTTAAGAGAGTCAGTTTTAAGAAAAAATCTTTTTTCTTCATTCTGAACATAGGGTATTTACGCCACATATATATAAAACATAGTACAACAGACAACCCTTGTGAAATAACAGTTGCCCATGCTGCACCTGCAACTCCTGTATTTAATCTTAAAATAAAATATAAATCAAGAAATATATTTGTTATACAGGCAATAACAAGAAAAATAAGAGGAGCAACAGTATCTCCCACAGCTCTCAATATTCCTGCAAGGGCATTGTAAAACATTGTAGCAGTCATTCCCAGAAGAATAGCTTTTATATATGATTTTGATTGAAAATAAAGATTTTCTGACACATTTAAAAGACTCAGAATTTCATCAAGAAAAAACACACTGACGCATGTAATAATCAAAGCTGTTAAAAAACCGAGAAAAATACTTCCTGCAACAGTTTTCTTTATTTTGTTTTCATTTTTTTCACCAAACTGCTGTGCTACCAAAACAGCAAAACCATTGGTAAGCCCTGATAAAAAGCCTATAAGAAGTGTACTGATAGATGTAGTTGAACCTACAGCAGCCAGGGAAACTTCTCCCAGAGTACTTCCTACTATTCTTGTATCTGCCAGACTGTAAAAAAGCTGAAAAATATTTCCAAGACATACAGGAAGAGCAAATTTAAGCATTTGTTTTGTTGGATTTCCATTTGTTAAATCAATCGTTTTAAAAACCTCTTTTCTTTTTACATATTGCTTATTATAAAAGCACTAAAATTATATCACAAAGCCGGTGAATTTTCATTATATAAATGAATGTCAAGTTTATTGTATGGAATTTCAATATTCTTTTCTGCAAATCTTTCTATTATATACTGCATAAGATTTCCACGGGTATTATAATAATCATGATACCCTGTATTTACTGTCCACACAAGATATTCTATATTTACAGAAGAACTTCCGTAAGACATTATATTTATAAAAGGTGTTCTTTGATTTTCAATTCCTTTAAAAGTTTTTGCTATATCCTGAAGTTCTTTTATGGCGGCTCTTGGATCAGCCTCATAAGCAATAGGAACAGTGAGCTGTATTCTTCTGTATTTATTTGCATCATAATTTATAATGTTTTTGCTTATCACAACATTGTTTGGGATTATAATTTTTCTGCTGTCCAATGTATTTACACATGTTGAGAAAACACCTATTTCACTTACTTCACCCATTACATCATTCATTTCTATAAAATTTCCAACTGTAAAAGGTCTTGCAAAAAGAATAACAACCCCTCCTGCAAAATTTGAAAGAAATTCCTTTAAAGAAATTCCAATACCAAGACTTATGGCACTTATCATTGTAATGATAGACTGCTCTTTAAATCCAAACAGCAGCATTGCCAAAAGAAAAAAAACAGCAGATATTCCAAGTTTTATAAAAGATTTTGTAAATTGTTTTGCTCCTCTGTCAATTTTTGATATAGCTATTTTGTCAATATGTGTATCCACAAGCTTAATACAGATTCTACAGATATACATAATAATTAAAATTATTATAATTTTTATAAAAAGAATCAGAGCGTCTGCAGCAAAAATATGCAGAATACGATTTCCATCTTTATCCTCTATATTTTTAATAATAGTTAAAATATTATTCATAAGTACAACCTCCAGTATGATTTTTTCAATTTATAGTATACACCAATACAAGAGATTTCCAAAGAACTACTTTTAATTAACAATAATTTATGATAATATATATTAATAAATAGAGATAGAAAATAAAAACAAAAAATTCTTATTAAAGGTGAAAGATATGAGCGAAAGAGTAATTCTTCATTATGATTTAGATGCTTTTTATGCTTCTGTTGAAATAAGAGATAATCCCAAATTAAAAAACAAAGCTCTTGTTGTTGGAGAAAGTGTCGTAACAACTGCAAGCTATGAGGCAAGAAAATATGGAATCCACTCTGCTATGAGTACAGCTGAGGCGAAAAAACTGTGCCCAAATCTTATTGTTCTTTCTTGTGATAAAAGCAAATATGCAGCTGAATCAAGATACATTCATTCTCTTGTTGAAAAAATAACTGATAAAATAGAATATATTGCTTTTGATGAGGGTTTTTTGGATATCACTGAAATAATAGAAAACTACCCTTCAAAAGAATATTTTGCTCAAAAATTTAAAGAAAGAATTTTTAAAAATACAGGTCTTACATGTTCTGTTGGAATAGGATATAACAAACTTACTGCAAAAATAGCAAGTGATTATAATAAGCCTAACGGTTTTTATATTTTTAATAATTCAAATGAGTTTATAGAACACATCAAAGATAAAAATATAAAAATAATTCCCGGAGTGGGGAAAAAATTTATTCCTGTTTTAGAAAAATACAATATTTTTAAACCTGCTGATATTTATAAATACTCTCTTCATGATTTGATTTCTCTATTCGGGCTTTCAAGGGGTTCTCTTCTATATTACTATTCAAGAGGATTGGACGACAGCCCTGTAAAAAAAGAGAGAAAAGCGATGTCTGTGGGCAATGAAAATACATACAGATATCCTCTGCAGACAGAAGAGGACCTTGTGAGAGAATATACAGCCGTATTTGAAAAAAGTTATAAACGTCTTAAAGAAAAAGATTTTTTATGCAGCTGTGTAAACATAAAAATAAAGTATCAGGACTTTACATCTGTAACAAGATCCAAGCAGATTCCAATTCCAACCAATAATAAAGGAGAACTTTTGAGTACTGTTTCAGAATTGATGGATAAACTTGAAAAAAGAGAAAATATAAGATTAGTTGGAGTATCTTTCTCACATCTGATTAAAAAAAATATGTTAAAGGTTCAATTAGCTTTTAAATTTTAATTAAAAATAAACATTTGTGAATTTATAATTCAAAAAAATAAAAATTTTAAAAATTTTTTGAAAAAATAATTTAAAACAAAGTGTTAATTATCAAGTGTTTTATGACACTTTCTGTACAAACCTCTATAAAGTTATTTAAAATCTACTTGCTTTTTTTGTATTTTAAAGTAAAATAGGAGTAGATACAACAATCTACAAATATACTTTAAGGAGGATTTTTATGTTTGGATACTTACAAAAAATTGGAAAAGCATTAATGGTTCCAGTTGCGGTTCTTCCTGCAGCTGCGATATTAATGGGGATAGGGTATTGGTTAGACCCAACTGGTTGGGGAGGTAACAGCCAGTTAGCAGCATTCTTAATTAAAGCAGGTGCTGCAATCATAGACAATATGCCTATATTATTTGCTGTTGGGGTTGCTTTTGGAATTTCTAGAGACAAAAACGGAGCTGCTGCTCTTGCAGGATTAGTTGCGTTTGAAGTTGTTACTACTTTACTTTCTGTTGGTGCTGTATCTCAAATGACTGGTGTTCCAGCTGCTGAAGTATCTCCAGCATTTGGTAAAATAAACAACCAGTTCGTTGGAATTCTTTGCGGAGTTATAGCAGGGGAATTATATAACAGATTCCACAGTTTAGAACTTCCTAAGTTCTTAGCATTCTTCAGTGGTAAGAGATTTGTTCCTATTATTACTTCAGTAGTAATGTTAGTTGTTTCTTTCATACTATTATACATTTGGCCTGTTATTTACGGCGGACTTGTTGCATTCGGTGAAGGAATTGCTAAATTAGGACCAGTTGGAGCAGGAGTTTATGGATTCTTTAACAGATTATTAATACCTGTTGGATTACACCACGCTCTTAACTCAGTATTCTGGTTCAACGTTGCAGGAATTAACGACATCGGTAGATTCTGGGGAGCTCCGGAAGCTGCTTATGCAGATCTTCCAGCAGCAGTAGCTGGTTCATATCACGTTGGAATGTATCAAGCAGGATTCTTCCCAATCATGATGTTTGGATTATTAGGAGCTTGTCTTGCATTCGTAAAAACAGCTAAACCTGAAAATAAAGAAAAAATTAAATCTATCATGTTAGCAGCTGGATTTGCAAGTTTCTTTACTGGTGTTACAGAACCAATCGAATTTGCATTCATGTTCGTTGCTCCAGGATTATATTTATTACACGCTGTTTTAACTGGTATTGCAGTATTCCTTGCAGCATCATTTAACTGGATGGCAGGATTTGGATTCTCTGCTGGATTCGTTGACTTCTTCTTATCTTTACGTAATCCAAATGCAAACCAACCATTTATGTTAATCGTTCTTGGATTAGTATTCTTCGTTGTATACTACATCGTATTCAGCTTTGCAATTGCAAAATTCAACATCAAAACTCCTGGAAGAGAAGATGAAGTTGAAGGTGAAGATGGAAAAGCAGCAGTTGGAACTGGTTCTCATGCTGAGCTTGCAGCAGCACTTCTTCCTTTATTAGGTGGAAAAGAAAACCTTGTATCTATAGACAACTGTATTACAAGATTAAGATTTGAAGTTAAAGACAGTTCTGTAATCAACGACGCTGAAATCAAAAAACTTGTTCCCGGTGTATTAAAACCAAGTAAAACTAACGTTCAAGTTATAGTTGGAACAGAAGTTCAATTCGTTGCTGACGAATTAAAAAAATTAGTTTAATAAGACTTTAATGTTTATAAAAATATCACGGACAAATTTGTCCGTGATATTTTATTTTTTATTTTCTTATTGCCTCATGTAAATCATCAATTTTCTCAACACCAAATAATCTATAAATACTTGTAATACTTGGCAGTTCAGAATCTTCAATAATCTCTTTCATCATTAAATTTCTTCCCAGAGTTTTGCTTTTTCTTCTTAAAGCCTTTGCTATATCATCTTTTTCAAACAAAACTTTACTATCTTCATTAATAGGTTTATATCCTGCAGCTGTTCTCAGCTGATTTATTCCACCAAACAATAATGTTATATTGTAACAGTTAACATGATTATGAATCTCAAAGTCTCTCAAAGTTAATCCCACATCTTCCTTATTTAGTTTTACAGCCAGTTTTTTATATAAATTAATTAAATCTCTTCTGGTATATCTAAGATATCTTCTTCTGTATAATAATTCCTGTCTGTCTATTATATCTGCCATTTCTTTAAACCCTTTGCAGCCAAGAACAAACTTCACTGTTTCCCAAAACGGTAAACTGCGATTAAGTCTGAAATCTTTAGGTTCTCTTAAAATATATCTGTCAACTTTTTTTTGTAAAAAAGCAATCATCTCTTCTTTTGACATTTTATAAAAAGCAATAGCCTGTTCATCATACCCTATTTCAGCAAGCATAGCATTAAAAGTTTTAAAATATTTTCTAATAACTTTTGCCTGCGGCAGTTCTTTAGGAAGCTGGTATACAAAAGGAATTCCCTTTTCTCTTATATATTTTATATAAATATCCTCTATCTGTTTTTTAGACAGAGATTTTTCTATCAAAGCAGGATTAATAAGGTTCAGTAATTTAGAAAAGTTCTTCTCTCCCATTCCTTTAACTTTTCCATATTTTTCTTCATACTCCTTAAGTGTTGGAACTCTCTCTAATTCTTTTGTTAGTTTTTTTATTTTATTTGAAATAATTTCTTTCTTTAAGTTCTTTTCAGCTGTTATTTTATTTCTTGAGCTTTTAAGCTGAAGCTTTAAACCCATTTCCTTTAAAAAGTTTACATAAGTTCCAAAATAATACCTTATAACCTCAGAGGGAATTCCACACTCTGTAATCTCTCTTCTGTTTGGCACAAATCCAAGCCTGCTGTATATCTCTAAAAAAGTTTTTTTCATTTCTTTCTTTTTTTCAGCATGGTTTTTCTTTTTTCTGTCGGCATATATTTCATATGAAACATAAGGCTTTAGCCCTGCATAATAATCCTTAGTATCTAAAACTTTTGCAGGCTTCTTAGTTATTTTTTTTATATTTTTTTCGGTCTGTTTTTTCCTCATCTCTCTATCCTTTTAAAAAATATTTCATTTACAACTTCTATCTCGAAAATAATTAATGTATCCACGCCAGGATAAAAAGATATAGCTGTTTTTTTGTACCAGTCATTATATCATATATACAAAATATAGAAAATATTTTCTTCTAAAAATTTTGACTGATTACGCCGAAACAAAATTTCAGCAGCAATATTTTTTCTTTGTAATATAATAATTTAAAAAAGTTTAAAACTAAAATAGAAATAAAAAAAATAACATAAAAAGAGCACTTTCCAATGAGAGTGCTCTTGATATATAATTATTATACTAAACTTTTATAAATATCAATTACTTTAGTTTCTATTTCAGGATTATCAGTAAGAGAAGTTATTTCTTTGAAAGCTTTGTTGAAGTTTTCATTTTCAATTTTTTCTTTTAATTTTACAGCCTGCGGGTCATTGTCATTTCTGTATGCCATAGCAGCTGCAATTCCACGAACTAAGTTATCATTTTTTGTATTATACTCTAATGTTCCTCTTAGTGGTTTTATTAATCTGTCATTGTATCCAAGTTTTCTTAAAGGTTCTCTTCCAACTCTGTCTACTTCATCAACAAGATAAGGATTTTCAAATCTTGAAACTATTTTTTTGATATATTTTGAATGAGCGTCTTTGTCAAAACCATATCTTTTGATTAAAACCTCTCCGCTTTCTTCCATTGCATGAACAACAACATCTTTTACTTTTTCATCTGTAATACTTTCTCTTATTGTTTTGTGTCCCTCTAAAATTCCAAGATATGCTGTAAGAGCATGTCCTGTATTAAGAGTAAATAATTTTCTTTCGATAAATGCCATAAGATTATCTGTTAAAGTCATTCCCTCTATTTGAGAAACTTCTCCTTTAAACAATGTTTCGTCAACTATCCATTCATTAAACTCTTCAACTCTTACCCTTAAAATATCAGCTGTTTTTTCCATTGGAGGAACAATTCTGTCAACTGCTGAATCAGGGAATCCAACATAACTGTCTATATATTTTTTTACATCATCATTTATATATTTGTATACTTCCTCTTTTAAGAAAGAAGAACCTTTTATCATATTTTCGCAGGCTATTATATTAAGATATTCTTTTATTCCAGCCTCCATTCTTAATTGAAGTCCTTTTGCAATAGTTTTTGCAATTATAGGAAGAACAACCGGTCCTACTGCTGTTGTAATTATTGAACACTCTTTCATTTTATCAAAAATCTCATCTGAGTTTGACATTACACCGCATACATTTTTAATTAAAATCTCTTTACATTCTGTTCCCACAACTTCTACTGTATATTCATGTTTTTTATTTAACTCATCAATAACTGCCTGATTTATATCTGCAAAACATACTTCATATCCATTTACAGAAAGGATATTTCCTATAAATCCTCTTCCGATATTTCCTGCTCCGAATTGTATAGCTTTTTTCATATTTATCACTCCTTATTTTTAAATCTTAGAAAGAAAATTTTTCGTAAAGTTTTTCAAAATTCTTTTCATCTTTTAATAAAAGTACTTCATCTTCATCTTCCACAATATCAGAAATATGAGATATTATATCTATATGCTCATTATTCTTTCCTGCAATTCCAATAAGGAAGTGTGCTTTATTTCCATTTCCAAAATCAATACCTTCAGGATATTGAAGAATTGCAATTCCAGGTTTTAAAACTTCAGCTTTTCCTTCAGATGTTCCATGAGGGATTGCTACATAGTTTCCAATATATGTTGTAGATTCTGCCTCACGCTCTAAAATATATTTCTCATAGTTTTCACTTACATATCCAAGGTCAACAAGACATCTGCTTACTTGTTTTAAAGCCTCTTCTTTAGATACAGTTTTACAGTTTAATAAAAGTCCTTCTTTTCTTAAAATACTGTCTTTTTTGTTTGCACTGTTTGGTGCTGCCATTTGAGGTTCTCTTCCCTCTCTGAAGTTTCTGTTTCCTGTTTCTTTTCTCTCTGCCGGAGAATCTGCATTGTCTGCTTTAAGCTGTTCTACCAGTCTGTCGTAGAAACTTCCATCCATAAAGTTGCTGATTGACATATGAACAGGTTTTGAAACTTTTGCTTTTGCTCTGTCTGTTAAATCCTGATGAGTTATTACTATATCAATATCTTCAGTAAGATTTGAGATTGAACGGTTTGTTACACTTATATTAAGTCCTGCTGCCTGAACTTTCTTTCTTAAAACACTTGCTCCCATTGCACTTGAACCCATTCCAGCATCACAAGCTACAACTATGTTTGAAACTTTTCCTGCTGCTACAACAGGGATATCTGAATTTTTAGACTGAGCTTTCATTTGTTTCATTTTATTTTTAGCACCTTCTAAATCATCTGTATCTTCTGCTTTTGATGTTTTTAAAATTGCTGATGCTGTTACAAATGATACAGCTCCTCCTGCAAGAACTCCTAAAAGAACATTGATTAATCCGCCTTTTGGAGCAAGAGCCATTATTGCAAATATACTTCCAGGTGATGGAGGAGAAACAAGTCCAGAACCTAAAACAACATTTGTAAACACACCTGCCATTCCACCAAGAATTACTGCTACTAATAAGAAAGGTTTCATTAAAATATATGGGAAATAGATTTCATGTATTCCGCCAAAGAAGTGAATGATTGCTGCACCAGATGCAGAGTTTTTAGAACTTCCTTTTCCAAAGAACATGTACGCAAGAAGAATTCCAAGTCCCGGACCAGGGTTAGCTTCAATTAAGAAGAATAAAGATTTACCAGTTTCTGATACCTGTTGTATTCCTAATGGAGAGAAAACTCCGTGGTTGATTGCATTATTTAAGAATAATATTTTTGCAGGTTCTACTAAAAGAGATGTTAAAGGAAGAAGTCCATGCTGAACAAGAACATTAACACCATTTCCTAAAGCTGTATTCATTGTCTGCACTAAAGGACCTACTGCTTTAAAGAACACAAGTGCAAGAATCATTCCGATTATTCCTGATGAGAAGTTGTTAACAAGCATTTCAAATCCTGATTTAACTTTTCCCTCTACTGCCTCATCAAATTTTTTAATTGCATATCCTCCAACAGGTCCTGCTATCATAGCACCTATAAACATTGGAATTGATGTTCCTGCAATTACTCCGATTGTTGTTATTGCTCCAACAACTCCTCCACGATCTCCTGCTACAAGTTTTCCTCCGCTGTAACCGATTAATAATGGAAGAAGATATGTAAGCATTACACCTACGATTGTTGCAAAGGCTTCATTGGGCATCCACCCTGTTGGGATGAACAAAGCTGTTATAAATCCCCACGCTATAAATGCTCCTATATTCGGCATTACCATTCCGCTTAAAAATCTTCCAAAAGATTGAACTAAAACTTTTACATTCTTTTCTGTTTTCATAATCTCCTCCTGAATTTCTATATTTATTTTTTATTTATCTTTTATAATCTAATTATATCTAAACAGTAAAAAATGTTCAAAGTTCAAACAATTCATTAAAAATGAAATTGGAAAATTTCAAAAAAGCCGTATGAGTATTTTTTCAAAAAAATTTGAAAAGAATTATCACCCATACGGCTTTTTATTTTATACATAAAAAAAACTATTGTAGATAGAATAAAAATAAAATTTTCGATATTAAAAATATCAGCGTAATTTATGCAGCGAAACAG
>UQOH01000060.1 GCA_900542625.1 uncultured Fusobacterium sp.
AGTGCCGGTTTTTCTATCTCTTTATTTATTATCATCTCTTTCAGCTTATACAAAGCTGTAGGAGCATTGCCGATTAAAAAAATCTTTGTTTCTTTGTTTTTTCCTGCGTGTTCCATTCCCACAATGGATCTTGTTATTCCTCTCTCTTTTGCTTCTTTCGCTACTTCTTCATCACTTACAAGAGAATAAGGAACACAGTTATATTTTTTTAAAATCGTTCTGCTCAGTCCGTTTACAATCATATTTGTATCGCAGTATATTCTGCAGCCCTTTTTTAATGCTTTTTCAGCTGATTCTATAGGATTGTTTAAAAATTTAATAAGGTCTGCATATTCAAAATCTGCTGTTGTATGAATTACTCTTTTTACAATGGGAAGTTCTTTTTCAGAAAATTTTAAAACTTTATCTCCAAGTTCTTCTGTAATTATTTCAAAACTTCTTTTTTCTATATCTTCCGGTTTTTTTATATAATCACTCATTGTTATGCTCCTTATATTTTAATGCTCTGTCCATCAGATCAAAAATTATATCCTGACTTTGAAAAAAATGAATATGAGGATAACCGCACAAAAGATTTTTTGAACTGTATCCGCATTCCCATGTTTTCCCATTTGGTTTTTCTATTTTAAAAGTTTTTGAGACATTTCCCTCTGTTTTTATTTTTGAATAGTGAAATTCATGTCCTCTGCCGTGTAAGTTATTTTTATACTCAATATTTATATAGCCGAATCTTCCTATATTCAGCCTGTTTGTCATTTCTGTTCCAACACCTGTAAGATTTACAAAATCATGTTCTTTTCCATCAAGAGTAAACAGGCTTTTTGAAAGGTAAATAAGTCCTCCGCATTCTCCATATATAACTCCATTGTTATTATAAAAATCTTCTACAGAATTTTTCATGGAAATATTCCTGCTCAGTTCTTCTGCATAATTTTCAGGATATCCTCCTCCAAAATAAAGCATATGAATATTTTTTGGAATTTCTCTGTCTTTTAAAGGAGAAAAATATTCTATCTCAATTCCCATATTTTCAAAAAATTCTATATTATCATTATAATAAAAAGAAAAAGCTCTGTCTTTTGCAATTCCTATTTTTAAACCTTTATACTTATCTTTTAAAGATGAAAGAATATCTTTATATTCAAAGCTGTTCTGTACTTCTGCCATAGAACATATCATATCTGTATCAACAGTTTTTCTTATCTCTTTTCCAAGTTTTGCTGCCTTTTCCTGAAGGTCTGTTATCTCTTCTGCCTGAAAAAGCCCCAAGTGTCTGCTTGACAGAGAAATATCCTCTATTTTTGGGATATATCCAAAACATTTTATATTACAGTATTTCTCAACAGCCTCTTTAAATATCCTGTAAGTTTTTTCACTTGAAACTTTGTTTATTATCACACCTATTATATTCACTCTTCTGTCAAAATTTTGATATCCCATAATCTGTGCAGCTATGCTTGTGCTTTTTCCTATTCCGTCAACAACAAGAATTACAGGAAGATTTAAAATTCTGCTTATATGAGCAGAACTTCCATTATCAAGAGAGTTGTCTATTCCGTCATAAAGACCCATTACTCCCTCTGCAACAGAAAAATCTTTGTGGTGTTTTAAAAAACTGTATCTTATCCCCTCTTCTCCCATTAGAAAATAATCAAGATTATAGCTTTTGTTTCCTGTTACATGCTCATGGAATTTACCATCTATATAATCAGGACCAATTTTAAAAGGAGAAACTTTAAAAGACTCACTTATAACTTTCATAAGCCCCATAGATACAGTGGTTTTTCCTATTCCGCTGTTTGTTCCTGCAATCAAAAATCCCTTCATTACAAAACCTCTTTTACAACCTGAATAACTTTTTGATTTTTCTCTCTGTCTTTAATAGCCAGTCTTATATATGAATTATCAAGGAATTTGAAATTTGAGGCATTACGTACAAGAATATTTTTATTTATCATTTTCTGTCTGAAAGTTTCTGATGTGATGTGAGTAAGTTTTATTAGAATAAAGTTTGTTTCTGTATCATATACTTTTATTTTTCCCTCTTTCTCTATCTCTTTCAGTTCAGCTGTAAACAATTTTCTTTCTTCTGCTATCCATTTTTCTGTTTTTTCTATATACTCTTCATCATTTAAAATAACTTTTCCTGCTAAATCAGCAAAAGCATTTATGCTCCAAGGTTCTCTTATTTCGTTTATTTTTTCTGTAAGCTCCTCATCAAAACAGATTCCATAACCAAGTCTAATTCCGGGAAGAGCAAAAAACTTAGTAAGAGCTCTTAAGATAAAAATATTTTTTGACTTAAATTCTGCTGCACTTTTTTCTTTCCAGTTCTCAATAAATTCTATAAAACATTCATCTATAAACAGCTTTGTTTCTGCTTTTTCAAGCTCTGTACTTATTTCTTTTACAATATCTTTTGAAATAAACTTTCCTGTGGGATTGTTGGGATTGCATATAACTGCTGCATCATATAGTTTCGCTGTTTCTATAAATCTTTTTTTATCAAGAACAAAATCCTCATTCATCTCAAAATAATCTATCTCACAGTTTATATTTCTGAAAGCTCTTTCATATTCTGCAAAAGTTGGAGAGGCTATAAGAACTTTTTTAGGATTTAAAGCTTTGGCAAAAAGAAAAAGAACTTCTGTTGCACCGTTCCCTGCAATTATATTTTCCATATTTATATCATTATATTTCCCTATGCTTTCTCTTAAACCTATATAATTAATATCAGGATATCTTTCAAGAACAGAAAAATTTACTGATATTGCTTTTATAAGAGTTTCAGGAACACCTATTGGATTAATATTTGAACTGTAATCTAATATCTCTTTTTTCCCTGTTCTTTCAAGAGCGTATATATTTCCTCCATGTAAATCCATTTTTCTATCCTCCTAAATTTTTTCTGCAATAAACCAAATAAGTGAAAAGAAAACCATACCTGTGAAAGATGCAGCATAAAGAAGTTTTCTTCCTTTTATGATATCTTCCAAATCAAACTCTTTCAGCTTATCTCCTATTGTAGGTTTATCATAAAGTTTTCCAAAATATTTTGTTTTTCCTCCAAACTGAACTCCCAAAGCTCCTGCAAAAGCTGATTCTCCATGAGCAGAATTGGGGCTTGCATGATTATGTCTGTCTCTTAAAAATATTTTTAAAGAGTTTTTATAATCAAATCCTGTAAAAAATGCTGCAGCAGGAATCAGAATAAGACCTGCAATTCTTGCTGGAATAAAGTTTGCTGCATCATCAATTTTTGCAGAAACTGTTCCAAAGTTTATATATCTTTCATTTTTATATCCAAGCATTGAATCAAGTGTGTTCACAGCCTTATATCCCATTGCAAAGGGAAGGGCAAGACTCACTCCCTTTATCTCAAAAAAACTTCCAAGAAAAGCAAAAAACATAGGAGATATCACTCCGTCTACACTGTTTTCACTGAAAGTTTCAAGAACACTTCTTATTATCTGTCTGTTGTCCATTGTTTCTGTATCACGGCTCACAAGATAAGAAAGTTTTTTCTTGGCGTCCTCCAAATCTCCTGCTTTTAATATTTTATATACTCTCAGTCCTTCGTCACCAAGACATTTTCCTGCAAGAGTTGTGTAAAGAAAAAATATCTCTATATACTGGGATATTCCTGCTAAGAAATATGATATCACAGCAGTTGTTCCTATTGTTATAACTGCCGTCACACCTCCCCAGAAAGTTTTGTTATTAAAATTATATAATTTTTTTTCCAAAAAACTTATAAGCTTTCCTATAAATCTTACAGGATGAGGAAACTTTTCCGGATCCCCGAATATTAAATCTAAAATATATGCTGCAAAATACTTATATACAAATATCATTTTTCTTTCCTTCTATAAAATACTATATCATTTATTTTCTAAAATTTCGTAGATTTTATCTATATCTATATTTTTTCTCATAACTTTTTCAAGTTTATCAAACTCTTTTTCTCTGTACTCTTCAAAAGTTTCTTTCAGGTATTTTTCTGAAATCCCTTTTTTCTCTCTTATAATATTAAGAATCCTGTCTGTAACAGCATTATTTTCAAATATTCCATGAATATATGTTCCAAAAATATTATCTTTTACAACTGCTTTTATAAAACTGTCATCTGTAAGAGGTGTTTCTGTATCAGAAAAACTTACACCGTGATGAATCTCAAAGCCATGAATTTTTTCTCCGTCAAGCCCTTTTAATATTCCGCTTGTATTTTTAAAATATCCCTCATACTGAGTTGTCATCTTTCCGTCAAGAAAAACAGTTTCTATATCAAGAAGTCCAAGCCCGTTGATAATCTCTGTTTTCCCCTCTATTCCCTGCATATCCTTAAGTTCTTTTCCTAGAATCTGAAAACCTGCACAAATTCCAATAATGATTTTTCCTTTTTTGTGAAGTTCTAAGATTTTTTTATCAATCCCTTTTTCTTTTATAAGCTCCATATCGTGAATTGTGTTTTTTGAACCGGGAATTATAATTATATCTGCATCTTCCAGTTCATAAGGTTCATCTATGTATGCAATATTTACATCATCTATCTTTTTTAAGGGATCCATATCTGTAAAGTTTGAAAGATGATTAAGATTTATAACAGCGATATTTATAATACCTCCTGTTTTTTTTCTAAGCTTGTCTGTAACTCTGTCCTCGTCCTCTATATCCACATCACAATATGGAACTATCCCAAGAACAGGAACATTTATCATCTTTTCAAGTTTTTCTATTCCGGACAAAAGGCTCTCTTTTTTTCCTCTGAATTTATTGATGATTATCCCTTTTACTCTTTTTCTCTCTTCCGGCTCAAGAAGAACCATTGTTCCCACGATAGATGCAAAAACTCCTCCTCTGTCTATATCTGCCACAAGAATTACAGGAGCATCTGCCATTTCTGCCATTCCCATATTTACAAGATCGTTTTCTTTTATATTTATCTCAACAGGACTTCCTGCTCCCTCAAGAACACATATTTCATACTCTCTTGCTTTTTCATATGCTTTCATAATGTCTTTTTTATATTTAGGCTTTTCTTTAAAAAATTCATAGCCGCTCATATTTCCCGCAGGCTTTCCGTTAAGAATAACCTGAATCATATTATTCCCGCATGGTTTTAATAATAAAGGGTTCATATATCCTGAAGGCTCTATTTTACATGCAGCTGCCTGTACTCCCTGTGAACGTCCTATCTCCAGTCCTTCTTTTGTAACAAAAGAATTTAAAGCCATGTTCTGTGCTTTAAAAGGAGTTACTCTGTGCCCGTCTTTATAAAATATTCTGCACAGCCCTGCAGCTGTTATACTTTTTCCTGCTCCTGAAGATGTTCCTAAAATCATTATATTTTTATGTTTTTTCATTTATATTCTCCCAAAACAATTATGTTTCCATAAAATCAAATTTTTTCACAGCGAAAATTTATTCCTAATTTTAGTATACATAAACTTTCATACAGTAGTCAAATTATATTTTATTTTTATTCTGACACTTATCTGCCATACTTTTATAGTATTCTTATCATATCAATAAATTAATATAAAGGGGTAAAAAAGAATGAAAAAATTATTAGCAATCGGATTATTAACAGTATCTGCTTCAGCATTTGCTTTCGGAGGAGAACATCATTATACAGAGGTTAGAAGTGAAGATGGTATGAGAACTGTATGCACAGTAAGAACTTCTCACAAAATGAACAGCAGACACAGAGATATGATGAGAAATATGCCTAAAGAGATGAAAAATGCTATCGAGAAAATAAAAATTGAGATTAAGCAGAGAAGACTAAATATTGAAAAATTATTATTGGAAGATCCTATTGACTGGAAAAAAGTTGAAGATGAAAATAAACAGATAGGAATTCTTCAAGGAAAATTAAGAACAGATGTTCAAAAATATATGGTAACTGAAAGAGCAAATTATAATAATGCTGTTAATACTGTTAATAGTGTAAATAAATAATAAAATTTTCTCAGAAAAAATATCAGCTATCTATATTGCTCATTCATCTAAAAACGATAAACTCACTTCGTTCAAACATATCGTTTTTTACGATGAACTCGCTGCATAGATTACGCAGATATTTTTAAAATCGAAAATTTTATTATATTATGTTACTTACTTAAAAACAATTAAATAAAAATATCCCTGCCGTTTTTTGAGCAGGGAATTTTTATATTTTCACAATATCTGCTATAATATATAGTAGGTATATATAAAAAAACATCCTGAGGAGAATTGCATGGATAAAAGAATTTTAATTGTAGAAGATGAATGGAAATTAAGAAGAATTGCCTCTGATTTCTTAAAAAAAGAGGGATTCACTGTAATTGAGGCAGAAGACGGAGAACAGGCTCTTGATTATATTGTGAGCCAGAATTTTGATTTAATTATACTTGACCTTATGCTGCCAAAAATTAACGGCTGGGAACTTTTAAAGGAGATAAGAATAAAAGATTCCACTCTTCCTGTTATTATGCTTACAGCAAGAGGAAGCGAAGAGGATATCCTTAAGGGATATGAAATGAAAGCTGATGAATATATTGTAAAGCCTGTGAGCATGAAGGTTCTTGTTGCAAAAGTAAAGGCTTTTTTAAGAATACACAGTCTTGGAGAAACAATTACTTTTGGAGAGCTTACAATAAATCCTGACAGCAGAGATGTAAAACTTGCTGACAATCCTTTAGAACTTTCACAAAAAGAATTTGAACTTCTTTTGTTCTTTATAAAAAACAAAGGACAGGTTCTTTCAAGAGACCGTATAATCACATCACTTTGGGGATATGATTATGACGGAGATATAAGAGCTGTTGACTCACAGATAAAAAGAATCAGAAAAAAACTTGATGGAAAATATATAAAAACCATAAGAGGTGCAGGCTACAAAATCGAGGAGGAATAATAAGTAAATGAGTATTCGTAATAAACTTTTTTTCCTTATTGCATCTGTTATTACAATGATTATGTTTTTTATGGTTGGATTTAATGAGGTTTATTTTGAAAAATATTTTTTGAAAATAAAAAAGAATCAGCTTTTTTCTATTTCAAATGAGATAAAAGACCCTCGTTCAAACATAGATTTCAGTGCTGTGGAAGAAAAAAATAATGTAAAAATATATATCATAAACGAAAGATATCTCCATGATGTTGATATCTCTCTTTCAAGAGAGGATATTAAGGAGATTTTTGATAATCCGAAAAAGTTTGTTTTCAAACTTACAGATACAACTTTTTCACTTGATAAAGAGCTTACCATTATTACATCATATAACAAAAATCAGCTGCTTATTATAAGTACCCCTTTCAGTTCTGTAAAAGAACCTGTAAATGTTATTACTTCATTTCACCTGAAAATTGTTATTACAGCACTTTTTATCGGATATGTTCTGTCAATCATTCTTTCAAGAGTTATTACAGCATCTATTATTGACATGGGAGAAACGGCAAAACGTGTTGCAAAACTTGATTTCTCACAGGAGTTTAACTCATATTCAAATGATGAAATAGGTGTGCTGGGAGAAAATCTTAATATAATGTCAAGACAACTTAAATACAGTATTGATCAGCTCCATGAAGATATAGAAAAAGAAAGAAAAATTGATAAAATGAGAAAAGAGTTTATCTCAAATGTCAGCCATGAACTGAAAACTCCTATTGCCATAATTAATAACTACTGTGAAGGATTGAAAGAGGGAATAGCTGACGATAAAGAAACTGCTGAATTTTATCTTGATATTATTATGGAAGAAACCGAAAATATGAACAAACTTGTTCAGTCGCTTTTATTCCTTTCAAGAGCAGAGAGAGGATATCTTTCTTGCTCTTCTGAGCCTTTTAATATTGAAGAAATAATAGAAACAGAAGTGAAAAGAGCTGAAAACAGCGGTTCAGAAAATAAATATACTCTTAATATAAAAATTGATAACCCAATATTCTTTGGAGATAAAGACCAGCTTACTATTGTTATTAAAAACCTTGTAGAAAACAGCTTTAAATATGTTGAACCTGAGGGAAATATTTTTATCTCTGTGGAAAACAACAAGTTTTCTATCACAAATACTTCACATATCACTGAAAAAGAGATTCAAAGCATATGGCAGCCTTTTTACAGAGCTGACAAAGCAAGAGACAGAAAACTGGGAACAGGGCTTGGACTGGCAATTGTTAAAGAGATACTTGAAAACCATAACTTTAAATATGGGGTTGATAAATCAGAAGACAGCATCACTTTCTGGTTTGAAGGAGGCATAGAATGAAAAAAATAATAACTGCAGCTTTTCTTCTCTTGTCACTGACTGCTGCTGAAAATGAAAGCCATCATTCTAAAAAAGCTGAATATATAGAAAACCTTTCAACTGAACAGAAAGAGAAACTTCTTTCTCTTAAACGGGAATATTTTTCTGAACTGAAAGATATTCAGATAAAATTTAAAGAGCTGAGAAAAGAAGCAAATCACTGTATGATGAATAATGATGAAACTAAATACGAAAAAATACATGATGAGATGAATAAACTTAAGCTGGAAAGAGAACTGCTTAAACAAAGCTACAGAGTTAAAGTAGAAAAGGTTTTAAATAAATAGTTTTTAAATTTTAGGGTAATCTGGGGAGATGAAAAATTATGAAAATTTTTGACGGACATATGGACATTTGGTGGGATACTGCCGTGAAAAGAAAAGAGGGATATGAAAATATTGTAAAAAATTTTCATGCTGAAAGACTGAAAAAAGGCGAGGTATTCGGAGGGATATTTGCAGCATGGCTGGACAGCAAAATTCCTGATGAACAGTGTGAAAAAGAATTTATATATATGCTTAACTCTGTGAGCCATGAAATCAATTCCAATCCTGATTTTTTTAATATTATAAAAAATAAAGGGGATTTTGAAGAGGGACTTAAAAACAAAAAGTTTAATGTCCTTATGGGAATTGAAGGACTGAGAGCCATAGGAGATAATCTTGACTGGCTTGATACATTGTATAATCTTGGATACAGACTGGCAACTCTTACATGGAATGAAGAAAACTCTCTTGCAGCAGGTGCAGGAGCATCTGTTGAAAAAGGACTTACTGAAACAGGAAAGAAAGCTGTTAAAAAGATGAATGAACTTGGAATGATAGTTGACACAGCTCATACAAATGAAAAAACTTTCTGGGATATTGCTGAAATATGTACAAAACCTTTTGTTACCTCTCATTCAAATGCAAGAGCTTTGTGTGATGTTCCAAGAAATCTTACTGATGAACAGATAAAAGCAATAGCTCTTTCTGGAGGAGTTATAGGAATAAATGCTTATGCAGGTTTTATTAAAGAGTGTGATTATTCTACTCTTGAACCTACAAAAGATGTGGACAACTCTAAAAATCCAACTCTTTCTGATTTAATAGACCATATTGATTATATAGTAAACCTTGTGGGAATAGATTATGTTGGTTTCGGTTTTGATTTCTGTGAATTTCTTGCAGAAGAACTTGAAAACTCTATTCCTAAAAATCTTGAAGACTCTTCAAAATGTCAAAATGCTGTTGAAGAGCTTAGAAAAAGAGGATATTCAGAAGAGGATATAGAAAAAATTGCATACAAAAACTTTATGAGAGTTATTGAAGCAAACTTAAAAAAATAACTACTTTTTCGGCAGTTATTTTTTATTTAAATACATTCTAAAATTTTTATTATCTTTAATCGGAACAGATATTTTGGTTACATAATCCTCTTCATTTTGTGTAATCTGATTATTTACAAGCTCTGTCTGATATATTTTATCAAAAATTTCCAAATTGTTTTCTTCTAAAAAATTTTTCATTTTATTAAGAGAATTTACAACAGTTTTCGGATTTCCCTTATGATAAATAACAGCATAATAACCTTCTGCTTTTAAATGAGTACATTTTTCTATTAAATCTGTCTTTATTGCAATGGTTTTGACACAATAATTTTTATTGTAAAAATCTGAATCAGAAATAAAACAGGTATAAAAATACTCTCCTGAAAAATCATTCTCCTGATTATGTCTTCTGAATTTGTAAACAGCCTCTGAAAACTCCTTTAAATTTTCATAAAAAATAGGCTCAGTATCAAATGTCCAAAAGTATTCACAATCATTTTTTTCTATAAAAACTGTATTAAGTTTTTTGCTTTTAACCTCTTGAATACTGTTTACAGAATTATTAATCATTCTCATCATACACTCTATCTCATCTTTTCTTCTCACAAGATTTTCATAACTTGTTTGTATCAGCTGCATAAAATTATCAATACTGTAATCATTTAAATATTCCTTTATCTGCTGTAATGAAATCCCTGTATTTGACAAAAGCTGAATAAGTTCAAATATAAGATATTGATTTATAGTATAATAAAAATAACCATTTTCTTCCTGCTTAGCAGGAACTAAAATTTTTTTATTATGATAATGGCGGAGCGTTTCTTTTGTTGTTCCGCAAAATTCTGCAAATTTTCCAGATGATAAATAAATATTCTTATCCATAACTTCCCTCCAAAATAGATTATAGCTTATAAAAAATTTTTTAACAATATCATTTTTCTCTTGACTGTGTTCTTACTACATACTTTATAATTAATAGCGTATTAATTAATACTGATTAAATGTATTTGGAGGAAACATAAAAATGAAAAGACAGGAAAATCTTTTACTGGAAGGAAATATTATAAAAACTCTTATTTATTTTTCATGGCCTTTTCTTATTGCAATGCTTTTACAGACACTATACGGAGCAGCAGATTTAGTTATAGTAGGACGTTTTTCAGAAACATCTGAGGTTTCGGGAGTAGCAGTAGGAAGTCAGGTAATGTCACTTATAACAAATCTGATTGTAGGATTTACAAGCGGAATAACAGTTCTTCTTGGAAGATATTTAGGAGCGGGAGATAAAAGAAAATTAAGAAGAATTTTAGGCAGCAGTATAATATTGTTTCTTATTATGGCTGTAATTATTATTATTGGAATGTTTCTTTTTCATGTTAAAATAATCGACCTTATGCAGACACCGGCAGAGGCAGTGAGTGCAGCAAAACACTATCTTCTTGTATGCAGTATAGGTGTTTTTTTTATCATGGGCTACAACATTGTAAGAGGTATTATGATGGGACTTGGAGATTCTAAAACACCTCTTATCTGTGTTCTTATTGCCTGTGTATTGAACATTACTGTTGATATTATTTTAGTTAAATTTTTTAATATGGGAGCTCTTGGAGCTGCTGCTGCCACATGTTTTTCACAAGCTGTAAGCTTTATTTTTTCTCTATTTTATTTGTATAAAAAAGGAATAGGTTTTAAATTTAAAAGAAAAAATATAAATATTTTAAAAAGTGAAACTTTAGATATCTGTAAAATAGGAATTCCTCTTGCTCTGCAGAATTGTCTGGTTATTTTTTCTTTTTTAGCAATTACAGCTATAACAAACAAAATGGGAGTTGTTGTTTCTGCATCAGTAGGAATTGTAGAAAAAATAATGGAATTTCTTCCTATGCCCTCTTTTGCTTTAAGCACAGCAATTTCAGTTATTGTTGCACAAAACTATGGAGCAGGAAAATATAAACGTACAAAAGACTGTCTGTATACAGGAATGATAATAACTGTAACCGTATCTATAATTGCCTATGTTTTATGCCAGTTTTACAGCGTAAATATTACGAAACTTTTTTCAAACGATATGGGAGTAATAGAAAGTGCTGCTGAATATTTAAGAGCGTATTCATTGGATTGTATTGCTATCGGTTTTGTTTTTGCATTTAACGGATTCTTTATTGGTTATGGAAAAGCAAACTTTACAATGTTTCACAGTATAGCAACATCTTTTCTGGTAAGAATTCCTCTTGTTTACTATTTCAGCTTAATAGCTCACAAATCTCTTTACATTATCGGGCTGGCTTCCCCTACGTCAACAGGAATATCTTTTATTATCTGTATGATTTATTGGAAATTTTTTAGAATCTCTGAAGAGAGAAAAAAATACTTGTAAAATTTTGTGTGATTTATCTGCGTAAATCTCTATTGACTGTAAACTATTTTTAATGATATACTATATCTATAAAAATAGTTATATTTCAAGGGGAGATTTTTATGAATATAAGCAATAGAACTTCAATAGGAAAATTTTCATATTTAGAGGCTAAAAATAAAAAAAGAATAAAATATATGATTACAGCTTTTTTTAAAAGAATTGCAGGTATTTTTCATATATAGTATACATAAAAAAGCTATGATACAGGTCTCCATTTCAGTGGAGACTTGTTTCATGTTTACAAATAGGAATTCATAAAAACAGCTCTGCCCACTTTTTATTTTTATACTATTTTATTTATAGATATGGTATAATTTTAAATGTACAGGAGGAGGTGCAGGAAATGTTCGATAAAAAGGGAATTGCTTTAGGAGTAGATGATTTTAAAAAAGTAATAACTAATAATT
>UQOH01000061.1 GCA_900542625.1 uncultured Fusobacterium sp.
CCTGTTTTTCAAAAAGAATCAGGAATATTAAGTTCTAAAGAAATTAAAAAAATATATAAAGAAATGAAAGATAATAAAACCCCCTTTGTATCAAGACCAGAAAATTATTTTTTAGAAAATAAATATTTTTATGATACAATAAGCCACTTAAATGAAAAAGGAGCTTTAGTAAGAACTCATCAACTAATTGTTGATTTAAAAAATATTGGAGAATATGATTAATGTCAAAATCAAAAATATGTAAATAATTTTCTTATGACTTCAGACTCATATGTTGGAGTCATTTTTTATACTTCAAACTAAAAATAGGATTCTATTCCTAAAAATATAAAAAATTGGCAGATTTTAGGAATGTATTCCTAAAAACAGCTGAAAAATAAAAAATGGACGGTTATAGGTTATAAAACCATAACAGTCCATTAACTTTATCTGCTCATAAAGAATCTAGTAATCTCTTCTTTGCTGATATTCATTTTTTTCTTAGTTAAAATATTCTGACTCAATGTTCTTTTGCTCTTCTTCAAGTGATACATATATTCTTCGATGCTGTCTTTAGCAATCAGATTATACACAAGTACATCTTTATCCTGTCCCAGTCTGTATGCTCTGTCAGTTGCCTGTGCCTCAACAGCAGGGTTCCACCATGGATCATAATGAATAACAGCAGTTGCCCCTGTAATGTTCAGACCAACTCCTCCTGCCTTTAAAGAAATCATAAATATTTCAGCATCTCCTGTGTTAAACTCTTCTACCATTTTTGTTCTGTCTTCAGCTCTGGTATACCCATCAAGATAAAGAATCTTATACCTCTTTTTCAAAACCTCCTTGACAGTTCTTAAACCTGACGTAAACTGAGAGAACAAAATAATTCTGTGCCTTTCTGCAACCAATCCCTCTATGAGCTCATACAGAACTTTTTCTTTTCCGCTTGTTGTTTCACCTATTACTCCATATTCCTCATTGTATAAAAAAGGATATGTACATATTTTTCTAAGTCTCATAATCAAAGTTAAAATATCCTGCGGCTCTATTTTCACATTTCTTAAAAATCTCTCTTTTCCCTCTTTAAACAGTTTTTCATACAGCTCTCTTTGTTTCGGCTCCATATCAATAAATATATTACGCTCATACTTCTCAGGAAGTTCCTTTTCAACATCTTTTTTCATTCTTCTAAGAACAAAAGGATTGATAAGAGCTTTCAGCATCTCATGCTTTTGACCGGAAACATATTTCTTTCTGAAATTTGAAGCTGTTCCAAAATATCCGGGAAGAACAACATCAAAAATATTCCACAGGTCCATAAGGCTGTTTTCTATCGGTGTTCCTGTTAAAGCAAAACAAACCTCTTTTTTTATTTTTTTTACACATTCAGAAGAAACAGAGGCAAAGTTTTTAACAGTCTGAGCTTCATCCAATATCAGTGTATCAAAGGAAATATTTTCATAAAGTTCTATATCCTTCTGAAGAAGAGAATAAGTAGTTAAAACCATATCTCCGGAATTAATATTATCAATCTTCTGCTTTCTCTCAAAAGCATTTCCTATAATCATTTTGTAATTTGTGTGTGTAGGAAGTTTGCTCATAATTTCATCTTCCCAGTTAAACAAAACAGATTTAGGCATTATTACAAGACTTGGAAGTTCAGGATTTATATATGCATTAATATGCAGATAAACAAGAGCCTGAATAGTTTTTCCAAGTCCCATGTCATCAGCCAGAACACCACCCATATTTTTACTTCTTAAATTCAGCATCCAGTTAACACCAAACTGCTGATATTTTTTCAAAGTTACATGAAGATTTTTATTAAACCTGCTGTAATCCTCACAATTTTCCTCTGTGATATTATAGTTATTAATAAAAAATTCAAAATAATTTTTTCTTACAATTACTCCTGATAAAATTTCTTTGTTGCTGACAGAAAGTGCAGAAAGCATTTTGTGCATCTGCTCCAGTGCTGTTCTTTCAAGTTTTACTATATCTCCTGTTTTCAATCTGAAATATTTTTTTTTGAATTTTCTGCTCATTAAAATTTCTGCCACTTCATCATTATTAAGGGATGGAGCATCAAAAGAAAAAGCATATTCTTTTTCTTTGTTTGCCATAATTCTAATGCTTGAAGTGAAAAAATTTCTCTTTTTAAATTCATCAGTAGTAGAAATACGGAATTTGGAAAACTCTTTTGACAAAGGCTGAAGATGATTTTTAACAAAATTATATATATGCTCTTCTGTAAAAATAGAATATCTTTTTAAACTAGAGTCATAAGAAAAATTATTTTTTAAAAGAGCATTTTCAGCGTTATCCAGAATTTTTCTTATCTCTTCCGTATTTTTTAAAATATCTGTCTGTATGTCTTTTTCTTTTTTCCCGTCAAAAATAGGTTCAACTACAGCATAAAGAACTCCGTCTGTTTCCATATTAAATTCTATTCCGGCCTCTATTGACTTAGGTTCATAAAAAGTTTCTTTAAATTCCTTAACTCCTTTCATAACTGTAATATTTTTAAATTTTTCAATAAACTGGTTAATATCCAGATTGTTTACAGGTACTTTCACTTTTCCGTTTCTGCTTAAACTTTTCAAAGTAAATATTCCTGACGGATCATAATCTGATTTTAAAATTTTAATATAATTATCTTCGTTTTCATAAACAAGATAGTGTTTTCCCAGCTGATGCCAGTTTTTCAAATCAGAAGTATTAATAACTAGGTATTTGTCTTCTCTTTTTATTGATATTTTAGGTTTTATTTCATCTCTCAGATAATTTAAACACAGGTGAGGGAAAAATTCCAAAAAGTTCTCTATAAGATAATATGGAATTTTTATCTCTTTATCACTCATGAAAGAATCCATTTTATTTGACATCATTCCTCTTAAAATATCCCAGAATCTTGATGAATATTTTTCGAAAGTGTCCTGTGGTCTGAAAGTAAAGGCAGTTTGAAATACTACAGGGCGAGAGCCTGCTTTTTTAAAAAATTCCATTCTTTTTGGAAGAAACAAAACAGCTTCCTGATTAAATATTTCAGTCATTTTAACACCTTTCAGCAGGATATAGTTTTCTTCTTTTTCCAAAAAAGAAGCTTTGAAACTCAATGAAAATCTTTCATGTTTCTTTTTCTCCTCTTCAAAATATGAAGCCAGATTATTAATTTCTACAGGTTCATCAAAAAGAGGGATATCCATTTTCATATAATCCTGAAAACCTTTTTCTTCTTGAGGAGTATTGCGTTTTATTTCTGCTCTATATTGTCTTATAATTTTTTTTAATTCAGCCATTGTTTTGTCGTCCATTTTACTCTCCGGAAAATAGTTTATTTTTAATTATATAATATCATATAAAATCGAAAATACAGAAACTTATTTAAAAAAATATAAAATAAAAAAATTTTTTCGAATATGCATTAATTAAAAATTCATTTTAGTTAGCAATAAATTAAAGCTTTACAAAAAATAGTAAAAATATAGTCTGTATCTGCATTAAAAAGTCAGAAAAAATCATTGAATATTTTTTAAATTTATGGTATTCTTCATTGTCAGAAACTATGAGTTTTAGAAATATACAAAGCGCCAGAGCTTATTTTTAAGCTGACGAGGACTGGAGACATTCGAAATATTCGGCGGGTACTTCAGAGGGAGTTACACCCTGAGAAACTTTACAAAACCATTAAGTGATTAACGGGACAAAAGAGTTTAAGTAGCAATTCTCATAGTAAACGAACATTTAAAAGTAAATACAGGAGGTTTATTATGTGCGGAATTGTTGGCTATATTGGTCACGGTGATACTAAAGAAATTATTTTACAGGGGCTTAGAACTCTTGAATACAGAGGATACGATTCTTCAGGAATGGCTCTTATCTCTGACGGAGAAATTATTGTGGAGAAAAAAGCCGGAAAGATTCAAAACCTTGCAGACAGTTTAGAAGGAAAAGTTTTTTCTTCTGAAATAGGAATAGGGCATACAAGATGGGCTACACACGGAGTTCCTTCAGATTTTAATTCTCATCCTCATTACAGTATGGATAAATCTGCAGCTGTTGTCCATAATGGTATTATTGAAAATTATCAGGAGCTTAGAAAAGAGCTTGAGGAAAAAGGATATGTTTTTTCTTCTGATACAGATACAGAGGTAATTTCACAGCTGATACAAGATTATTACAACGGAGATTTTCTTGATACAGTTGTAAGAGTATTGAAAAAACTTGAAGGAAGTTATGCTTTGGGAGTTCTTCATAAAAATCATCCTGATGAACTTATTTGTGCAAGACAGCACAGTCCGCTGGTTGTAGGAATTGGAGAAAAAGAAAACTTTATTGCATCTGATGTTTCTGCTCTTCTAAAATATACAAAGAATGTTTATTATCTTGAAGACGGAGATATTGGAGTATTAAAAAACAACTCTATTGAAATTTATGATGAAAACAAAAACTCTGTAACAAGAGAGAAAAAATATATTGAATGGAATCTGGAGCAGGCTGAAAAATGTGGATATCCTCATTTTATGCTTAAAGAGATTTATGAACAGCCAGATGCTGTGAGAGATACATTTAACAAAAGAGTACACAATGAAAAAGCAGATTTTTCTGATATCCTTACTTATGATGAGATAAAAAATATTAATAAAATATATATTGTTGCATGCGGGACAGCTTATCATGCAGGACTTCAGGGACAGTTTGCTCTTCAGAAAATAGCTAAGCTTGATTCAGCAACAGATATTGCATCTGAATTTCGTTATAACGATCCGTTTATAGATGAAAAAACAATGGTGATATTTGTAAGCCAGTCTGGAGAAACATCTGATACTCTTGCTGCAATGAAAGAGGCAAAGAAAAAAGGAGCTCTTACAATAGCTGTAACAAATGTTGTAGGTTCTACAATTTCAAGAGAGGCAGACAAAGTTATATATACAATGGCAGGTCCTGAAATTGCTGTTGCTTCAACAAAAGCATACACAACACAGGTTACAATATTTTATCTTCTTGCTCTTTATATTGCAGAGTTAAGAAATTCTATTTCAAGTGAATTATATTCAGAATATCTTGAAGAGATTAAAAATATTCCTGAAAAGATAAAAAGAATACTTGATAATCATGAAATAATAAAAGAAACAGCTGAATTTTTTAAAGATAAAGGAAATGGATTTTATCTTGGAAGAGGGCTTGATTACAAAGTTGCTCTTGAAGGTTCTTTAAAAATAAAAGAGGTTTCATATATTCATACAGAAGCATTTCCTTCAGGGGAATTAAAACATGGAACAATAGCACTTATAGAAGAGGGAACACCTGTAATTGTTATTGCTGCACAGAAAAATATGGTTGATAAATCAGTATCAAGCATAAAAGAGGTAAAAGCAAGAGGAGCACATATAATTTCTATCGGATATGAAGATTGTGAAAATCTTAAAAAAGTTTCTGATGAATTTATAGGGATTCCAGACTGCAATGATATGTTTTCAGGATTTTTATCAGTAATTCCTTTACAGCTTTTAGCATACTATACATCTGCTGCAAAAGGAATCGATGTGGATAAACCAAGAAATCTTGCAAAATCAGTAACAGTAGAGTAGTAAAATAAAAAAGAATAAAATTTTCTATATAGAAATTTTATTCTTTTTTTATTTTAGGTGTGCAGCTTTTATTTCTTTGCTGACATCTCCTGCAGCAGATTGCTTTCAAGTTTTTTTCTAAGTGCAAGATAAGAAAATCCTATTATCCAATATCCTAAAGTTACAGCATAAACAGCCTCTTTCCCATACATATCATACATCATTTTGCTGACAACTCCTCCGGAGAAGAAAGAAACCAAACTCACTGTATAATAGAAAATTTTCCATGTATCAACTTTTTTTCCTCTTAAAAGATATCCTATATATACTCCCAAATCACTTACTGTTCCTGTTAAATGGGAAGTTCTTACCAGAATTCCTTTATATGTTATGAACAGACCATTCTGCATTCCAATAGCAATAGATAAAAGATAAGCAAAAGATTTATCTTCATCTGCCATATGGAACAGAATTGCTATAAGAGCTCCCAGTGTTATAAATATCATTCCATATCTCTTTCTGAAACTGAAATTTCTCTCACCAATAAAAAGCCCTGCTAAAATATTTCCAAGTATAAAAAAGAATAGTGCTGCAGCAAGCTGGAACACCTCTTTGTCAAAAGAAATATACGGTCCCTCCATTGCCAGTTTTGCCACACTTCCTGTAAAGTGTGTCAAAGGAAACGCTACGGTCATAAGACCATACACATCAACATACCCTCCAATAAATGAAAGCATACAAATCCATATAAGCATAATTCTGCTTCCCATAATTTAACCCTCACCCCTAAAGTTTTTTATATCTCTCTTACAATTGTACCTGCCTCTCCTACTTTTGCAGGTGTAACTATAAGTTTTCTTGCCACTCTGTTTTTTATCTCTTCAACATGGGTAATAATTCCCACTGTCATTCCCTCTGCTTTTAAATTTTCCAGCACACTGAACACAATTTCCAATAGTTCAGAATCAAGAGTTCCAAACCCTTCATCTAAAAAGAAAAATTCAAGCCTTGATTTACCTCTAAGCTGAATCTGATCTGCAAGAGCCAGAGCCAGACATAAAGAAACCATGAAAGTTTCCCCGCCTGATAAAGACTGCGGTTTTCTCACAGAACTGTTAAAATTGTCTATAATAGAAAAATCTGATTTTTCATCAACATTTATTCTGTAACGGCCGTTTGTAATTTTTTGAAGCGTATCAGATGCTTTTCTTGTGATACTCTGCAGTTTTCCTGCTGAAAGAAAATCCAAAAATTTACGTCCCTCTAAAAGTTTAGCAAGTTCTTTGGCAGGATTAAGCTCATCTTCCAGTTTTTCTTTTTTCTTTAAAATATTTTCAGCTTTAGATTTATTCTGATTAAAAATCTCTATGCTTTTTCTAATCTCTCCAATTATCTGATTGATTTTATCCAAATCCATCCTTACTATTTTACCACGTTCTGCTGATTTTTCATACTCTGATTTTGAAAAACTTCTGTTTTTTAACTCTCTTTCCAGATTTACAATCATGTTTAAAACTAAAATACTGTTATTTTTGTAAGTTTCAATTTCTGATTTCATCTCATCTATTTTATCAATAAGATTTTCAATCTCACTCAGCTGTTTAAGTTCAGATATTTTATTTTCCAGAAGCACCTTATCTATCTCATTAGAAAGATTTTTATGCTCATATTTTAAATTTCTGTAATTTTCCTCTTTCTGAATTAATGCTTTTTCAAACTCTCTTACTTTCTCACTCCAAACAACAATTTTGTTTTCATAAATATCTTTTTTCTCTTTTCTTATCTGTGATAACTCTGTTTCCCGTTTTGTATATAAAGCATTTTTTGTTTTCATGAGATTAAGGGTTTTTGTTAACTCTTCAATAGAAAAAGAGATTTCAGGAAGAAGAGATATTTCTGTGATAATCTCTTCCAGATGATTGTTTTTTAAAGAGATTTGATTTTCATATTTTCCAAAAGACAGCTGAAGAGAATTTATCTTGGAAACACTGTTTTTAAGCTCATTTTCCAATTTTTTCTTTTTCTCTTCTGTTTCATCAAATCTGTTTTTCAAAATATCTTTTTCTGCTTTCAGATTTTTAATCTCATCTCTAATCAATGATATATTTTTAGTTTCTTCTTTAAGAACTGATATTTTTTCTTCTGTTTCTTTTAATCTTTCTTTAGCGGTTAAAATATTGCTGTTCTTAAAATATATATCTCTTTCTATTCTTTCAAAAACCTCTCCGCTGAATCCAACTTCCTCATTTTCAATATCTTTTTCATCATGTTTAAAAACTTCATTACATACAGGGCATTTCTCTCCAGAGTGAAGTTTTTTTCTAAGTTCATAAATAAAAAACTTTTCTCTCTGCTCCAGAAATTCTTTTTCTATCTCCTGCAGTTCGATAAGTTCTTCACTTTTAACTTCAATTTCATCTATAATATATTCTTTTCTTTCTTCCTGTTTTAAGATTTCTTTCTCTTTATCTGTAAGAGATTTTAAAACATTTGATTTTTCTAAAATCTCTTTCTCTAAAGCAAAAATATCATTTTGTGAAATATTTTCTGTCTGAGAAAGTTCTTTTTCCAAAGATGTTTTTTCCTCTTCAGCTCTTTTTAAATCAGCAGATATTTTTTCTGTTTCAATTTTTAATACATCCAATTCTTTTTCCAAAAGAGATTTCTTATTTAAAAGTTCCTCTTTTTTTACTGCATTTCTATAATCATCAGAGATTTTTGAAAACTCTTCCTGAGAAATATAATTTTTTTCTTTTTCCTGTTCTTTTTCACTTTCTGCTCTTTCTAATTCACCATACTTATTCTTTACTCTTTCAAGTTTTCCTTTTCCCTCTTCAAAAAGATTTTTATCTTTTGAAATTTCATCATCTAAATTCTGCAGTTTTTCTTCATAATCATTTTTTCTGTGTATTTTTTCTATAACAGGAATAAATTTTTCTGACACAGCAGTTTTTTCTTCTAAATATTTTATATAATCTTTTTTATTATCCAGCTCATTTTTTTGATTATTAAAATCAGCAAGTTTTATTTCAAGTTTTTCTATCTCTTCCATCTCTGCAAGCTGTATTTTTATCTCTTTTTCCTGCTCTTGTAAAAGTGCAAGTTCTTTTTCAGCTTTTTCAAGTTCATCTTTTTTTGTACTAAGCTCTTCTTCATTAAAACCAATGGAAGAAAGTTCTATATCAAGTTCTTTTATCTGACTTTCAAGAGCATATTTGCAGCTGTTTGCCTTTTTAGAAAGAATTTCTCCGTATTTTTCAAGATTAAAAATTCTTTCCAGCATATCACGTTTTTCTTTTCCGTCAAGTTTCAGAAACTGACTGAAATTTCCCTGTGGAAGAACAACAGACCTTGTAAAATCTTCAAGAGTAAGCCCTAAAATATTTTCTTTTACTTCCTGATAAATCTCTTTATAGTTTTCTGCAATTTTTATCTCTTCACCGTTTTCTATTTTAAAAAGCACAGCAGACTTTGAAACTTTTCCGCTTTTCTTGCCTATCTTATATGTTCTTTCTGCTCTGTAAACATTTTCACCTACTTTAAATTTAAAATTAACACAGGCTGAACTGCTGTTTTTGTTAATAGCCTCTGCATCAAAAAAATCTTTTGTTCCTGTGTCTTTATTATTTTTAAATCTTATGATACTTCCATAAAGAGCCAGTGTCATTCCATCAATTATTGTAGATTTTCCGCTCCCTGTAGGACCAAATATTCCAAAAAGCCCGTCTCTTCCTATTTTTTCAAAATCTATTGTCTGCTTTTCCTGAAAGCTCTGTAATCCTTCTATACTTAAAAATAAAGGTTTCATTATATCTCCTCTTCCTCTTTTTCCTGATTGTCAAAAATAAGTCTGTCAAAAAGATTTAATATTTTTTCTGACGGCTCTATATCAGCACTGTTGTTGGAAAATTTGTAATATTTTATAAAAGCATCTTTAATATTTTTTTCCATAGAATCATCTAAAATCTCTGATGTTTCATAAGAATTTCCTGTAAGTTTCAAATAAATATCCACAACATTTTTATTCTCTTTTATTTTTTTTACTTCTCCTGCAACAAGAGTTCTGTCAGATTGTATTTCAAGATATATCCATTCATTTTCCTCAATCCTGTTTTCCGAAAGTTCCACAGCCTCTTCAATGCTGCTGCATGAATATCTGTTGATAGGCTTATAATTTGTAATATCAATTTCATCAACATTCAATTTATCTCTCTGAACATCAGCAATAAATATTTTTTTATTGTATCTGTTTTCTGAAACACGATACTCTATTGGGGAACCGCTGTAAAAGGCTTTGTATTTCATAAATTTCATTGGCTTATGAATATGCCCTAAAGCTGTATAATCTGCATCAGGCAGGTCAGAAAGTTTTACAGTGTATGCTCCTCCAAATTCCAAACCGCTTTCACTTTCCTCAATCTCATTGTTTGATACAAACATATGCCCGATTGCTATATATGGAATAGTTTTGTCCCAGTATTTTTCTTTTGCTCTATAAATATATCCTATTTTTTCTCCGTAACTCATTTCTGAAATATTAACTTCATCACTTTTTTCATTTTCACTTAAAATATTTTTAACTATAGTTTCAGCCTCAATATCACTGACATAAGGCAGAACAGAGATAAAAGCTTTTTTATTGTTTACCTCTATTTCAAAACAGCCCTCATTAGATGAAGAAACCACAGCAGTGCCATAAATTCCCTCTTCTATTTTTTCCATTGGAGATTCAACAACTATAATCCCATAATCTTTTTCTATATTTCTTGTAACAGCAAGCCTTTTTCCGCTGTCATGGTTTCCTGCTGTTATTATCACAGCACATTTTTTAAGTTCATCTATTTTTTTAACAAAATCATAATATATTTTTTCTGCCTCTATTGGAGGATTGGGGCTGTCGTAAATATCCCCGGCTATAATCAATATATCAACCTCGTTGTTTTTTATTATATTTAACAAATCTGAGAGAAATTTTTTCTGCTCCTCTATTCTTTCATAACCGTCTAATTTTTTTCCAAGATGCCAGTCTGATGTGTGAAGTATTTTCATTATATACACTCCTAAATTTATTGATAAATTATTATACCATGTTTTTTATAATTTGGTTGCTTATAATCTTGATTTGTGTTATAGTTATTTTATGAATAATATTGTGGCTGCTAGGGGTGCTTTTTGCTGAGATTTTACCCTTAGAACCTGCTTCTGGATAATTCCAGCGAAGGGAAGTGGCAAAAAGTTAAATTTTATTTTTGTCATTTTCTGTAAAAAGAAAATGACTTTTTTTATTTAAGGAGGGTTTATGTTATTTACAGAAGAACTTTACGAAAATGTAAAGGAGTTATGGACAAGTTTTTATGATCATCCGTTTGTAGACGGAATCGGGAGCGGAAAACTTGACATAGAAAAATTTAAATTTTATATGATTCAGGATTATCTGTATCTTCTTGATTATGCAAAAGTTTATTCTCTTGGAGCAATAAAAGCAACAGATGAAGAAACTATGGGAAAATTCTCAAGCCTTGCTGACGGAATTTTAAATACAGAGATGTCTATACACAGAAACTATATGCAGAAATTAGGAATCACAAGCGAAGAGTTAAAAAATACAAAGATGTCACTTAGCAATATTTCGTATACTCACTATATGCTTGCTGTTTCTTATGCAGGTGGTGTGGCAGAGGTTGCTGTTTCTCTTTTATCATGCCTTTGGAGTTATGAATTTATTGGAAAACATCTTTACAATAAATACGGAATACAGGATAACTTCTATGCTGATTGGATTAAGGGATATATCTCTGATGACTACCACAAATTAAATGAATGGCTTCTTGCACTTGTAAACAAACATGCAGAAGGAATATCAGCAGCACAAAAAGAAAAGCTTATAGATATTTTTGTAAACACAAGCAGGTATGAAGGGCTTTTCTGGGACATGGCATATAAAGGAGAG
Organism: uncultured Fusobacterium sp.; assembly: GCA_900542625.1. GTDB lineage: Bacteria > Fusobacteriota > Fusobacteriia > Fusobacteriales > Fusobacteriaceae > Fusobacterium_B. Next base: position 11,503 of record UQOH01000061.1, read on the forward strand.
ATGTAATGAAAGTTTTGGAACTGGAAAATATATCTTTTTCATATGAAGGAGAATCAACTTTAATAAAAGATATATCTTTTTCTTTGGAAAAAAATGAGTTTCTTTCAATAGTCGGGAGCAGCGGCTGTGGAAAGTCTACAATTATAAAACTTATCGCAGGAATAGAAAAGGCAGACAGCGGCAAAATAAAAGGGCTTTCAACAGGATACATGCCTCAAAAAGACCTGCTTCTTCCATGGAGAACAGTTCTGGAAAATATTGTGCTTCCTGTTGAGTTAAATAAAAAATCTTTGGAAGAGGGAAAACAGAAAGCAGAAGAATATTTAAAAAAATTAAATCTTGCAGAATATAAAAATAAACTTCCACATGAGCTTTCAGGAGGAATGAGACAGAGAGTTGTCATTGCCATTGCTTTATCTTGTGATCCATATGTATTGATTTGTGATGAACCAACGACTGCTTTGGATGTAACAATTACAAAAGAGTATCTTCAAAAATGGCTTTTAGACACTTTAAAAGAGTTTAACAAAAGCATTATATTTATAACACACGATATAAATGAGGCTCTTTTCCTTTCTGACAGAATTTTAGTCTGCAGAAACAAGCCTCTTGATTCTTTTGCAGAATTTATAGTTCCAAAGGATAAAGAGGAGCATGTGGAAAAAATCATCGAAATGAAAAAAGATATTCTGCACATAATAAGAGGTGAGAACTAA
>UQOH01000062.1 GCA_900542625.1 uncultured Fusobacterium sp.
AAAAGTTACTTTCGACGTTAAAGAAGGACAAAAAGGACCTCAAGCTGCTAACGTAGTAGTAGTTAAATAGTTCTAAACTAAATAAAAATAAAGAAGCCTGTGAGTTTTTCACAGGTTTTTTTATTTCTTTTGTTTTTCTATGAAAAAAAAATTAATCTTAACATATTTAATTTTATTGTTTTATTTTAAATCTATTCAAAAAATGTTTTTAAATATTATAAATTTTAATTAAAAATTCATTGACATTTTTTTAATTACAGGGTATTATTATTGTATAGTTTACGTTGTATGTGTATATTTTTATGATGGAAAATATACTATTTATTACAGGTAAAATCAAAATATGAAGGGGTGGTAACAAATGAGTAATAAGAAGAAATGTTTGTTAGTAGCTTTAACAGGAATTGTAGCAGCTAATGCTATGGCAGAAAACGTTAAAGACAAGGGAACTGCTACAAACGTGGCTTTCAACAAGAGCTTTGAACCTACAGAATACAAACTTGAGGGTAAACCAAACGTTCTTGTAATTTCTGTGGACGACTTAGGATACGGACAACTTAACTATGATGAAAAAGCTTTTGACAAGAAAGTTTTAGCAGAGAAAGTTATACCAGACAGATATAAGGTAGATGTAGATAAAGCTATTGAAGCTGCTAAAAAATCTACACCAAACTTAAGAAAACTTCAAGATCAAGGAATTATGATGACTCAGACATTCGTATGTCACGGAGTAAGCGGACCTTCAAGAGCTGCATTTTTAACATCTGAGTTTCCTTCTAAATTTGGAGTATACAGCAACGACGATGCTCAAGACGGAATTTCTTTAGATCACAAATTCTTATCTGAATTATTCCAAAACTATGGATATGAAACAAGTGCTATAGGAAAATGGCACGTTGGAAAAATAACTAACGTTCCTGTTCCACAAGAAAAACAAACTAGAGACTATCACGACAACTTCACAACTTATTGTGATGAGCCTTTCCAACCTCAAAACAGAGGATTTGACTACTTCATGGGATTCCATGCTGCTGGAGCTGCATACTATAACTCTCCAAGCTTATTCAAAAACAGACAGCTTGAGCCTGCTAAAGGATACATTACAGATCAGCTTACTGATGAAGCAATATCAAGAATAGAAAAAGCAGACGATGCTCCATTCTTTATTTACCTTGCATACAATGCTCCACACATTCCTCTAGAGCAGCACGCTCCTGAGAAATACAGAGTATTCAATACAGGAAATGAAGAAGTTGACAAATATTATGAGTCTATTTATGCAGTAGACCAAAACGTTGGAAGAATCTTAGATACTTTAGAGAAAGAAGGAAAATTAGAAAATACAATGATCTTATTCTTCTCTGACAATGGATCTGTTATTGACGCTCCTCTTCCAATGAACGGAATTTTCTCTGGAAACAAAGGAGAAACATTTAACGGTGGAGTTCATATCCCTGGATTCGTTACATGGCCAAAAGGTCTAAAAGCTGGAAAATATGATAAGATGGTTTCAACTATCGACTATTTACCTACAGCTTTAGCTGCTGCAGGAATAGAAATTCCTGAAGAGTGGAAAGCAAAAATAGACGGTGTTAACCTTCTTCCATACTTAACTGGAAAAGATTCTGGAAATCCTCACAGCGAATTATTCTGGGCACAACCTAGAGCATTCCACTGGGATCCAATCAACATTCCTTTCTGGAGAGATTATGATAAATATGTAACTGGTGAATCTGATTACTATCCAAAAAATCCGTACATGGAAAAATTATCTGAGTTCTCATGGACTGTAAGAGATAATACATGGACTCTTCACTACTATGTTGGAGATAACTCTTATGCTCTTTACGAATCAATGAAAGACCCTATGGAAATCAACGACTTAGCTGCTAAAAATCCAAAAGTTGTAGCTGAATTAAAAGCAAAAATGAGAGACTACTTAGTAAACAAAGCTGTTAAACCTAATACACCAAACAACGTTCCTAAGTATGAGCAATTAGTAAAAGCTACTGAAAAATAAAAAGCTGGTGTAATAAACGGAGGAAAACAAAATGGTAAATTTTATGATAAAACCAGCAAGTTTTAACTGCAACTTAACTTGTAAATATTGCTTTTATTTAGAAAAACATAATTTCCTGTCAGTTGATGACTGTCACTCAGGAAAATATATGGATATCTATAAGACTAAAAGTTTTATAGAAAAAAGAATAAAAGAAGAAAAAAGCAGAGATATATATTTTACTTGGCAGGGAGGAGAACCTATGCTTGCCGGGCTTGATTTCTACAAAACAATAGTAGAAGTTCAGGAATCTTTAAGCAAAATATATAATAAGAAAATACACAACGCAATCCAGACAAACGGAACACTTATTACATATCAGTGGGCTAAATTTTTAAAGGAAAAAGACTTTTTGGTTGGAATATCAATAGACGGAAACGAAGATATGCATGATATTTACAGAAAAGACCCTAAAGATCAGGGAACTTTCCAGAAAGTTCTAAAAGGGCTGAATTTCCTTAAAAAACAAGGAGTAGAGTTCAACACTCTTACTGTTGTCAATAATAAAAATGTGAAAAATCCATTAGAAGTTTATAACTTTTTAAAATCAATCGGAAGCAGATTTATGCAGTTTATTCCTGTTGTGGAAACTTTAGACGTTGATGAAAATTATAAACCAATGTGGATAGATGACAATAATTTTATTCCAAGAACAACAGATTTCAGCGTTTCTCCTATAGAATATGGAAAATTTATGACTGCAATTTTCGATGAATGGATAAACCATGACGTTGGAAAAATTTCTGTTCGTATGTTTGATTCTCTTTTAGCAAGAGTAGCAGGATATGAGCAGACTGTATGTGTGTTTAAAGAGGAGTGCGGAGGAAATAACTTAGCTTTGGAATCTGACGGAACAATCTATCAGTGTGACCACTTTGTATATCCTGAGTCAAAATTCAAAATAGGCAGCATAAAAGATTTGAGTATTCCTGAAATTGAAGAGAGAAGCAAATCTCTTTCAAATGTGAAGAAAAATATCAGCAGTAAATGCAGAAACTGCCAATGGCTTGAACTTTGTCATGGAGGATGTCCTAAACATAGATTTGTTAATGATGAGTCAAATGAGAAAATCAGTTATTTCTGTGAAGGATATCAGCATATTTTCGAACATCTTCTGCCTGGTTTAAATCTAATTATAGAATTTAAAAATAAACAAATACCATGGAAGTATCTTCCAACAGCAGTAAAAGAAATATACAAATAAAAATTATAAATAGTAAAAATAAAAAGCAGAGAATTTAGAATATACCTTAAAGGTTTCTAAATTCTCTGTTTCTTTTAATTTATTAATTTATTATTTTGTATTTTGTTTTTCAAGTTTTGCTTTTTGCTTTGCAGCCTTTCTTATTGGTGCAATAATAAAAGCAATAATCATTCCTAAAATACATGGAAGAATCCATACAAACCCAGCATCAGCCAGAGGAATTTTCTTAAGAAGATTAGAAAGCCCTGTGATACCAAATGTCTGAGCTCCTACTTCAAGAGTAATTGTAACAAGAGTTGTATACGTTGCAACTCTGTAAACTAAAACATGGCTTACTCCGAAAATATTTAAAAGAATAAGAATAATTGTTACAGGATATAATATACATAAAACAGGAATAGAAAGTTTTATGATAAAATCAACTCCTCCTATTGCCATTACACCTGAAAATACAGATATCATCACAGCCCACACTTTATAGCTGATTGGTGTAAGTCTTGCAAACCAGTCAGCAGATATTGCAACAAGCCCTACAGATGTTGTAAGACACGCAGCAGCAACACAGATACCAAAAGCTATTTTACCGGCTGATCCTAAAGTTACCTGAGCAAGATACAAAGCAGAACTTGTTGTTGAAAAAGTTCCAACACCGCTTATTTTAGCACCTAAGAACATAAGACTGAAATAAATTACTCCAAGCCCTATTGCAGCAATAAGAGCTGATCCTGATAGGAAATATCTCTGTTCTTTTTCTTCTATGATTCCTTTTCCTTCAAGTCCTTTAACAATTACTACTCCAAACAGTACAGATGCAAGAGCATCCATTGTCTGATATCCGCTTACAAAACCATTTGAGAAAACTCCTGTAACATTTTTATCAACAGGAGTTCCTATATCTCCTGTAATTCCTAAAAAAGCAATAACAGCTAAAATAATAAGAATAATAGGTGTAAGAAATTTTCCTATAATGTCAGTGATTTTTGATTCTTTTATAACAAGCATAAGAGTTAATCCAAAGAATGCAGCAGATGTAATTACTGATAATAAAAACGGGTCTGCATTTGGAAATGATGGAAGAACTCCCATTTCAAATGTTGTAGAACCTGTTCTTGGTATAGCAAATAAAGGTCCGATTACAAGTACAAGTGATGTACAATAAAGTGTATTAAATCTTGATGAAATTTTTATAGAAAAATCTTCAAGTCTTCCTACTTTTGTAAAAGCTAAAACTCCTAATAAAGGAAGTCCCACTCCTGTTAATAAAAATCCTATTCCTGCCAAAAACCAATCTTTTCCCATAGCAATTCCAAGGGAAGGCGGGAAGATAAGGTTGCCTGCTCCAAAGAACATAGCAAACAAAGCAAATCCTAAAACTAATACTTCTTTTTTCCTGTTCATAAATCCTCCTAAAAATGTATAAAAATTATAATAGTTATTAAAATAATTAATGACTAATAAAAAAACAGCCCAAGTAATTAGGCTGTTTGTTTTTGCTAAGTTTATACATAAAATTTTTTAATTTACTGCAAACAAATTAAAATAAGTTTTAACGAAGTCCTAATATACTTTTATATTCATATTTAATTTCAGGCTGTTTATTATTATGACGCTGACTATTATGAATACTGCTGTAAGTATATGTATCATGAAAGACTCCTTTTTTAAAATATTTGTTTAGCACATGAAAATTTTATCAAAGATAACGATTGTTGTCAATGATTATTTTTTCCATGAGTTGCAATTTTAAACATAATGTAGAACAAAAAAGATTTTTTAATTCATGGGAGAAGTAATCACAAATTCATTGAAAGCACTCAAATTTTGTGACAAATATACAAAAAAATTGGTACTTTTTTCAGGAGAAAAAACAACAAATATTATTGTAAAAAAAGCGTAAAAAAAAAGAGCCTGAATTTCGGCTCTTTTTGAAAATCTATGCTCCAAGATATGCTTTTTTAATATCAGGATTGTTAAGAAGTTCCTGTGCAGGTCCTTCAAGAGTAATTTTTCCTGTTTCAATAACATAGGCATAATCTGCAATAGAAAGTGCCATTTTTGCATTCTGCTCAACAAGAAGAATTGTAACTCCGTCCTCTTTTAATTTTTTTATAACAGAGAAAATCTCTTTTACAAAAAGTGGAGATAATCCCATAGAAGGCTCATCAAGAATTAAAAGCTTAGGTCTGCTCATAATAGCTCTTCCCATTGCAAGCATCTGCTGTTCTCCTCCTGAAAGAGTTCCTGCCATCTGGTTTTTTCTTTCAGACATTCTTGGGAAATCTTTATAGAATTTTGCTCTGTCTTTTTCAAGATTTTCAGGTGTGTCTTTAACAGTGAAAGCTCCTAATTTAAGATTATCTTTTACAGCAAGTCTTGAGAAAATTCTTCTTCCCTCAGGAACCTGTGCAATTCCATGCTGGCATATTAAGTGAGGTTTCTCTTTAGTTATCTCTCTTCCCTGAAAAACAATAGATCCTTTTTTTGAAGGAATAAGCCCTGATATAGTCTGCAGAGTTGTAGTTTTTCCTGCACCGTTTGCACCGATAAGAGAAACAATTTCACCTTCTTTTACTTTTAAAGAAACTCCTTTTAAAGCATGAATATTATCATAATAAACATGAAGGTCTTTTATTTCAAGCATTGTTTTAGCCTCTGTATTCATAAAAATTATTCCTCCTCCTCTTGTCCAAGATATGCAGTAACAACTGCCGGGTTATTAATTACTTCAATAGGGTCGCCTGCTGCAATAGTAGTTCCGTGATCTAAAACAACAAGTCTTTCACAAATTCCAAGAACAAGTTTCATATCATGTTCTATAAGAAGAATTGCTATATTAAAACGATCTCTTATAAGACGGATAGTATTCATAAGCTCTTCTGTTTCAGTAGGGTTCATTCCTGCTGCAGGTTCGTCAAGAAGAAGCAGTTTTGGATTTGTTGCCATTGCACGGGCAATTTCAAGTTTTCTCTGTTTTCCATAAGGAAGATTTCCTGCTGCTGTGTCAGCATATTGGTCAAGGTCAAAGATTTTTAAAAGCTCCATAGCCTTTTTCTTAGCCTCTTTTTCCTCTCTCCAATAATTTGGAAAACGGAATATACCTGTAGCAATTCCATATTTCATATTAAAGTTATTTGCAACAAGAACATTGTCAAGAACTGACATATATTTAAAAAGTCTGATATTTTGGAATGTTCTTGCAAGTCCTTTTTTTACTAATTTAAATGTTGGAGTTTTTGTTATAAGTTCTCCGTTAAAATGATATTCACCGCTTGTTGGAGAATAAACTCCTGTTATGATATTAAAAACTGTTGTCTTACCTGCACCGTTTGGCCCGATAAGTCCTACAAGTTCATTTTCTCTTATTTCAAGGTTAAAATCTGTTACAGCTTTTAAAGCACCAAAGGTGATAGAGATGTCTTTTGCACTTAAAACCACATTATTGCTCATCTTTACCCTCCTTCTTGTTTAGAAATTTTTTAATAATTGGTGTAATTTGAAACTCTTTACGTCCAAATAATCCAGTTGGACGGAAAATCATTGTTAAGATTAACAGTAATGAGTAAACTATCATACGATAATCTGAGAATCCACGAAGAACCTCAGGAAGAATTGTAAGAGCAATAGCAGAAAGAATAGAACCAGTAAAGCTTCCCATTCCTCCTAAAACAACCATTGTAAGAATATTGATTGAATAGTTGAAGTCAAATTGTTTAGCTCCTAAAATTCCTAAATGGTGAGCATATACAGCACCTGCCACACCTGCAAATATAGCTGATACAGTAAATGCGAATGTTTTGTAGTAAGTAGTATTAACTCCAGATGCTCCACTTGCTATTTCGTCATCACGAATAGAAAGAACTGCACGTCCATGACGGCTTGTCATCAGTGAGAACATCATCATAACAGATATAACCATTACAAAATAAATAACAGTAAAGTTGCTGTTTGTACGTGGAATTCCACGAAGTCCCTGAGCACCACCTGTAAATTTAAAGTATTCTATTAAAACTCTGATAATCTCTCCGAAAGCAAGAGTGATAATTGCAAGGTAGTCACCATTAAGTCTTAATGCCGGAATACCGATTATAATACCAATAATTCCTGCAACAATTCCTCCAATGATAAGAGCAACTATGTATCCTGGAAGTCCTTCCATGACTCCTGATTTTGAGAAAAGAGCAGCAGCATAGGCACCAACAGACATAAATCCTGCATGTCCTATTGTAATTTGTCCAAGACAACCAACTGTAATATTAAGACTTACTGCCAGAATAATATTGATACAGATAAGAATCATTATACCAGTCTGATATCTTGAAATCATTCCTGATCCAATCATTGTTCCAAGAACACCATAAAGAGCCAGTACCAGTATAAGAGTACTTATATAACTTATTTTTTTGTATTTATCCATTTTTTAAATCCTCCTATACTTTTTCTCTTATGTTCTTACCTAAAATACCGGTAGGTTTAACTAAAAGTACAATAATTAATATTGCAAAAACGAAAGCATCAGCAAGCTGAGATGATAGATAAGCTCTTGTAAGACTTTCTACAATTCCAAGAATAAATCCTCCAAGAACAGCTCCGGGAAGAATTCCGATTCCTCCAAGAACAGCTGCAATGAAAGCTTTTATTCCGGGCATAGAACCCATAAGAGGCTGTACCTGTGGATAAGCTGAAACATAAAGAACTGCTGCAACTGCTGCAAGTCCGCTTCCTATTGCAAATGTAAGCTGTATAGTATGGTCTACGTTGATTCCAACAAGTTTTGCTGCTCCATAATCTTCACTTGTAGCAAGCATTGCTTTTCCATATTTAGTCTTTTTCATAAAATATTGAAGTCCCACAGAAAGAACAAGAGTAACTACGATAGTAACTACTGTACCAAAGTTTAAGTGAAGTCCTCCGAAAGTGATAGGTTCCATGTTGAAAACTTTAGGGAACGGTCTTGTGTTTGGTGTAAATAATTTCATGAAAAGATTTTCAAGGAATAAGCTTACTCCTATGGCTGTAATCAGGTTAGAAATTCTTGGAGAGTTTCTAAGAGGTCTGTATGCAATTCTTTCAGCTAACATTCCTAAAAGTACACAGATAATGATAGCAGGGATCATAGTAAGCCATACGGGTAACCCCATTCTAGTAAATAGTGGAATGCTGAAAAGAGAAACATATGCTCCAACCATGATGATGTCACCGTGAGCAAAGTTAATTAATTGAGCAATACCATAAACCATGGTATATCCCAACGATATAAGGGCATATATACTTCCTATCTGCAAACCATTTATAATTTGAAGTAAAAATTCCATTTTCATCTCCTTAATATTTTTATTATATAGCCTGAATAAATTTTTAGACAAAAAGGTTGTTATGGTTTATAACAACCTTTGTCTAAATTATTAATTTTATTTATTATTTTGTAGGTTCAACTACAGAATCGAATGTATATTCTCCATTAACGATTTTGATGATTGTAACAGCTTTAACCGGGTTATTTTTTTCGTCAAATGTTAAGTGTCCAGTTACTCCTGCATAATCAAGAGCTTTTAATGCGTCAACAACAGCTTGCTTATCAGTAGTTCCAGCTTTTTCGATTGCAGCTTTAAACATGTAAGCAGCGTCATAAGATAAAGCAGAGAATGCAGATGGATCTTCTTTGTAAACTTCTCTGTAAGCTTTTAAGAAGTTTTGAACTTTAGGAGATTGATCTTCTAAAGAATAGTGGTTAGTGAAATATGAATTTTCAACAGCACCGTATGCACTTGCATCAAGAGTTTTAGCAACTCCGTCCCAACCGTCAGGACCAACAAATGTAGCTTTAATTCCAACTTCTCTTGCTTGTGTAGCAATTAAAGCAGCCTGCTCATAGTACTCAGGTACAACTAAAACATCTGGATTTGTAGAAGCAATTTTAGTTAATTGAGCTCTGAAGTCTTTGTCCCCGTCAGAATATCCCTCTTTAGCAACAACAGTTAATCCTAATTTTTCAGCTTGTTCCATGAATGCTTTTGCAATACCGTCTGAATAGTCACTAGAGTTGTTAACAACAACAGCTGCTGTTTTAGCTCCTAAAGAATTTTTAGCAAAGTTTGCAAGAACAACTCCTTGATATGGGTCTGTGAAACATACACGGAATACGTTTGGTCCAGCTTCAGTGATGTTGAATTGAGTTCCAGTTGGTGTAATCATAGGCATATTATCCTGAGCAGCAACCTCTGCAACAGCTAGAGATGGTTTAGAAGTGATATCTCCAACAAGAGCTACAACACCTTCATCAACTAATTTGTTATAAGCTGTAACAGCCTCAGTTGCGTCACCTTTTTCATCAAGAACGATATATTCAACTTGTTTACCAAGGATTCCTCCATTTTTATTGATTTCGTCAAAAGCAAGTTTTGATCCGTTTGTAGAAGTTACACCGTAAATTGCAAGCGGTCCAGTTAATGGTCCAAGTCCTCCGATTTTCATTACTTCAACTTCAGCAGCTTTGTCTTTTGCACCTCCACAAGCCGTAAATAGTAAAGTCATTCCTAATAAAGCAGCAGTACTAAATTTTTTCATAATTGATTCCCCCCTTAAAAATATTTTTATTTTAATTTTATTTTCTAAACAGTTTTAATTTATAAAAAAAAGCAACCTGTTAAGGCTGCCTTTGATTATCACGCAATTTTTATGAAATCTGAATATTCTAAAAAAGTGTAATTACATTACGTTATAATTAACTCAGATTTCCACAAAATCTATACATAGACAAAAGATTAAGAATATGACCAAAATCTACCCTAACAAAATTATTTGCATATTGAATTGTATTCCTTATTATAACCAGCAGTATGACACATATGACAAATATTATGCTAACCAGTAGAAACATACTCGAAACCTCCTTTTTCAAATTTTGATTACCTTTAAGAAAACTATTTTTCTTAGATGATGTAAGTATAAAACAAAATCAAAAAAAAAGCAAGAAAAATTTTCAAAAAGTTTCAGCCTTAAAAAAAATGTTGAATTTATTTTTAGGTTTTAAAATAGATTAAGCTCATAAAAAAAGTTTTAAAAATTGTAATCCATGTATTAAAAAAATAAACACGCATTTCTTAAAATGCGTGTATTTATAAATTTAAATAATAGAAGTTATGCAAAATTTGAATAAAAAAAGTATAAAAAAATAAAATTCTCTAAGAAAAAATATCGAGAATTTTATTCTTATAATTTGTAATATTCTTTTATGATTGTAACTACATATGCTCAGGGAATATTTTATTTAAAATAATTCCTGTAAGAGCTGCTATTGCAAGCCCTGAAAGAGAAACTGTTCTCCATACAACAATATTATCAATTCCTATTCCAAGAACAAGAATAAGAGATGATATAATAAGGTTTCTTGAATGAGAGAAGTCAAGATGAGATTCAATAAGAGTTCTCATTCCAACAGATGCTATCATTCCAAAAAGAATAACAGAGATTCCTCCCATTACAGGTGATGGTATTGTCTGAAGAATTACTCCGAATTTTCCTATAAAAGCAAGAGCTATTGCATAACATGCAGCTATTCTTAAGATAGCAGGATCATAAACTTTTGTAACTGCAAGAACTCCTGTATTTTCTCCATAAGTTGTGTTTGCCGGTCCTCCAAGAAATCCTGCTGCAACTGTTGCAAGTCCGTCTCCAAGAAGAGTTCTGCTTATTCCCGGATTAGCAAAGAAATCTTTTCCAACAACTGCTCCGTTTGTTGTAATATCCCCAATGTGCTCAATAAACACTACTAAAGCAATAGGAGCTATTGCAAGAATACTTGTAAGATTAAACTCAGGAATTGTAATTAAAGAGTTCCAAGCATCATCTGATAATCCAATCCAGCCAGCCTGTCTGATAGGCTCAAAATCAACCATTCCAAGACACATAGCCACAATATATCCTAAAGTTACAGAAATAAGTATAGGAACAAGTCTGAAGAAAGATTTTCCAAGAATTGAAATAATAATCATAGATACAACAACAATCCCTGCAACAATTAAACTTTTTCCATCAAAGTGTCCGTTTGTATAACCTGCCATTGAAAGAGCAGTGGGACTAAGTCTTAATCCTATAACAACTATTGTCGGTCCTACAACAACAGGAGGAAAATAAGATTTTACTTTTTCAATACCATAAATTTTAACAAGTCTGCTCATTACAATATAAACAAGTCCTGCAGCAATAACTCCGCCTTTTACAGCTCCAACTCCCTCTTCTCTTAATACAAGCCCGATAGCACCTATAAATGCAAATGATGAGCCAAGAAAAACAGGGACAATTCCCTTTGTGCAAAGATGGAATAAAAGAGTTCCTATCCCTGCTGTAAGAAGAGCAATAGACGGGTTCATTCCTGTAAGAAAAGGAACAAGAACTGTTGCTCCAAACATTGCCAATACGTGCTGTAATCCAAGTACCAGCTTACCTTTTGTGCTGATTTCTGTCATTTTTAACCTCCGTAGATTTATATAAATTTTTTACCTTTCATAATTATTTACACAAAAAAAGAGCTGCTGGATTTAAATTCTAAGAAAAAGTTTTTCTTAATTATTTAAATCAACAGCTCTCAACTATATCTTATTTTCTATAATTCCAAGCAGTTTTCCGCTTTTAAATTCAATAACAGCATTATTGCTTCTTATAATATTGCTTGTGCATATAGTTTCCCCTCTTCTTACAGTATAACTGTCAAGAGGATATTCAAACCCTGTAAGGGTAATCTCTTCCACTATGTCAGACATAGGAATAAAAGAGATAGTTTTATCTTTATGATTTTTTATCTCTGTTCTGTTGTCAACTTTAAATATAATCTCTTTTTCATCAAGAAAAACAACATTGTTGAATTTAA
>UQOH01000063.1 GCA_900542625.1 uncultured Fusobacterium sp.
TACTGTATCTAAAATTAAGAAAAATTTTCTTTATTTCGAATATAGTAGCTTTTATTTAAATTATAATGTTAATTTAGATACCATTACATCCTATTATTTTATAAAAATTAAATAGTTACATCGAGTAATAAAAAAATTAAAGGAAGAAACCAAGATTCATTTATTTTTTTAAAAATTTCGTATTTATTGTAAAAAGTAAAAAATAAAGAAATCTGAGATATAAATATAAATAAAGAACTCACATAAACAACAAAAATATCAGAAATGTTAATAATTAAAAAATTATATTTAGTAATTAAAACCAGAAAATTTAATAATGGAATAAAAAGAAATATTAAATTTTTTAATTTATTTTTCAAATAAAGAAAAATATTAACAATAAATAAAAAAATATTAAAAATAAAACTTATACATAAAAAGATATTTTTATGTTGTGAAACAAATGATACAAGAGCAGCCATAATAAAGAATATTAAGTAAATAGAAATATCTTCATTGGAAGAACTTGGATATACAGTATCATTATTAGTTATATACATTGTTGTTCTATTATCATGAATATTAATGTTGTTATTACTATTATTACTACCATTAATATTCATGGTTGGACTATTGCTAAAAGAATTATTTTTAGTATTTCCTGTAAGAGTTTGTAAAAATGAGATTAATGCTGCAATTATTTTGATAACTTTTTCCATAAATTTAGATAAATATAAAAAATATTTATCTTTTCACCTCCAGTAAAATATTATTATTAAATTTTAACTCAAAAAACTATTTTTGTCATTTTTTATTTTATTAATATAATTTTTTCTTTTATAAATTGCAAAACTTTTAAAAATATTATAAAATTTCTTATAGAGAGGTGATTTTTATGATAAAAAGAGAGATTTACCTAAATGAAATTAGAAATTTTATGAATAAGCCTATTATAAAAGTTATAACAGGAATGAGAAGAAGCGGAAAATCTATGATATTAAAATTAATATCACAGGAATTTTTAGAGCAGGGAATTAATAAAGAAAATATTATTTATATTAATTTTGAATCATTGATGTTTGAAGAATTTAAAGATTTTAAAAAATTATATAATTATATAATAGAAAAATCTGAAAAACTTCAAGGGAAAGTATATATACTTCTTGATGAAATACAGGAAGTTGACCATTGGGAAAAAGCCATAAACTCTTTTATGGTTGACTTAGACTGTGATATTTATATTACAGGTTCAAATGCTAATCTTTTATCTTCTGAGCTTGCAACATATATTGCAGGAAGATATATAGAAATAAAAGTATATCCTTTATCTTTTAAAGAGTATATAGAGTTTGCAAAAATAGGAAACCCTAATAATATTTTAACAAATGAAGAATATTTTGAGCAGTATCTTCAGTTTGGAGGTATGCCGGGAATACATAATTTTAACTATGACAAAAATAATGTGTATCAATATCTTTCAGACATCTATAATTCAGTTTTATTAAAAGATGTTGTATCCAGAAATAATATAAGGGATGTAGAACTTCTTGAAAGAATAGTTTTATACATCCTTGATAACATAGGAAATACTTTTTCAGCTAAAAATATTTCTGATTTCTTAAAAAGTCAGGGAAGAAAATTAAGTAATGAAACAGTCTATAACTATTTAAAAGCATTGGAAAATGCTTATATAATTTCAAAAGTACAAAGATATGATATAAAAGGAAAAGCTATTCTTGAAACACAAGAGAAATTTTATCTGACAGATTTAGGATTACGCCATGCAAAATTAGGTTACAGAGCAAACGACATAGCAGGTTATCTTGAAAATATAGTTTATTTAGAACTTCTTAGAAGAAAATATGCAGTAACAATTGGCAAGCTGCAGACAAAAGAGATTGATTTCATAGGAACTTTAAGAGATGAAAAACTATATATTCAGGTAACTTATCTTTTGGCATCTCCTGAAACTGTAGAAAGGGAATTTTCTCCATTAAAGAATATAAAAGATAATTATCCAAAATATGTATTATCAATGGATAACTTAGAATCATATAATATTGAAGGAATAAGAAGAGAAAAAATTATAGAATTTTTATTAAAATAAAATTAAAGGAGCATTGTAAATTGGCAAAATAAGAATACAACTGCTCCTTATTTTTTTATAACCTGTAATTTTTTTAAAAGATTATGCAACAGATTTTTAATAAATATATGCTATACTATAAATAAAAAAGCTGTAAAAGGAGTAAAAAATGGGAGCACTTAATGGATTAAAAATATTAGATTTTTCAACTCTTCTTCCGGGACCTTATGCCACACTTATGCTTGGAGATTTAGGAGCAGAAATAATAAAAATAAGCTCGCCTGACAAGCCTGATATTGTAGCAGATTATCTGCCATATATAGAGGGAACAGACATTACTGCCAATCAGGCATGGCTTGGAAGAAACAAAAAAAATCTCTTTCTAAATTTAAAAACAGAAAAAGCTGTGGAAATTATAAAAAAACTGATTACAGAATATGACATTATTGTTGAACAATTCAGACCGGGAGTAATGGAGCGTTTAGGGCTTGGATATGAAACACTGAAAGAGATAAATCCCCGTTTGATTTACTGCTCTCTTACAGGTTACGGGCAGACAGGGCCAATGAAAAACAATGCAGGGCATGATATTAACTATCTTGCAAGAAGCGGGAACATGAACTATTCAGGAAGAAAATCAACAGGACCTGTTTTAACAAATATGCAGATTGCAGATATCGGTGTTGGTTCTCTTTATTCTGTAATAGGAATTCTTTCAGCAGTTCATTACAGAGAGGTAACAGGAAAAGGGCAGTATGTAGATGTATCTATGTTTGACGGGCTTATTCCTTTTAATGCAATGGAAGGAGCAGGATTTTTAATAAACGGAAAAGAACCTGAGAGAGAGGGAACAAGACTTAACGGAGGAAGTGCTTACGATTTTTACGAAACAAAAGATAACAGATATATTAGTGTTGGTTCATTAGAGCCGAAATTCTGGAAAAATTTCTGTGAATGTATAGAACTTCCTGAACTGGTTTCTCAAACTGTTATGCCTGAAAATGTATCTGCATTAAAAGAAACTGTGAGAAAAAGAATTTTAGAAAAAACTCTTAAGGAGTGGACAGATATTTTTGAAGGAAAAGATGTGTGTGTTGAGCCTGTTCTTACAATGAAAGAGGCTTTAACAGAAGATGAGCATGTGAAAGAGAGAAAACTTGTTGTTGATGTGGAACTTCCAGATTCAAATGGAAAAACTGTAAAACAAATGGGAATGCCTTTGAAACTTTCTGAGTGTCCTGTTGAATATGTAAAAACAGGGTATCCTCTTGGATATCATACTAATAGTATTCTTGCTGACTTAGGGTACAGTTCTGCTGAAATAAAAAATTTAGAAGAGGAAAAAGTAACAAAAATATATAAAAAATAGTAAAAAATAACTGAAAAAACAGTATGATTTTTAATTTCTCTGCAAATTTTTATAAAAAATATTTCCTAAAAAGGTTTTCATAGGGTATAATTAAATAAAGGCATGGGATGGTGTATGTGCGAGGTGAAAAATTATTTGAAAAAAACAAACTGGCTGATTATTTTTGCCCTTCTGCTTACAGCAGCATCTTTGTACAGCAGGGTTAAAACACCAAAAACAGAGTATCCTTATATTAAAATACCAAAAGATATAGAAGAAGTAGGGGAATTTAAAAACGACACATTTTTAATAAAAAAAGCTGAAAAGTATGGTTTGATGAGAATTGATACGACAATAGTTGTAGAACCTGTATGGGATTTTATAGATTCCTTTAATAAAAACGGTTATTCCATAG
This sequence comes from uncultured Fusobacterium sp., assembly GCA_900542625.1. GTDB lineage: Bacteria > Fusobacteriota > Fusobacteriia > Fusobacteriales > Fusobacteriaceae > Fusobacterium_B. The sequence continues at coordinate 3,829 of UQOH01000063.1, forward strand.
TTGGAGAGAATGGAAAATTCGGCGTAATAAATAAGCATCAGGATATAACAATTCCAATAATGTATGATTCTATAAAATCAACATCATCAAATAACTTTATAGTTTCTGAAAATGGAAAATGGGGAATAGTTGATTGGAAAAACAACTCAGTAGTTCCTGTAAAATATGAAAATATTTCAGAAACAAAATACGGCAAATATATAATAAAAGAAAATGGAAAATTCGGCGTAATAAATACTTTTGGAAATATTATTATACCTGCAGGGTATACAGGACTGAATCAGATAAACAGAAAAACTTATATAGCAGCAACAGGAAAACATGAAAAAATTCATATTATCGGCAGCAACAATGATTTTTCAGAAGCAAACATTGATTTGTATGATAAATATGATAAAATTTTATCTTACTGTTATCACATGAGTATAGTCCAAAAAGATGGTATAAATTATCTTTTAAATCTGAATACTTATGAAATGAAAATTCTCGGAAAAGACATTGAGATAATCGGCGATTTCGTAAACAGAATGGCAGTTATCAAAGATAAAAAAGGATATTATGGAGTTATCAACGAAGAGGGAAACGTTGTAATAGAGCCCAAATATCAGTATCTGAGTCTTGAAGGAAATGAGCTTATTCTTTTCAAATGCGGAAAAGATTACGGCTATATGGACAGAATGGAAAATATTATCATTCCTGCTGCTTTCAAAGAAATAACTCCATTTTATAAAGACAGAGCTATCTTTAAAGTTAACGGGAAAGAGGGAGTTGTGGATATCAGAGGAAAAGCTGTTGTCCCTCCTGAATATATGGAAGTTATCGGAATAAAAGATGACGCCTATATTTTGAGAACAGAAAAAGGTGTGGGAGTATTTGGAAAAAAAGGAAATATAATAATAGAACCTAAATATTACAGCATTACTTTTTTTGGAAAAAATAACTTTAAAGTTATGGACAGAGGCACAATAAGAATTTTTAATTATGCAGGAAAAGAAGTATTCAGCATAAAAGCCTCTGAAATTGTAGGAGAGTGGAGAGAAAAAGGACAGATAAACTTAAAAGATAAAATATATTTATTTATTTAAAAAAGGAAATTTCCATTTTATGCAGAAAAATATATTAAACAGTAAGGACAAGGAGGCTATTCATATGAAAAAGAAAATACTTATACCATTAGACGGAACAGATAGAAGTATGCATTCTATAGACCTTGTAAAAAATCTTTATAAGCAGGATGAAATTGATATTACTCTTCTTTATGTTAAAGAAGATGTCAACAACATGATTATGGAACATGATCTTGTTGCTGCAGAAAGAGATATGCAGAAAATAGCAGCTCCTGCATTGAAAGGATTGGAAGGATATAGTGTAGTTTGTGAATATGGACTTATTGATCCTGGTTCTGAAATTGTAAAACGTGCTAAAATGAATGAAATAGATATAATCATTATGACTAAATCTACTAAAAAAGGACTTACTCGTATGATTGGTTCAGTAACAAGCTACGTAGTAAGAAATGCTCCATGTATCGTAATGATAGTACCGGAGTAGAATTGTAAAAATCAACTGAAACAAAAAGAATCTGCGGTCTGCAGATTCTTTTTTGAGAGAAAATATTTCTAATGTAAAAATAGTGTAAATAAATTTGAATGTAATGTAAAAAATTGTTAGAATTTTTTAGTACAGAATAAACAATATAATTAAATTTTTAAATTTCGGGAGGAAAGATGTATTTAACTATCTTATGCAATATCATTGGAGGACTTGGGATTTTCCTATACGGTATGGAAAATATGTCCAGCGGAATGCAGAAACTTGCAGGGAAAAGATTAAAGAAAATTTTAGCAATGCTTACAACTAACAGGGTTGCAGCAGTTCTTATGGGACTTTTTGTAACAATGCTTGTTCAATCTTCATCAGTAAGTACAGTTATGACTATCGGGTTCGTTAACGCATCACTTTTAACATTAAAGCAGGCTTTGGGAGTAATCCTTGGAGCTAACATAGGAACAACAATAACAGGTTGGATTCTAGTGTTAAATATCGGTAAATACGGGCTTCCTATTGCAGGAGCAGCAGCAATTTCTTATGTATTTTTAAAGAGTGATAAAGCAAGAACAAGAGCTCTTACAATAATGGGTCTTGGAATGATATTCTTAGGACTTGAACTTATGAGCAACGGTTTAAAACCAGTAAGAAGTATGCCTGAATTTATAGCTTTATTCCATTTATTTAATGCTGACACATATTTCGGTGTTTTAAAAGTAGCATGTGCAGGAGCATTAATAACAGGTATTGTTCAATCTTCATCAGCAACTTTAGGTATTACAATAACACTTGCTTTACAAGGATTAATAGATTATAACACAGCAGTAGCGCTTGTTCTTGGAGAAAATGTAGGAACAACAGTAACAGCTATTCTTGCAACATTAAATGCAAACGCAAATGCAAAAAGAGCAGCTTATGCACATACAATTATTAATATAACAGGAGTTTTATGGGCAACATCAATATTCCCATTATATATCCATTTCTTAGGAAACTTTGCAGATCCTGCAGTAAATATGACAATGGCTATTGCAACAGCTCATACAATGTTTAACGTAATAAACGTAATCATGTTTACTCCATTTGTTGGATACCTTGCTAATTTCCTTTGTTTTATAGTAAAAGATGACAAAGGTATCAGCACAAAAGTTACACAGCTTGATATGCTGATGGTTGGAACTCCAAGTGTTGTAGTCGGGCAGACTAAAAAAGAAGTTTTAGATATGGGACAAAATATAAAAGAGATGATATTCACTCTTGAAGAAGTTTATGGAAAGAAAGAGCCTATCAGTGAAAAACAGGTTAATGACTTACAAGAGATAGAAAATAAACTTGATATTTACCAGCAGGAAATCACAGATGTAAACTTCCAGATTCTTAACAAAAACTTAACAGACGCAATGAAAGAGGAAACAAGACTTAACCTTGAAGTGTGTGATGAGTATGAAACAATCAGTGACTACTTTGTAAGAATTGCAAAAACACTTAGCAAACTTCGTGATAATGATATTGAACTTAGCGAAGCTAAAATTAAAAAATTATCTTATTTACATGAATGTGTAACTAAATTATTCAATGAAATAAATGAAGCTTATGAGTTAAAAGACAAAGAAAAATTCATAAGAGCAATAGCTCTTGCTGACCACATAACAGATAAGTTCAGAGAAACAAGAACATATCACCTTGAGCATACAGCAAATGTTGAGGCATCTGCAATGTTCAGTACAAGTTATATGGATATCTTAAACCACTACAGAAGAATAAGAGACCATATATTCAATATCATAGAAGTATATACAAGATAATAGAAATAAAAAAATTTAGAAGTTAGTATATTTATAATAAGAATAAAATTTTCTTGGAAAAAATATCAGCTATTTATATTGCTCATTCATCTAAAAATGATAAACTCACTTCGTTCAGACATATCATTTTTTACGATGAACTCGCTGCATAAATTACGCAGATATTTTTAATCTCGAAAATTTTATTCTTATTTTTTTATTGTAAACCTATTCAATTTTTCTTCTTGTCCTTTTTCTAAGTTCTCTCTTATACTAATAAACAGATACATAAGTTTAAGGAGGATTTTTTTTATGAACAATTCATCATTTTTTATATCAGGAACAGATACTGATATAGGAAAAACATATACAAGCAGTCTTATCTTCAAATCACTTATTCAAAATAAAAACGAAACTACAAAATATTATAAACCTGTTCAAAGCGGATGTTTTTTAAAAAATAACACTCTTACAGCTCCGGACCTTGAAACTGTTTCTAAAATTTCAGGTGTAGATTATTCACAGGATATGTGTACATATTATCTTGAACCTGAAGTTTCTCCTCATCTTGCTGCAGAAATAGAAAACACTGTTATAGACCCTGAAAAAATTATTTCAGAAATAGAAAAAAGGAAAACTCAATGTAATAATCTTATTGTTGAAGGAGCAGGAGGAATATTTGTCCCTATTGTAAGAGATAAATTTTATATTTATGACCTTATAAAATCTGCCTCTCTTCCTGTAATTCTTACAGCAGGAACAAAAGTAGGTTCAATCAACCATACAATGCTTACTGTAAAATTTCTTGAAAGCATGAATATTAAAATTCAAGGGATAGTTTTTAATAAATATACAGGAAAAAATTATGAAGATGACAATATCAGAGTAATTCTTAAAGACAGCGGTATTACAAATTATCTGATTATAAATGAAAATCAGAAAGATATTGATTATGATACATTGAAAAAATTTCTTTCAAATGAAAAAGCAGATTCTAAGGAGGAATTATAATGAATAAACTAACACCATTACAGGAAAAAGATTTAAAATATATTTTTCACCCATGTTCTCAAATGAAAGATTATGAAAAATATCCTCCTGTTGTAATTGAAAGAGCAGAGGGAATGTATGTTTTTGATGAAAATGGAAAAAGATATATGGACTGTGTTGGAAGCTGGTGGGTAAATCCATTAGGGCACTGCAACAAAAGAATAAACGAGGCTGTAAAAAGCCAGTGTGATACACTTGAGCATATTATTTTTGCTGATTTTTCTCACAAGCCGGCTATAGAACTTGCAGAAAAACTTGTAAATATTGTACCGAAAGGGCTTACAAAACTTTTCTTTGCAGATAACGGTTCTTCCGGTGTTGAAGTGGCACTTAAACTGTCTTTCCAATGTCAGCAGCAGAAAGGGTTCACTAAAAAAAGAAGATTTGCTGCAATAAAAAATTCATATCACGGTGAAACAATAGGAGCACTTTCTGTTGGAGATATAGATTTCTTTACAAAAACTTACAAACCTCTTATTAATGACGGAATAAAAATACAAGGACCAGACTGTTTTAACTGTCCTTTTAAGAAAGATTACAAAACATGTGATGCAGAATGTTTCTGCCATATGGAAAAAGCTGTAAAAGAATATCATGAAGAGCTTTCGGGAATTATTATAGAACCAATGGTACAGGGAGCAGGAGGAATGAAAATATATTCGCCTGTATATCTGAAAAAATTAAGAGCCATTACAAAAGAATATAATATACATCTGATTGCAGATGAAATTGCTGTTGGTTTTGGAAGAACAGGAAAGATGTTTGCCTGTGAACATGCAGGAATATCTCCTGACATTATGACTATAGGAAAAGCTCTTACAGCAGGATATTATCCAATGTCTATTGTTCTTATGACAGATGATATATACAACTCTTTCTATGCTGATTATTTTGAGGGAAAATCTTTTCTTCACTCTCACAGTTTTTCAGGAAACCCAATAGGATGCAGAATTGCTCTTGAAGTTTTAAAAATATATGAAGAAGAAAATATTTTAAAAATGATAAATGAAAAGGGAGAATATCTTCAAAGAAAAGCAGAAGAGATTTTCAAAGATAAGCCTTATATTGGAGAGATAAGAAGAATAGGGATTATAGGAGCTATGGAAATAGTTAAGAACAAAGAAACAAAAGAGAGATATAACCCAAGAAAAAGAACAGGATACAATATTTATAAAACAGCATTAAAGCACGGAGCAATTTTAAGACCTCTTGGAGATACAATTTATTTTATGCCGCCGTTTATAATTTCATATGAAGAGATAGATGAAATGCTTGAAATATGCCGTCAATCAATTGAAGAGTATTTGGAGTCTGAAAATGAATAGAGAGATATTAAAAGAAAATCTAAACTTAAAAAAACAGGAAAATAATTTCAGAGCTTTAAAAGTTTTTGATAAAAATATGGTTAATCTCTCTTCAAATGATTATCTTTTTCTGGCACATGATGAAGTTTTGAAAAAAAATTTTATAGATAAATATCTGTCTGAATTTTCTTTTTCTTCAAGTTCTTCAAGACTGATTACAGGAACTTATGATATTGTTTCTCACCTTGAAAAAAGAATAGAGGAGATTTATAAGAAACCGGCTCTTGTTATGAACAGCGGTTTTTGTGCAAACAAAACAATTATAGAAACTTTTTATAATAAGAACAGCCTTATTCTTACAGACAGACTTAATCATGCAAGCATATATGCAGGAATAGTTTCAAGCACAAGCAGGTTTCTAAGATACAAACATCTTGATATGGAAAATCTTGAAAGCCTTTTGGAAAAATACAGAAAAGATTATGATGATATTCTTATTGTTTCAGAATCTGTATACAGCATGGACGGAGATACTGCTGATTTGAAAAAACTTGTTGAGATAAAGAAAAAATATAATGCAGATTTGATGATAGATGAGGCTCACTCTTTTGGTGTTTACGGCTATGGAATTGCCTATAATGAAAATCTTGTTAAAAATATAGATTTCTTGTGTATTCCTCTTGGAAAAGGAGGAGGCTCTGTTGGAGCATATGTAATATGTGAGCAGGACTTTAAAGATTATATTATAAACTATGGGAAAGAGTTTATTTATTCAACAGCACTTCCTCCTGTAAATAATCTTTGGAATCTGTATATTTTAAATAATATGAAAAACTTTGATGAAAAGATAAAAAAACTTGAAGATTTAAAAAATTATACTTTAAATCTTATGAAAGAGATGAACATTGATACAGTGTCAGACTCACAGATTATAGGGCTTGTTATTGGCAGCAACAGTAAAACAGATATGATAACAGAAAAACTTAGACAAAAAGGCTGGCTTGTTTATGGGATTAAAAGTCCAACTGTTCCAAAGGGAGGAGAAAGAATAAGAATAAGCCTTCACTCAGAAATAACAAAAGACGAGATTAAAAACTTCTTAGAGGATTTTAAAAATGAATGCAATACTGTTTTTTAACGGCTGGGGAATGGACGCTTCCATTCATTCTCATATGAAAGTGCCTGAAAATTCTGATTTCTTTTCTCTGACTTTTCCATATGATTTTGATTTTAAAATTTTAAAAGAATATGAAAAAATATATTTCATAGGATGGTCTTTCGGGGTTTTTTACATGGCTGATTTTATTTCAAAACATCAGGAATATCTTCCTGAAAAAATATATACAGTTTCTATAAACGGTATTCCTCATCTTATGGAAAAGGAAAATCTTAATAAAAGAGTTATAGTTCTTACATATAAAAATCTTGATGAAAAAAATCTTAATCTTTTTTATAAAAAAATAGGGATAGAAAATTTTCATTCAAAAAAATCAATTTCAGAGCTTAGAGATGAACTTAAATATTTTACAGACAATTATTATTTTATAAATCAAAACTGTATTGATAAGGCGTTTATCTCTGATAATGACCTTATTATAAAAAGCGAGACTCAAAAAATATATTATAAAAAACACAATATTCCGTTTGTTGAAATAGAGGGAACTCACTATATTTTTCATGCTTTTGATGAATGGAAATATTTTTTAGGAGAGATATGAATTTCAATAAAAATTTTTCTACATATAATGATAATGCTGTTGTTCAAAAGGAGGCTGCTGCTGTTCTTTCAGGGCTTCTTCCAGAACACATGGAGCAGTATAAAAATATTTTGGAATTAGGGTGCGGAACAGGTTTTTTTACAAGAGAACTTATAAAAAAAATTCCTGCTGAAAATCTTATTCTTAATGATTTTTATAATACTGAAAAATATATAAGTGATATAAAATATAAGTTTTTTCTGTGCGGAGATATGAAAAACTTTCTTAATCAGAAATATGATTTTATTGTTTCAAGCTCATGCTTTCAATGGGCAGATGATTTGGAACAGCTTATAAAATCCATATCTTTATGTACAGATAATCTAGTTTTTTCTATATATCTTGATGGAAATATGCAGGAGATTAAAAATCATTTTGGTGTAAGCCTGAAGTATTACAGCAGAGAAAAAATAACAGAAATATTAAAAAAATATTTTAAAAATGTTGAAGATTTTGAAAGAGAAACAATTCTGTCTTTTAATACCCCTTTTGAAGCTTTAAGCCATATAAAAAAAACAGGGACATCATTAAATGCAAAATCATCTTTTTCAAAAATAAAAACCTATAATTCTAAGACACTTACTTATAAAACAGGTTTTTTCAGAGCGTCAAACTAATATAATTTTTTAAAAAATATTTTTTAAACTTTTTTTATTTTTTCCAAATTTTAATAAAAACCGGCCACAATCGGTCCCACAATCACGGTCAGGATACCGGTTACGGCGATGGCAAGGCTGCTCATGGCTGCCTGAATCTCTCCCAGCTCCAATGCCTTGCTGGTACCGATGGCATGGGAAGATGTTCCCAGCGCCAGCCCC
>UQOH01000064.1 GCA_900542625.1 uncultured Fusobacterium sp.
CTTTAGTTTCCTTAACAACAGGACTGCTGTTTAAAATATCCTTAGAAGATTTTATACTCATAGCTCCTCCTAAGAAATCAGGATTTTCCTTTAATAAAAATTCAGAAGAAATAATAGGTTTATCACCAATAAGATTATCAGCTATATTTTCAACTCCAAGAAGATCTAAAATCTGTCCAGGAAGTGATTTGCTGTTAAAAGCCATCATTGGAGACGTAGAGTAAAGAAGTGTTCCTTTAAGATTTAGTGGTTTATCTTCCACATTTTTCTTTAAATTCTCAAGTTTTTTTACACTGATATTATAAAGTTTTTCAGCCTCTTTCTCTTTTCCTGTTATTTTTCCATATATTTTAATATTTTCAAGTATCTCATCAAAACTTCCTGCTTCATTAATAATTACAGGAATATTCATATTTTTAAGATTTGTTTCTGTGTTAACAGACATTACATTTAATATAACAAGGTCAGGAGAAAAAGACAGAACTTTTTCCAAACTCATATTTACAATATTTCCCACTGAAGGAAGGTTTTTTGTTTTTTCTTCAGGGTAAATTTTACTTTTTGCTGTACTTCCAATAGCTGCAATTTTATCTTCTGCCCCAATCATATAAAAAGTTTCTACAACAGCAGGATCCAGAATTATTATTCTGTTGTATTCCTCTAATTTTATATTGTTCCCTCTGCTGTCTTTAAGCATATTATTTTCTATTGTGAAAGCCATTAAAGGACAGCTCAATAGAAAAAGCATGAATCCTGTAAGGATTTTTTTCAACATTATTTTATCTCCTTTAATTTTGGAATAACATATGGTATTCCTTTTTCTGTTTCAAAAATTGTACAGTCCAAATCATAAACAGCTTTTAAATTTTCAGCTGTAATTGTTTCTTTTGGTTTTCCATGGCAGTAAACTTTTCCCTCTTTCAGCATAATAATTTCGTCACAAAACATTGCTGCCAAGTTTAAATCATGGAGAACTGCCACTGCTGTAATATTTTTTTCTGCCACACACTCTTTTACTTTTCCCATTAATTCAAGTGCATGATTCAGATCAAGAGCTGATGTAGGCTCGTCAAGAAGAATGATATCTGTTTCCTGTGTTAAAGCTCTTGCTAAAAGAACTCTTTGAAACTCTCCTCCTGAAAGAGTGACTGCTTTTCTTTTTGCAAATTTTCCTAAATCTAATTGAAGAAGATATCTGTGAGCTGTTTCTTTATCATGTTTTGAGTATCCGTCCCAGCTGTTTTTCAAATGGGGAAGTCTTCCCATTAAAACAAACTCTTCTACTTCCAAGCCTGACATAAGCTGAGATTTTTGAGGAACGAAAGACATTATTTTCGCTTTTTCTTTTTGAGAATACTCTCTGCTTTCTCTGTGATTTATAATGATTTTTCCATTATCACTTTTTAGATAGCCAAGTATATTTTTTAAAAGGGTAGTTTTTCCACATCCGTTAGGACCAAGAATCCCTGTTAATTTTCTTTCAGGTATGTTCAGGCTTATCTCTCTTAATATCTGTCTGTTTCCATAAGAAAAGTTTAAGTTTTTAATATCTATTATTCCCATTAAAAATCTCTCCTTTTATTTTTTAGTGCCAGATATAAAAAGAACGGCGCTCCGAAAAATGCTGTTATTACTCCTATAGGAACTTCTACAGGAGCAAGAATAATTCTTCCGAAAGTATCACATATAAGAAGAAAAAGCCCTCCTGCAAGTATTGTGTTTGGAAGAAGTCTGCTGTTGGAAGGTCCCACAATCATTCTTATTGTATGAGGAACAATAAGCCCTACAAAACCTATCATTCCTGAAAAAGCCACAGAAAAAGCCACAACAAGAGCCGCAGCTGTAAGTGTTTTTACTTTCAGTTTATTTACATCAACTCCCAAAGAATGTGCCTCTTCATCACCTGATAAAAGAGCATCAAGCTCATGTCTTTTCATATAAAAATATATTATAGATAAAACCAAAGGAACCGAAATGAATAAAACTCTTTCCCATGTAGCATTTCCTAAGTATCCCATCATCCACATTGTTATCTTAAAAGAATCTTCCCCTATTAAATACATTGCAAAAGATGTAAATGCACCTAAAAAAGATGAAACTGCTATTCCCACTATAAGAAGAGTTGTAACATTTACTTTATTTCCTTTTTTTGCCATTTTAAAAATAAGAAATGTACTTACAAGACACATTATAAAAGCCAGAGCTCCATACATGAAATCAGGCATATCAAATATAAAAGCAATTACTGCTCCAAAAGTTGCACTGGCTGCAATTCCTATTATATATGGATCTGCCAGAGGATTTTGGAATACAGTCTGAACAACTGCTCCGCTTGAAGAAAGCATCATTCCAACCAGTACTGCCATAACTATTCTCGGAAGTCTTAAATTGAATATAATGGTTTTTACATACTCAGGAGCTTTCTCTGGAGAAAATATATATTCCAGAGGAATAGGAACACTTCCCAAAGGTATGGAAAGTATTCCTGCTGCAATTATTCCTATTGTAAGAACTATAGGTAATATTTTATTCATTTTTATTCCTCACATTTTAATTTTTTAATTATTTTAAACTCTGTTTATAAATAGTTTATCTTTTTAAATATTGTTTGTCAAATTAGAAAGTATATCTGAATCCTGCATAGTAATTTCTTTCAGCTGCTGGATCATAAGTAAGTTTACCGCTGCTGTAATTTATATCATCATTATATTTTTCATTGAATAAGTTATTAATTCCTGCATAAAGCTGAAGTCCTTTATCAAATGTATATCCTGCTCTGATATTTACTACAACATAATCATCTGCTTTTCCTGCAACATTAGTATTTTCTATGTATGATTTTCCTGTATAAACTATATCTCCATTAATATTGAAACGTTCTGTGAAATCATATTTAGCACCTAAAGTAAATTTATGTTCAGGTACACCTTCTATATATCTTCCTGATAAATCTGCTCCATCAGTTCTTTTTCCATCATTAGTATATGTTTTTTCAGTTCCGTCTTTTATTTTAGCTTTTATATATTGATATGATTCAGACAGAGTCAGTTTTCCAAAATAGTGTTCTAAGGAAATTTCTGCTCCATATCTTTCTGTTTTATCAATGTTGTAGTTTAATATTTTTTGAGCATATTTTCCCATTTGGCTCATATTTGTATAAATTTCATTATCTGTAAGTGTATAGAAAACTGAAACATTTGCAGCTGTATTATCTGCTATAAAGTCTGACCAGCCAAATTCAATACTTCTATATGTTTCTGACTCAAGATCATTTAATTCATATTTTGTACTACTTCCACTTGGAATAGCATCAGTTAATAATGCAGGAGGAGGAGAAGTAAATCCTTGCTCTAATCTAGTGTAAATTTTTCCTGTATCAGAATATAAATAGCTTCCTGATAATTCAAAAGCAAAATTATCTTCATCTTTAGAAGCAGAGATTGATTTAGGAGTTCCCATTGGGGTTCCATTCATTGTTGTTACAGACGTTCTTTTAATATCATAATCTGATTTTTCATATCTGATTCCTTGATTAAATTCAAACTTTTTATATTTCAGGTTATTCATTACAAATCCGCCAAGAGTTTTTTTAGTAAAATCATTTGTCGTTGTAGTAATTACAGTATAATTTTGACCTCCCATAGATGCCGTTCCACCCATATTAGCCAATCTCTGTGCATCATTATCAATATAATCAAGTCCGAATACTACTGAACTTCCTGCTATATTTCCTTCACCATAAGAGTATTTAAATTTAGGCTTAAGTCCAACTTTTTTATCGTCAAAGAAACCATAATCAGCCTCACCTTTATTAGCTATTCTCATTTTTGTCTGTTGATGGAATCCAACTAAGTTAAATTCTAAATTATCAGTAAGTTCAGCATTATAAGTTACAACATAGTCATCTTTTTTAGTTGTAATTCTTGCAACTTTTTCACTGCCTGTTTGTTTTCTGTCAGCATCCAGTTCTGCTTTTGTTAAGCTTCCAGGAGAAAATATTTCTGAATCATAATTACTATATTTAAATTCAATATCTTGTTTGTCAGAAATATTGTATTTTACTTTTCCTTGGAAAAATTCTGTGTCATCATGTGCTTCATTTCTATATCCATCTGCATCAGTTTTGCTGTATAATAAATCTACATCAAATTTTCCAAAAGTCTGACCTACTGACATATCATATTTGTTTCCATCATAACTTGCACGTTCATAAGAAGCATTTCCTCTTAATCCTTTTCCCTCTTTAGTTATAATATTGATAACTCCGCCTGCTGTTCCTGAACCATAAAGAACGGAACCTCCTCCAGGAATTACTTCAATTCTTTCAATAGAACTTACAGGAATTGTATTAATTGGTGTACTTGTCATTGATGTATCAAGAGAATTTACTGCAACTCCATCAATTAATATCTGTACATTTCTTTTAGCTATTGTAGAACCCTGTCCTCTTAAATCAATAGTTGAACCAAAAGTATCTTTAGATACTGAAATACTTGGCATATCTTTTAATACTTCTTCAACAGTTTTATAATTTTTTTCCTGAATTTGTTTTGATGTCACAACTGTCGGTGTAGCCGCAACCTTTCTCATATCTGTTTCAAATCCTGTTACAGATTTAACTATTGTCCTGTCTAAGTTAACTGTTGTCTCCCCATAAGATGCTGCTGCTAAGACCGCCCAAAGTAAAGCTATCTTTTTCTTGTCCATGTTGTCCCCTTTCTTAAATTAAAAAATATAATCTTTATTATTTATTAAAAACTTTTTCAAGAACAGATATAATTATATCGCTTGATAAGTTATTTCCCCAAAATACCCCATCTTTTGTAAGATTATAAGCTTCTTCTGTTTCCACTATTAATCCTTCTTTTTTATAATCGTCTATTTTTTCCACAAAATATCTGTATTCAGTTTCAGAAAGAATATCCTTTACCATCTTTTTAGGAATTTCAGGAAACTGCATAATTCCTGAAAGTTTTGAAAATCTGCTGTGATATTCAGTTTCCTGAGAATAAAATGCCATCTCTTTACTCATTCTGTAAACTCCTATTCCCTGAACATTCCCGCCTGCTCCCACACCGATTGGGAAAGTATCTCCTCCTGTGTTTCTCACTTTTATATATTGATAATTATCTCCGCTGTTTTTTGCAATTTTTGTAAGTTCAAGAATATGATACTTGTTTTCTCTCAACATTTCGTCCATAAAATGCTGATACAGAAGATAATCTTTTTTCATATCCTCTTCCATTTTAACTTTCTCTTCCTCAATGTCCTTTGAAAGTTTTGAACCGTCATGAACCATTAAAGAATAAAAACTTGCACTGCTCAGTTCAAGCTCTTTTACAATTCTTGCATCTTCAACAACTTCTTCAAGTGTCTGGTCAGGGAAATTATAAATTATATCCACACACACATCACCTTTGAAAAAGTCCTTTAATTTTTTAAGTCTTGCAATTACTTCGTCTTTTCCATAAGTTCTGTTATAGAAAACTCTTCCTCTTTCAGAAAAAGTCTGTATCCCAACACTCAGTCTGTTAACGCCGTATTTCATCATAATTTTTAGTTTTTCCTCAGAAAGATTATGAAGAGTTGTTTCAAATGTAAACTCATAATTTTCTGAAAGTTTTACATTTTTTTGAATACTCTGAAGAATTATTTCCAGCTGGTTTGGTTTATAAACTGTTGGTGTTCCTCCTCCAAAGAAAATTACATCAAAAATACTCTCTTTGAAATATTTTGTTTTTCCGTATTTATCAAATTCATCTGCTATATACTGAGCATATGAATCAAGACTCCCGTCTATCTGTTTTCTGTTAAGATTACAGAAAGAGCATATTTTGTCACAGTAAGGTGTGTGCACATAGATTGCTTTTTTTCTGTTATCCGGAGATTTCTCAAGCATAATTTCAAATATTTCTTTAGATGCTCTTTCTCCCGGAATATATTTATTTACTAAACTGCTGCTGTCGTGATGAGATTTAAGCCTTTTGTCAAATAACAGTAGATTTTTTATCATAATTTCCTCCTAAAAACAGGAACTCTAAAGTTCCCTTTAAAAATACTTTCTCATTTTAAACTTTTGTAGTAATATTGTCAAGTCAAAAAATAAATATATTAAATAATTTGATTATTAAAATATTTTTTTAACTTTAATTTTAAATGTTTTAGAAAGGATAAAAATAAGCAAAAAAATTTTTATTATAAACTAAAATTCTAATTTGCTGAATACATTTTATAAAAATATCCTTTTTTCTCCATAAGTTCATTAAAATTACCTTTTTCTACAATTTCTCCATTGTCAAGAACAATTATTTTGTCAAAGCTTTTGATTGTGTTTAATCTGTGAGCTATAGTAATTATTATTTTATCCTCAAATTCTTTAAAAATATTTTCTGTTATCTTTTTTTCCAGAATATTGTCAAGAGCAGAAGTTCCCTCATCTAGAAGAATTACATCAGGATTTTTCAAAAAAATTCTTGCTATTGCCAGCCTTTGTTTCTGTCCGGAACTTAAATTAACTCCTCCCTCTCCAAGTTTTGTGTCTTCTTTATTTTCCAATGTTTCAACCATATCTTTAAGATGCGACAAAGAAAAAACTCTTTGTATCTCTTTTTCGTCTGCATCTTTTTTTATTATTTTTATATTTTCAAGAAGTGACTCATTCATAATATTTTCTTTGTGGTCTACTACTGCAATTTTTTTCAAAAGACTTTTTCTGTCTATGTTATTAACAGGATTGTTATTTATAAAGATGCTGTTTTCATCTGATGAAAAAGTTTTCTTAAGAAGAGAGAATATTGTAGTCTTTCCTGCTCCGCTTTCTCCAACTAATGCAATTTTTTCTCCTTTTCTGACTTCAAAAGATATGTTTTTTAAAATCTGTTTTTCCCCAAAAGCAAAATTTAAATTTTCTATTCTGATATTTTTAATTTCATCTTTTATACAGATATTTCCCTCTTCTTCATCAGGAATATTCATTATTTCAAAAAATCTTGCAATCCCTGTTGCCCCTCTCTGAAAAACATCAATAAGCCCCATAAGTCTTAAAAGATAAATTCTGAATCTATTTGTCAAAAGAATAAAACTTACAATAACACCCAGACTTAACTGTCCTTTTATATGCAGATATCCTCCTGCAAAGATTACAATAAGTTGTGTTATCTGGTTATATAGATTTACTCCTGACATAAGAGCAGAAGTGTTGAATATATTTTTTTCTTCCGTTTTTAAAAGACTTTTATTTTTTTGAGAAAATTTTTCCAAACTGTCCTCTTCCAAAAGATTGTCTTTTATAAAAAATATAGTTTTCAGAGTATCGTGAACTCCTGATGTAAGAATAGATATTTTTGTTCTTACATCAAAATATCCTTTTTTCAGCTTTTTATTTTGGGCAACAGTAAAATATACAGCTATTGGAAGAGGGAGCATTGTAATTAAAGTCAGTTTCCCATTAAAATTAACCATAAGAATTAGTGCTCCTATAATTGAAAGCACAGAAAAAAGAAAGTCTTCCAGTCCTCTGTAAAGAAGAGCAGATACATTTTCAAGGTCGTTTGTTACTCTTGAAATCAAATCTCCGCTCTGTTTTTCCATGAAAAATTTATCAGGCTGGTTTAGAATTTTTCTGAAAAGATTTTCTCTCATAGCAAACTTTATCTTGTTTCCCATAAGCTGTCCCCTTGAAGATGAATAAAGAGATACTCCGAAACGGATAATATAAATTCCAAGAAGGGCAAAAGAGTAAAACATAAATTCTTTTACATCTTTCTTGGGAATTGAAATGTCGATAAGATTCTGTACAATTACAGGTCCATATAAATCTAAAAGGGTTACAAAAAAACTTGCTGTTAAAAAACTTACAAGAAGTTTTTTCTCTTTAAAATAATATCTGCATATTTTTTTAATCATGTCTATCTCCTAATTTTATTTAAATCTATTTTCACTTATTATTTAAAAACTTAGCATATGACATTATATATTTTTTTATTTTTTTAGTCAATATATTTTTCAAATAAATAATTTGACTATTAAAATAATTTAAGATATAATAAAAATCGTTTTAGAGATAAAAAATTATAATTTAAACAGGCATACTAAAAAAAGGAGAATGAAAAATGAATATTCTTATCACTTATTCATCAAAAACAGGAAATACAAAAAAAATAGCTGAGGCTGTAAAAGCAGGTATTCCAACAGCAGATCTTATCCCTGTGTCAGAATTACAGAATGTAGAAAAATATGATTTGGTAATTATTGGAGGGTGGATTGACAGAGCAAATTTTTATGCTGCTGCTTTAAAAGCTGTAAATCTTATTAAAAACAAAAATACAGCATATTTCTTTACACTTGGAGCTTATCCAGACTCCGACCATGCTAAAGACTGTGTAAAAAATATTGAAGAGCTTTTAATGAAAAATTCAAATAAAATTATGGGGAAATTTTTCTGTCAGGGAGCAATAGATCCAAAACTTATAGAGTTTATGAAAACTCTTCCATCAGGTCATGCTATGGCTGTAAACGAAGAGAGAATAAAAAGATGGAAAGATGCATCAACTCATCCGGATAATAATGATTTAGAAAATGCGAGAGCTTTTGCTGAATCACTTATTTGTAAAAATTAATTAAAAATAAGAATAAAATTCTCCATATTTTTTAGAGAATTTTATTCTTAGATTAATTTGTGTTATCTATATATTTTCATAAAATATATTAATATTCATATGTTCAAAAGAAAAATCATCATTTGAAGAAAGATTTATAATCAGCTTGTCGTCATTAAAAATATAATTCTTTGATGTATAAGATATTGTTGTAAAAATAGACTGACTGCTCTTTAAATCTTTTTCTAAAAGATGGCTTTTTCCCATTAAATCATCAGAATTATTAAAAACATCAAGTTTAAATTTAGATGATAATTTACTGCTGTCTTTCAAAGTGATATTATGTATGTCCACGTCAATTTTTACTAAATCATCAGCAGAAATTTTCTTTGGAAGAGAGATAGTGCGTGAAAACATATTTGAAAAACCTGTATTTTTAATTTCATAACTGCATTGACTTATTGACTGTTCACCAATAAGATTTATCAGCATATTTGCTTTTATTTCTTCAATAGATAATTTTTTTCCAAGAAGATACATAAGTTTTGTTACAGCAGCCTCCGGTGTCAAATCACTTCCGCTCACAACTCCGGCTTTTATCAAATCGCTGCTTGCCTCATATAACCCCATTTTAACCATTCCTGTTGTACATTGTGAAATATTTACTACAACTATTCCAAGAGTACCAAGATATTTAATAACATTTAAAAACTCTTCAGAAGTCGGAGCATTTCCATTTCCAAATGTTTTTAAAACAACACCTTTTAATCCAGTGAGGCTTGAAAAAAAGCTTTTTAAAAATTCAGGTTTCAACCCGGGGAAAAGCTCAAATACAAGAACATTATTATCAAAAAAAGGTTCAGCATAAAATTTTTTCTTAGGCACCGGAGAAATATTTTTAGAAATTTTTATCTCCACTCCAACTTTTCCAAGAACAGGGTAATTTGGAGAAGAAAATCCAAAATAATTAGTAGCATCATTTTTTCTGGCTCTGTTACCTCTTATAAGAGAATCTCTGAAGAATATTGCAACTTCCGGAACAAGAGGAATATCATACATAGAGTGCCCTGCTATCTGAATGGAAGTAATAAGATTTTGCAGAGCATCGCTTCTTATCTCCTGAAGAGGTTTCTGTGAGCCTGTAAGAATAACAGGCTTTGAAAGATTTTTCAATGCAAATGAAAGAGCAGAAGCTGTGTATGCCATAGTATCAGTTCCATGTAGAATCACAAATCCTCTATATCTGTCATAATTTTTAGAAATTATATCTGCCAGTTTTACCCATATATCAGGTGACATATTTGAAGAATCTATCAAAGGATTAAGCTGATAATAATCTATAGGGAAATTTTCTAACACTGGAAAATCTTTTGATATTTCAGACCAGTCATTTGCAGGTCTTAAGGGGCTGTATGGATTGTCCTTTTCTTGATGAACCATACATATAGTTCCGCCGGTATTTATAATTAAAATTTTATTTTCTATTTTTACCAACTCCTTAGATAAATTTTATACTATATTATAGTACAAAATTTGGAATATTAATATATTTTTTTACAAATTAAAAATATGATATGAATTAATTTTAAGGTATGGTATACTTTAATATGAGAGGTGAAAATATGAAAGATAATATTGCTCTTATTGGTTTTATGGGCAGTGGAAAAACAACAATAGGAAGACTTCTGGCAAAAGCTTTGGATATGAAATATATTGACATAGATAAAGAGATTGTAAGAATAGAAAAAAGAACAATAGCAGAAATTTTTGAGCAGGACGGAGAAAACTACTTTAGAGATTTAGAAAGAAAAATTATTGCCAGAGAATCTGTTGAAAATAATATTGTAATTTCTACAGGCGGTGGAGTTATAATAGACAACAACAACATAAAAAGCTTAAGAGAAACGTCTTTTGTAGTATACTTAAATTGTGACATAGATTGTATATATGAGCGAGTTAAAAACAGAAAGCACAGACCTCTTTTAAATGTTGAAAACGTTTATGAAAGAATAACGGAGCTGTATGATAAAAGAAAATTTTTGTATAAAATTTCTTGTGACTTCAGTGTTGAAATAGATAAAGATACCAATATGTATGATACAGTTGATAAGATAAAAGAAAAGTATATATTAAGTTAAATAGGGAGGACTTTATGGAAAGCAGATTAAATGGAAAAGTAGTATTAATTACTGGTGCAACAGCAGGAATTGGAAGAAGTACAGCCTTTGGTTTTGCAAAAATGGGATGTAAACTAATTCTAATGATAAGAAATGCAGAAAAAGGTGAACACCTTAAAAAAGAGATACAAGAAAAATATAATGTAGAAATAAAACTTTTGGTTGTAGATGTAAGAGATGCTAAAGGAATTGAAAAAGCTATACATGATCTTCCTGAAGACTGGCAGAAAATAAGTATATTAGTAAATAATGCCGGTTTAGCTTATGGACTTGATAAAGTTTATCTTGCTGAAATAGATGATATTGATACTGTTATAGACACAAACATAAAAGGAATGCTTTATGTTACAAGAGTAGTTGTTCCATTAATGCTTAAATATAACATAGAAGGGCATGTAATAAATATTGGTTCAATAGCAGGAACTGCTGCTTATGCTGGTGGAGCAATCTATTGTGCAACAAAAGCTGCGATAAAATTATTAAGTGACGGCTTAAGAATAGATTTAGTTGATACTCCTGTAAAAGTTACTAATATTCAGCCTGGCGTTGTTGAAACAGGATTCAGTATGGTAAGATTTAAAGGAGATAAAGAAAGAGCAGATGCTGTATACAGAGGTATAGAGGCTCTTACTCCAGATGATATAGCAGATACTATTGTATATGCTGCTAATATTCCACATAATGTGCAATTAACAGAAATTACAATGACTCCTCAGCATCAGGCTGATGGTAGATGCATATATAAAAAGTAAATTTCAATATTTATGAAAAATTTTT
>UQOH01000065.1 GCA_900542625.1 uncultured Fusobacterium sp.
TTCTTCCATTTTTAAATCTTTTAATGCAGTTTCGTAAATTGTTGCTCCGTATAAATTGAACGAAAGCAAAAGAGCTGCCATAATATATTTTTTCATTTTTTCCTCCTGGAGTATATAAAATATTTCTTTCATATTATATCATATTTTTTAATATAAAGAATTTTAAAAATTATTTTATAAAAAATAAAAAATTTTTTATTGTTTTTAAAATTTATTTTACTAAGTAAAACACTGATTAAAATAGTATTTCAAATTATTTTTATAAAAAATAAAGTATTATGTAAAGAAAAACAAAAAATAAATCAGTTGATTTATTACACCAAATATACTATAATGTCTTTGTGCTGATACATATACAATTATATCTTTAATTTTGTATCAGCATAATTTAAGATTTTAAAAAATACAATTATAGTATTTTTATGTACAGGAACAAATATTTTATCAGGGAAAATTACAGTATATTAAACATGAAATTAAAAAAATAGGACGGTTATATAAGGGTGACAAAAGTTAAAAATTATTCAGAAAACGAAAAGTATCTTAAGAAAATTTTAAAAGGGAAAATATCTTTTTCTCAAGGAATACTGGTGGGATTTCTTATTTCTGGGATATTGGGGCTTTCAACTCCAGCTTATTCAGCATGGACAGTAACAGAACCAGGGAGCGGAGCAACTAGTGCTCAGGGAGCCGGGACACAGTCAAGTTCTATTATTCTTGCTCCAACTTCCGGTCCTAAAGCAAAAGAAAATAAAGCTGCAAAAGAATCAGTTGTTATAGGAACAGAAAGTTATACACAAGAATCAGGAGTAACAACAATTGGTAACAATGCTGGTGCTGTTGGAAGTCAGGCTGTTGCAGTAGGACAAAATTCAATAGCAGGGAAACAGAGTGTAGCAGTAGGTGCAGATACTTATGCTAAAGGAAATTCTTCAATAGCTATAGGAAATGATGATATAGAAGATGTTTACAGAGACAGTCTGCCCGAAAGTACAATAAGGGATATTTATAAAGATTTATATGAAGGAGATAATCCTTTTATCACAAAAGCAAATTTTGATAAGAAATATGTAGAAAGAAATATTTATTCTCCAACTTATTCAAGGGGAAACGGAGCCATAGCTATCGGGTCAAGAACTGTAGCTTATGGTAATGGAGCAACAGCTCTTGGAACACTTTCATTTGCGTTGGCAGATGGTTCTACAGCTTTAGGACTAAGATCTTTTGTTTCTAAAGATGCATTAAACGGAGTTGCAATAGGAGAGCAGTCAAGAGTATTTGCAGCAAACTCTCTGGCAGTAGGAAATAAAAACGAATCTTCAGCAGCAGGAGCAATGTCTTATGGTTATAATGCGAAAGCAATAGGAGGCGGATCTATTGCAATAGGGCATACAACAGGGGCTAACGCATCTTTAACAGCAGCCTCACAAGATGCTCTTATAAAAAACTTAAAAAGTTTTCATAAAGATAATAATAATTCCTTTTTAACAGGAGCTAATAACGAAATTGTTCGTGAAGGATTTAATAACGGATCAAGTCTTGAAACTGTTAAAAGCAAACTAAACGAGATAAAAAAAGTAAATTATACATACAACGAAACAGGAGATGTAGTTCTTCAAACAGGTGAAAATGTTCAGATAAAGAAAACACGTAAGAAAGGGGACAACAGTATTGCTTTAGGAAGCAATTCTTTTTCAAATGGTAATAACTCTATTGCCTTAGGGTCAGGGTTAGGAGTATTTGGAAACAACTCTATTGGAATAGGTTCTCTGGCTTATGTATCAGATGAGGCACCTAATACAGTTGCTCTGGGAGTAGGGGCATATTCTGAAAAAGGAAACAATGTTATTATAGGAACTTCTGCTCAAAGCAGCGGAGGAAACTCAGTTTTAATCGGTTCATCAGCAACAAGTACAGCTGATGGAACAATAGCAATAGGTTATGATTCTGTAACATCATCAATACAAAGTATCGGAATAGGAAGAGGAACAAGAGCTAAATCTCTAAACTCAATATCTCTTGGAACAGAAGCTGTAATAGAAGAAAATGCAATGAACTCTATCGCTCTTGGAACAAAGGCAGTGGTAGGAGAAAATGCAGAGAACTCTATTGCTTTAGGAACAGGTGCTGTTATAAAAAATGGAGCACAAAGTTCTGCTGCATTCGGAAAAGATGCTATGGTAACAGGAGATTCTTCAATAGCTTTAGGAAACAATACAAAAGCTGATATGGATAACTCAGTTGCATTAGGTTTTAAATCAACAACTCTTTATAAATATGACCCTAACGCAAAAACAGCAATGCCTGTTTTGGAAGATAATCCTGCAGGTGTAGATGCATCAAATCAAAGAGGATATGTACCTGATGGTTCATCGTATGCACTTCCCGTTGACTCTTCTGCAGGAGTAATCTCTGTAGGAGGATGGAATAATAACGGAAAAGTAGGTTTAAGACGTATAATAAATGTAGCACCTGGATTTTTAGATACAGACGCAGCAACTGTTGGTCAGTTGAAAGCTTTAAGTTATGTAAAAAGAGAAGGGAATGTGGCTTATTATACTGAACAAAATGGTCAGGCTATGAAAGTAGTAAAAGGTGATAACGGAAAATTTTATGCTGCAAATACTGTGTCTGGAGAACCTCTTAAAGATATTGAAGTAGCACCAGAAAATGTTTTTGTTGGTGCAAAAGGAACAAACGAAGGAACATATACAGGTACAGATGGTCATACATTCGCTGATATGGGTGGTAAAATAGTTTTTGCAAATCTGAAAGACGGGAAAATTGCAGAAGGGTCAGATCAGGCTGTAACAGGAAACCAGCTGTATGCTACTAACAAAGCTGTTGCTGAAAACAAAACAAATATACAAAATAATACTGCAGCTATTGCTGGAAATACGACTAACATCAGCAAAAACACTGAAAGTATAAAAACTTTAAACAACAATATGGCTGATGTAAGTAAATCTTGGAAAATAGCTGTTAATGATGGAAATGCAGAAAAAGTAGGTTTTGACAAAACAGTGAGATTTAAAACTGATAATAATTTAAAAGTTGAAACATCTAATGCTGATGGAAACAATACTCTTACATTTGGTTTAAAAGATAATTTGAATATCGGCGGAATATCAATTAACAATGTAAAAAATGCAGATGGTCAGACATACAGCAGTTCAACAATAACAGGACTTACAAATACAACATGGGATAAAGACAATGTTGTAAATAACAGAGCAGCAACAGAAGGACAGCTTGCTGCAATCAGTGGTTCTGTAACAACTATTGCTGAAAATTATGCAAAAGCCGATGCAAGCAACGTAGCAAATAATACTGAAAATGTTAAAAAGTGGAAAGATGCTTTAGGTGTTTCTAATCTTGATTTAAGCTATAAAGCAGAAGGGGACGCAACAGGAAAAACAACAACTCTTTCTAATGGATTAACATTCAAAGGAGACAGCAATATTACAGCTGCAGCAAAAGACAGCGGGGTAGTTGAATATTCTCTTAACAGTGATTTAACAGGAATAACAAGCATTTCTAATAAAGGAACTGGAACAACAATCACTATAAATGATGATGGAGTTAGTTTAGGAAATAAAAAACTTACAGGAATAGCTGATGGCGAATTAAATGAAAACTCAACAGATGCAGTTAATGGAAAGCAGTTATTTAATACTAACAAAGCTGTTGCTGTAAATGCTGCAGATATAGATAGTAATGCTACTAGAATTACTACTAATACTAACAACATTAATACTAATCTTCAAAATATAGAAACTAATCTGGCAAGTATACAAGAACTTCAAGGTGAAGTGTCAGGTAAAGCAAATATAACTTTAGATAATATAAATGCTGCGGGAACAAAAGTAATTAAGGCAAAAGCTATAGAGGCAATAGATGTAAAAGCAGCAGATAATAGCGCTGTTACTGTTACTTCACAAAATGAAGCAGACAAGAAAACATTTACTGTCGGACTTAACGAAGATAAAATAAAAGAGATAACTGGAACAACAAACATTGGAACAGATTACGCAAAAGCCGATGCAAGCAACGTAGCAAATAATACTGAAAATGTTAAAAAGTGGAAAGATGCTTTAGGTGTTTCTAATCTTGATTTAAGCTATAAAGCAGAAGGGGACACAACAGGAAAAACAACAACTCTTTCTAATGGATTAACATTTAAAGGAGATAATAATATTACAGCTGCAGCAGAAGACGGAGGAGCAGTTAAATATTCTCTTAACAGTGATTTAAAAGGAATAACAAGCATTTCCAACAAAGAAAACGGAACGAAAATTACTTTAAGTGACAGCGGAGTTGATTTAGGAAACAAAAAACTTACTGGAATTGCAGATGGAACTGACAACAGTGATGCTGTAACAATAAAACAATTTAAGGATTTAGGATTAGACCCTACTTCTGCAGTAAAAAAACCAGCAGTAACATATGATAATGAAAACAAAACACAGGTTACTTTAGGAAACGGGACAGCAAAAGTAAAAGTTACTAATCTTCAGGATGCAGAATTAAATGAAGATTCAACAGACGCAGTTACCGGAAAACAGCTGTACAATGAAATTTCTTCTATAAAAAATAATATGGGAAGTACAGAATTATCTTACAAAGCAAACAATGGTACAGCTCAAAAAACAACTTTGGAAAAAGGACTTAACTTTGTAAACGGAACTAACACTATTGCAATGACAAATGAAAACGGAGTTATTAAATTTAACTTAAGCAAAAACTTAGTCGACATTGAGTCTATAAAAGGACAAGGAAAAGCAGTTGCTTTGAACAAAGATAATGTTGATTTCGGAAACCAAAGAGTTACAGGAATAAACAATGGTACAGCCTCATCTGATGCAGTAAATATTTCTCAATTAAAACCTATTGTAAACTCTTTAGGCGGAGGAGCAGAAATAGGAACTGACGGAAGTGTAACAGCTCCAACTTATGCTTTAAAAACAGGAAATGCTGCAGCTGAGAATTACAACACAGTGGGAGATGCTTTAAATGCAGTTGATAAAGCTATTGATAATTCAGCTAAAATAGACGCATCTAATATTGATAAAGATAAATATACAGCTAAATTAAATGAAGGTGCCAATATAGACAAACCAACAGGTGCATTGGTTACAGACAAAAATGTAAACGATTTTGTTGCTAAAGAGATAGGTAAAATTGACAGCAAAATAGATAATATGGATATTGGCGGCGGAACTATTCAAGAAGGAGACAATAAAACAGTTACAGGAGATACTGTTAATAAATATCTGGGAGATAATTATTATAATAAAGAACAGGTAGATAATAGAATATCAGCTGTTAATAACAGTGTGGGAAATGCAGGACTTAACATAAGCGACAGCAACGGCAATGAACAAAAAGTAAATCTGAAAAATGATAAACTTACATTTAAAGGAGATAAAAATATATCTGCAGATATCTCTGTTTCAGAAAACGGCAAAATAAAAAATGTCACTGTAGGACTTAACAAAGATATAGAAGTTGAAAAAGTAAGCATTACAACTCCTGATGCAAAAGATCCTTCTAAAAATGACCCTTCAAAAACAGTTACTATTGAAAAAGGAAATATCACAGCAGGAGCTGGAGATAACAAAATTGAAATCAACGGCTCAAATGGAACTGTTGCTTTTGGAGAAAAACCTTCTGGTACTGACAACAGATTAGTGATAAACGGAAAAGATAAAACTATCAGCAATCTGTCAGAAGGAAAAAATGATTCTGATGCAGTAACAAAAGGACAGATGGATAAAGCTGTTGCAAAAGCAAGCTCGTCTAAACTGGCTTTCACAGATGAACAAGGAAACAGAGTTACAGAAACAGCTGATGGAAAATACTATAAAGAATCTGATGTCGTAGGCGGAAATGTAAAAGCTGATGCAAAAGAAGTAAAAGATTCAGAAATAAAAACATCTCTTGTAGATAAAAAAGGTTCAACAACAAAACCTGCAAGACTGGGAAATGTGGCAGCAGGAACACAGAGAACAGATGCAGTAAATGTGGAACAGCTTGAACAGGTGCGTAATGAAGTTTATGCTGACCTTAGCGGAGTTGCTCAGGAAGTTCGTCACAATTCTGACAAGATAAACAGAATAGAACGTTCTTATAAAAAGGGAGTTGCAAATGCAATGGCAACTGCCGGGGTTAAATTCCAAGAGATAGATGTAAATGAAATTACAGTTGGAGCAGCTGTTGGATATTATAAAGATCAGGGAGCTGTTGCAGTTGGAGTTGAAGGAGCACCAACAAGAAACTTACGTATTCACGGAACAATTTCTGCTACTCCGGGACCTAGACCGGAGGCTGCAGCTTCAGTAGGATTCTCATGGAAATTTAAATACAGATAATCCTAAAATAATTTATAAAAATTAAATATAAAAAAAACTGTTGTTTAGCTATAAAATTAAGAATAAAATTCTCGATTTTAAAAATATCTGCGTAATCTATGCAGCGAAACAGAATACAGAAAATTTGACTGTTTGAGTGAAACGAGTTTCAAATTTTCTTTCTGTGAGCAATATAGATAGCTGATATTTTTTCTAAGAGAATTTTATTCTAAATTATCAGCACAACAGTTCTTTTTTTTATGTACTTTATATAATGAAATGTTGCAAACAGAGAGTTCTGGTGCTATAATTTAGGCAATTCAAACGTAGGGAGGTATATATTATGACTAGTGCAATGTTGACAGATTTTTTGAAAAGTTTAGGTCTTCTTGGAGCTTTTCTGCTTTTAGGGGTATTTATCAGAGCTAATATAAAAGTTTTCCAAAAAACTTTTATTCCGGCAGGGGTAATCGGAGGAGCTCTTCTTTTACTTTTCGGACCTCAAGGACTTGATGTTCTTCCTGTTCCGGCTGAATGGTTTAAAATTTATTCTCTTTTACCGGGTGTTTTTATAGTTCCCGTTGTAGCAGCTGTTCCTTTAGGACTTTCTATAGGTGCAGGAAAAGGTAAAGGAGATTCAGATGTTTTAAAAAATATAATTCCGCTTATTGGAGTTGGACTTGGAGTATCTATGCTGCAGTTTGCTGTGGGATATGGAACACACGTTCTTTTTGCAGGAGAGGATTTATATGATGTATTTGGTATAGAACTTGCCATTGGATTTGTTGGAGGACACGGAACAGCAGGTACACTTGGTAATATTCTTTCTTCATTAAATCTTCCTTATTGGGAAGTTTCTCAAGGTGTTGCAATTACAACAGCAACTTTCGGAATAGTTGGAGGAATTTTAATAGGAATAGTTTTAATAAACTGGGCTGCCCGTAACGGACAAACAGCACTTCTTAAAAAACCGGCAGATATTCCTGAGCCTATTCGTATCGGATATCAAAAAGATATTTCAAAACAAGGTTCAATAGGACGTGAAACAACTTTATCATCTTCTATTGATACAGTAGCATTCCACGCAGCTTTAATTTTCGTTGCATGCGGACTTGCATATATTGTTTTATCATTTGCCAAAAAAATGAAAATCCCTGTATTCAGCAGCATTTCAGTATGGGCTTATGCTATGATAGTAATGTTTATTATCTGGGGAATTATGAATAAATTAAAATTAAACTATCTTGTTGACGATAAAGTAAAAAGCAAAATTTCTGGTTCATTCACAGAATATGCTGTAATTGCAGCTATTGCAAGTCTTCCTATTAAGGCTGTTGCTGCATATATCGTTCCTATCCTTGTAATGGTTTTTGTAGGATATGTTGTTACAGCAGGAACTTTAGTATTATTCTGTAAGAGATTCTTAAAAGGATACTGGTTCGAGCAGATGATTGGTACTTTAGGAATGGCTACAGGAGTTTTCTTAACAGGAGTTCTTCTTCTTCGTATCTGTGACCCTGAATTAGAAAGTCCTGCACTTGCAAACTACTCTTTATCTTATACAGTAACAAGTATAATATATTTTGCTATGCTTAACCTTTTCATTATGCTTCCAATGAGTTCAGGAGCAGGTGTTACGGCAGCTGTTGCTTTAGGACTTGGAATTGCTGTTCTGCTTGCAGGAGCAGTAAGCAGCCGTATTTTCTTTGGAAAAGAATTTAAGGGAAACTAGAGATTAAAATAAAAATATAGGAAAAGAAAGGATAATTCATGGAAAGATACAGTGACAAATATAGTAAAATTTTAGCTGATTTAAATGCAGAGATATGGGATTATTCTGAACTTAAATTTGAAGAATTTAAATCGAGCCTTTCATTGCAGAAAGTATTAAAAGAGCAGGGATTTAAAATAGAAAGCGGAGTGGCTGAAATGGAAACAGCTTTTACTGCATCAGCAGGAGAGGGATCTCCTGTTATAGGAATTCTGGCAGAGTTTGATGCTCTTTCAGGAATGAGCCAGAAAGCAGGAACAGCTGAGCCTGTGCCAAGAGAGGAAACACCAAACGGACATGGCTGCGGACACTGTCTTCTTGGAACAGCAGCTGTGGGAGCAGCTCTTCTTATAAGAGATTATCTGAAAGAAAATAATAAAAAAGGGACAGTTGTTCTTATAGGCTGTCCTGCAGAAGAGGGAGGCTCAGGGAAAGCCTATCTTGCAAGAGCGGGAGTTTTTGATAATTTAGATGCTGCTCTTACATGGCATCCTGCCGGAGGAAATGCTGTTATTACAGGTTCTTTTCAGGCTAACTGTCAGGCATATTTCAGATTTAAAGGAATTTCTTCCCATGCAGCAGCATCTCCTCATTTAGGAAGAAGTGCTTTAGATGCAGTGGAATTAATGAATGTTGGTGTTAACTATATGAGAGAACATATTGAGCCTACAGACAGAATACACTATGCTGTTACAGATACAGGAGGAATATCTCCAAATGTTGTTCAAAATCATGCTGAGGTTATTTATCTTATTCGTTCTGTAAATACAGAAAAAGTTAAAAAACTTTATGAAAGAGTATGTAAAACAGCACAAGGTGCTGCACTTATGACAGAAACACAGGTTGAAATAGTTTTTGACAAAGCATGTTCAAATGTTATTTCAAACAGTATTCTTGAAGATGTACTTTATAAATCTATGAAAGAGATTTCTCTTCCTGAATATACAGAAGAGGAAATTAAATTTGCCAAAGCAATAAAAAATACTATTACAGATACTGATATAAACAGCGATCTTTCTCTTCTTGGAGTGAGAGGAATGAAGAAAAAAGAGCTTGTAGAGAGATACAAAGCAGGGGTTATGTCTGATTTTGTTGTAGAGCATCAGCATCAGGAAATTGATATTCCGGGTTCTTCTGATGTGGGAGACTGCAGCCACACTGTACCTACAGCTCAGTTTACCGGAGGATGTTTTGTTCCCGGAACTCCTGCCCACTCATGGCAGATGGTTTCTCAAGGAAAAGAGGGAACAGCTGTTAAAGGAATGCTTTATGCAGCTGAAGTTCTTGCAAAGGCAGCTGAAAAACTTATAGAAAATCCTGAAATTCTGAAAGCAGCAAAAGATGAATTTATTGCTGCAACAGATGGAGAAAAATATTCCTGCCCAATACCTCCGGAAGTTAAACCTAACATGAACGGGAAAAAGAACTAATTTTTTAAGGAGGATAGTGCTATGAAAATCATAGAATCAGCTAAAAAAATTCAGCCTTACTTACAGGAGATAAGAAGAGAGTTTCATAAACACCCTGAAATTTCCAATGAGGAAAAAAAGACTGCTGAAATTATAGCAGAAGAATTAAGAAAAATGGGAATTTCAGATATAAAAGAAAATGTAAACGGTCACGGAATTATAGCAGAAATTCATGGGGCAGGAGATGGGAAAATTGTTGCTCTTCGTGCTGATATGGACGCTCTTCAGATTAAAGAAGAAACAGGTCTTCCTTATAAATCTGAAAGCGATGGACTTATGCATGCCTGCGGACATGATGCTCACATGACTATGGTTCTTGGAGCTGCCCGCCTTTTAAATGAAAGAAAAGATGAGCTTAAGGGAAATGTCCGTTTAATATTCCAGCCTGCTGAGGAGATTACTCCTATGGGAGGTTCAAGAGGAATGATTGCAGGAGGAGCACTTGATAATGTAGATGCTGTGTTCGGGCTGCATGTGTGGCCTGATCTTCCTTTAGGAAAAGTTGGGGTAAAAGCAGGACCTCTTATGGCTGCATCTGACCACTTTACAGTTACAATAAAAGGAAAACCAAGCCATGCTGCAAAACCAAATGAGGGAATAGATGCTCTTGTTGCAGGAGCACAATATGTATCTGCTATACAGACTATTGTAAGCAGAAATGCAGACCCGATGAAATCTATTGTTATTACAGTGGGAAAAATGAATGCAGGAACAAGATATAATATTGTTGCAGGAGAATGTGTTCTTGAGGGAACATGCAGAACTTTTGCACCTGAATTAAGAGATCTTGCAGAAGAGAGATTACAGATAGTTTTAGACGGAATATGCACTCTTTCAGGTTGTACAGGTGTGCTGAATTATGAAAGAGGTTACATGGCTGTTATTAACGAGCCTGAATCAGTTGAATATGTTTCTGAAACTGTAAAAAAACTTTTTGGAAATGATGCTGCAGTTTCTGTTGAACCTGCTATGACAGCTGAAGATTTTTCTTTCTATCTTGATAAAAAACCGGGAGCTTTTGCATGGATTGGAACAACAAAAGAGGGAGATACTGTTTATCCTCTTCACAACAGTCGTTACAGTCCTGATGAAGATGTACTTTGGAGAGGTGCAGCTTTAATGGCTGAGCTTGTTTTGGATTTTAAATAAACTATTTAGGAGTGATAATATGAAAACAATAGGATTTATTGGTGGAATGAGCTGGGAAAGTACAGTTACTTATTACCAGATAGCCAATACAGTGGTAAAAGAAAAACTTGGCGGTCTTCATTCAGCAAAATGTTTTTTATACAGTGTTGATTTTGAAGAGATAGAAAAATGTCAGGCTGAAGGAAACTGGGAGAAAAGTGCAGAAATTCTGGCAGAGGCTGCTGCAAACCTTGAAAAAGCAGGAGCAGATTTCATTGTTATATGCACAAATACAATGCACAAGGTAGCACCTCAGATACAGGAAAAAATAAACATTCCTATTCTTCATATAGCTGATGCAACAGCTGATGAACTTATAAAAAACGGTATTAAAAAAATAGCTCTTCTTGGAACAAAATATACAATGGAGCAGGATTTCTATAAGGCAAAACTTATTGAAAAAGGGCTTCAAGTAATTATCCCTGATGATGAGGACAGAGTTACAGTAAACGATACTATTTATCATGAACTTTGCCTTGGAATAATTTCTGAAACTTCCAAAAAGAAATTTCTGGATATAATTCAGAAAATGAAAGAAAAAGGAGCAGAAGGAGTAATTCTTGGCTGTACAGAGATAGGGCTTCTGGTAAAACAAGCTGATACAGATGTAATGCTTTTTGATACAACTCTTATTCATGGAGAAAGAGCAGCTCTAAAAGCTATATCAGAATAAATATAAAGAGGTAAACTATTTCAGTTTACCTCTTTTGTTTTTTTTATTTATTAGGAAAGTATAGAATTTTGACTTATAAAAAATAAGAAAGTT
>UQOH01000066.1 GCA_900542625.1 uncultured Fusobacterium sp.
GAAAGAAAGAGTATTCTTTATGATTTGACTTTAAAAAGTCTGGATTATATAGAAAAAGAAAAAAAAAGTATGAATTATACCATTTTATTGGTATACTATTTACATAAGATAGTAATAGAAGAGGGATTAAAATTCCAAATACAAAATGGAAAAAATTTTTCCATAAAAAATTCTGTTATATCTGAAAAATTGTACGACGACAGTTTAAAGCTTAGTGATGAAGAGTTTGAAATAATTGAAAAAATATATTCAAACAATGTAAGAGAGGTTTTAAAACAGAATATAGATATGAAAGCATTATACTCTGTTTTGGGAATTTATGAAAAGTATTTAAATTATCATATGGAAATATATTTAGATTTAAAAAATTATATTTTGGAGGCATAAAATGTTAAATATAGTTAAGATTACAGACTATATGTCAAAAGATTTAATAACATTAAATTTAAAAAGCAAAACTAAAGAAACTGTATTGGAGGAGTTGTCTGTTTTAATGGCAAAATCACCAAATATTCAGGATAAAAATGTTATTAAAAAGGCATTGATGGAAAGAGAAGAACTTGGAAGTACAGGTATAGGAAAAGGAATTGCTATTCCTCATGCTAAAACAGATACAGCTTCAAAATTAACAATAGCTTTTGGAATCAGCAGAGAAAAAATAGACTTTAACTCTCTTGACAATGAAGGAGTAAATATATTCTTTGTATTTGCTTCGCCAATAGAGGACAGCCAGATTTATCTTAAAGTTTTAGCAAGAATATCAAGACTTATAAGAAATGAAAACTTTAGAAACAAATTACTAGGATGCACTGACCCTGAAGAGATAATTAAATTTATAGGGGAAGAAGAGGCCATATAGTTAGGAGGAACATATGAATTGTCCATTCTGTAACAACGAAGATACAAGAGTAGTAGACAGCAGAGTATTTATAAATGGTAATGCTATAAAAAGAAGAAGAGAGTGTACAGCCTGTAAGAAAAGGTTTACAACATATGAAAAAGTTGAGGAAAGGGCAGTCTATGTTGTGAAGAAAGACAAAAGCAGAGAAAAGTTTGATAAAGAAAAACTTATGAGAGGTCTTTCTATTGCAACAATAAAAAGAAATATTTCTACAGATACTTTAGAAGAGTTTGTGCTTGAGATAGAAAGAGGATTGCAGAATTCCCTTGACAGCGAAATAAGTACAAGTGATTTGGGAGAACTTGTTCTTCAAAAATTAAAAGAACTTGATGAAGTGGCATATGTTAGATTTGCCTCAGTCTATAAAGAGTTTGATGATATAAAATCTTTTATAGAGATTGTGGAAAATATAAACAAGGACAAAAAATAATGAAAGAGTCAGAGAGAAAAGCTCACAGCTGAGGGATAGTTGTGGACTTTTTTCAGTCTAATTTGTACAAAGGAGAATAATACTTAATGAGAATTTTATTTATGGGAACTCCAGAATTTGCAGTTCCATGTTTAGATGTAATGAACAAAGAACATGAAGTTATCGGAATATACACAAAAGTAGATAAAGTTAACAAAAGAGGAGGAAAAATAACATATCTTCCAGTAAAACAATATGGACTTGATCACAATATTCCAATATATCAGCCGACAACTTTAAAAGATGGAACTGTTGAAAAAGAGATAAGAGATATGAATCCTGATCTTATAGTTGTTGTTGCTTATGGAAAAATAATTCCAAAAAGTATAATTGATATACCTAAATATGGAATAATAAATGTTCATTCTTCACTTCTTCCAAAATTCAGAGGAGCAGCTCCAATAAATGCTGCTATCATTGAAGGAGAAGAAAAAACAGGTGTAACAATAATGTATATAGCTGAAGGACTTGATGAAGGAGATATTATCCTGCCAAAAGAAACATTAATCACTGAAGAAGATACTTTCCTTACTCTTCACGACAGATTAAAAGAGATAGGAGCAGAGGCTTTATCAGAGGCAGTAAAAATGATATTTGCCGGAACTAATCCAAGAATACCTCAAAAACATGAAGAGGCAACATTTGTAAAGCCATTTAAAAAAGAGGATTTAAAAGTGGATTGGTCTAAAACAGAAAAAGAAATTTACAACTTCGTAAGAGGAATTAACCCGTTTCCATGTGCATACACAACTCTTAATGATAAAATGTTAAAAATATATGCAGTAAAGAAAAACAATAAAGTTTATGAAAATGGAGAAATAGGTGAAGTCGTAGATAAAGTTAAAGGGCAGGGTCCTGTAATAAAAGTCGGCAACGGTTCTGTTATTCTTACAGAGGCAAAACCAGAAAGCAAGAAAGTTTTATCAGGAGCTGACTTATTAAACGGAAACTTTGTTAAAGTTGGAGAAAAATTATTATAATTAATACTAGAAAGGCGGTTACAAAAATATGATAATTGACGGTAAAAAATGCTCAGAAGAAATTCTTGAAATGCTGAAAGAAGAGGTTGCTAAACACAGGGAAAGATTTAATAAAGTGCCCGGTCTGGCAGTAATCATTCTTGGAGATAATCCTGCATCAAAGATATATGTAAAATCAAAAATAAGAGCATGTGAAAAAGTAGGTATCAAAAGTAAAGAAGTGGTTTTTGATGAAAATATTACAGAAGAAGAACTTATAAACGAGATAGAAAAGCTGAACAATGATAAAGAAATAAACGGAATACTTGTGCAGCTACCTCTTCCTGCTCACATAGATGAGAAAAAAATATGTGATGCTATAAGCATAAGAAAAGATGTTGACGGATTTAAACCTGAGAGTCTTGGAAAAATAGTTCTTGGAGATGATGATGGTTTTGTATCATGTACTCCTCAAGGAATATTATATTTAATAGATAATATTGGAATGGAGCTTAGCGGAAAAAATGCAGTGGTAGTGGGAAGAAGCAATATTGTTGGAAAGCCTGTTGCCTCTCTTCTTATAAACAGAGGAGCAACAGTTACTGTATGCAACAGCAAAACAAAGGATCTGCCTGATGTTTTAAGAAGAGCAGATTTAATAGTAATAGCCATAGGAAAAGCAAAGTTTTTGAAAAAAGATATGGTGAAAGAGGGAGCTGTTGTAATTGATGTTGGAATCAACAGAGTGGAAGGAAAAATATATGGAGATGCAGACTTTGAAGAGGTAAGCGAAAAAACTTCTTATATAACTCCTGTTCCCGGAGGAGTTGGTCCTATGACAATAGCTATGCTGCTGAAAAATACTGTAAAAGCTTTTTGCAAGGAGGAAGCAATAAATGGTAACTAAAAAAAGAAAGAGAAAAAGCGAAGAAAAAAGAGAATATTTTATAGTGGACAGAAGAATTCTTCCTACCTCAATTCAAAATGTAATTAAAGTAAATGATCTTATACAGCAGGAAAAAATTTCTAAGTATGAGGCTATAAAAAAAGTAGGGCTGAGCAGAAGTACATATTATAAATACAAAGATTATATCAAACCTTTCTTTGAAAGCGGAAAGGAAAAAGTTTTCAGTATTCACCTTGCATTAGTAGATGAACCTGGAATTCTTGCAAGAATACTTGATGTAATTGCAACTCACGATATGAATATTCTTACAATTATTCAAAATATAGCTATTGACGGGATAGGAAGAGCAACAATATCTATTCAGACAACAGAAAATATGTTGAGAAAAATAGAAGGAATGCTTGAACTTATCAGTGAAATAGAAGGTGTAAAAGAGTTAAGAATTATAGGAAGCAACTAATATATATTTATATAAAAGCAGGAGTGGATTTATCAAAATGGAAAAAATAAATTTAGAGTTAATAGAAAAATTAGCTGAAAGCATGAATGAACATTCATTAAATGAAATTTCTTTAGAAAACGGAGAGCAGAAGCTTGTTTTAAAGAAAGAGAAAAAAACTGTTGAATATGCAGCTGTTCAGGCTGTTCCTCAAAAAACAGCAGCACCTGTTAAAGCAGTAAAAACAGCAGAGAAAAAAGAAAAAGCAGCAGAGGGAATAAGCGGAAATATAATAGTTTCTCCAATGGTAGGAACATTCTACCGTTCACCTGCACCTGGAGCTCCTGCATTTGTTGAGGAAGGACAGAATATACAGGCCGGAGATGCTGTGTGTATAATAGAAGCTATGAAAATGATGAATGAGGTAAGTTCTCAATTTACAGGAAAAATCGTAAGAATTCTTGTGGAAGACGGAGTGGTTGTTAAAAAAGGGGATAAATTATTTGTTGTAGAATAGTTTCAAACAAAATAATATTAAGTACTAGATTGGAGGTATGTTATGAAAAAGGTAAAAGATGTAGTTAACAAAGATTTAATAACAGTAAGTCCAGAAAATAGTATTGAAGATGTTGTAAAATTAATGAAACAAGGAATAGGAAAAGTTCCTGTTATGTCAGAGGGAAAAGTTTTAGGAATAATTACGAGAGATGATATTCTTATAAAAGAAGGGAAACTTCCTCTGCCTCCTGTTATTGCTTTCTGGGAAGTTATGATAACTTTTTCTGGAAATAAAGAGTATCAGGAAAAACTGAATAAATTCTATTCATACAAAGCAGAAAATTTAATGTCAAAGGTTAAGATGGTTTCTTCTATGGAAGATAATTTGGAAGATGTGGTTACAGAGATGCTTAATAAAAAAATAAGTTATACTCTGGTTATGGAAGACGAAAAACTTATAGGTATAGTTACAAAAAGTGATTTGATAAAACATATTTAATTTTTAATTTTAAGGAAGGTGCATTTGTCAATTGGACACGTATCATTATTTGGTTTTACTAATATTGTTAATTTTATTGTCAGGTTTATTTTCAGCGTCAGAAACAGCTTTAACTTCATTTAGAAGCATTCATTTGGAAGAGATAAACGAAGAAAATCCTAAAAAAGGAAAACTTTTAAAATACTGGCTTAAGAAACCAAACGAAATGCTTACAGCTTTACTTTTAGGTAATAATATTGTTAATATTTTGGCAACATCACTGGCGACAGCTTTTATTACAAGCTATCTTCAGGATAAAGGAATGAATAACTCTCAGAATATGTCTGTATTCATTTCAACTGTAGTGATGACAATAGTTATTTTAATTTTTGGTGAAATTACTCCAAAAGTTATAGCTAAAAATAACTCAAGACCAATATCTAAAGCAGTAATAACACCGATATATTATCTTGCAAAACTTGCTTCACCTGTAATATGGGTTTTAACAGGAATATCAAAACTTATAGGAAGAATCTTAGGAGTTGATATAAAAGACGAGGCTATAATGATAACAGAGCAGGATATATTATCTTATGTAAATGTTGGAGAAGCTGAAGGTATAATTGAAGCTGAAGAAAAAGATATGATAGAATCTATGGTTACTTTTGGAGAAACATCTGCAAAAGAGGTTATGACTCCAAGAACATCAGTGTATGCAATAGAAGGAAACAAATCAATAAATGATGTATGGGATGATATTACTGCTATGGGATATTCCAGAATACCTGTATACAAAGATGGAATGGATGAAATAATCGGGATTCTCTATATAAAAGATTTATTGGTAGCTGTAAAAGAGGGTAAATCAGATATGCCAGTTAAAGAGTTTATAAGAAAAGCATATTTTGTGCCTGAAACAAAATCAATAATAAGAATCTTAGAAGATTTTAAAACTCAGAAAGTTCACATGGCCATTGTAATAGATGAGTATGGAGGAACTGTGGGAGTAGTAACAATAGAAGATTTAATAGAAGAGATATTTGGAGAGATAAGAGACGAATATGATGAGGAGGAAGAAGAAACAATAAAACAGAAAACTCCTGATACATATGAAGTTGATGCTATGCTGGATATTGAAACTATTAATAAAGAGTTGGAAATAGAACTTCCGGAATCAGAAGACTATGAAAGTCTTGGAGGGCTTATACTTAATGAGCTTGATAAGATGGCAGAAGTTGGAGATGTTGTACATATTAATGATGTAGAACTTAAAGTTATGGAAGTTCAGAAAATGAGAGTATCAAAAGTACTAATAAAAAAAGAAAATGGAGCTAACGAATGCGAAAAGGATTAAGAGGATATTTTTATGCCGGACTTATAGTTATTCTGCCGTTATTTCTTACTGTGTTTATCATTAACTGGATGGTAAATTTTATTGTAGCAATAACAATGGAATCTTTTTTCACAGTTCTTATAAATAATGCAATTAAGTTTTTTGGGATAGAAAATAATATACATCTGAAAACGGCAGTATATGGTCTTTATCTTTTAAGTATACTTATTTTAATTACTTTTATAGGATATATAACAAAAAATATCATAGGGAAAAAAATAACAAGAAGTATTAATAAAATTATTGGAAAACTTCCAATAGTAAAGCATATTTATACAACTATAAATCAGATTGTAAGTCTTGTTTCATCAGATAAAGGAAATACATATAAAAGAGCTATTGCAGTAGAGTATCCAAGAAAAGGAATATATAGTATAGGATTTTTAACTTCTGAAGAAAATGCAATTCTTTCACAGCAGGAAGGAAAAGATCTGTGCAACGTATTTATTCCTACTTCTCCTAACCCTACATCAGGAATGTTTATATGTGTGGAAAGAAAAGATATAGTTTTTCTTGATATGAAAATAGATGATGCAGTGAAGCTTATAATTTCCGGTGGTGTGATAGTTCCAGGAATGGAGAAAGAAGAAGATAACGGTGAAGAAGAATAATATAATTTTTCTGCTGGCTTTAATATTTGCCGGATGTACTTCAACAGAAATAAATAACAGCAGTGCTAAAGATAACAAAGAAGAGTATTATATTTTAAAAGGGATAAACTATGTCCGTGAAGAAAATTATACAAAAGCTTTAAAAGAATATGGTAAAGCTTATCAGAAAAATGAAAATAATATAATAACTTTAAAAGAGATAGCCAGAACATATGTTAAACTTAAGGACTATGATCAGGGAATATATTATTACGAAAGAGCTTTAAAGATAGATCCTAAAGACCAAGAAGCTGTAAGAAATATAAGCTATACTTATTATTTAAAAGGAAATAATAAGAAAGCACTTGAATCTCTTAACAGACTTTCAGGTGAAGGGATAAATGCAGAAACAATAAAACTGAGGGCAAATCTTTTTTATAAAAACAGAGAATATAAAAAAGCATATAAAAGTTTTAAAGAGATATTGCCAAAAGAAAATGAACTGGACCTTTTTTACTATAAAATATATGCCAATCTTTTAAGTGATATGGGAAAAAAAGAAGAACTTAGAATTTTCCTTGAAAAAGGATTGGAAAAATATGGTTCAAAAAAAGATTATGTAATGTTTTATTCTTATGCTCTTGGAGAGTATTTTGGAGAATATGACGTTGGAGAAAAAGAAATTAAAAGATATATAGTTTCAAACGGAGGAGATGACACTCTTTATATAGCACTTGCTTATATGATTTATAATCAGAAAGAGTACAGCCATGCAGAATCAGCATTGAAACTTGTATCTTACAGAGAAAGATATAATAAAGATTATTTGGAATTAGAGGAGAGGTTGAGAAAGAAAATATGAATTATAATGACTACATAACATCAATAGAAAATTTTCCAAAAGAAGGGATAACATTCAGAGATATTACTTCTTTTGTACAGCATGGAGAAGCATTTAAGGCTGCAATAAAAGAATTTTCTGATTTTGCAAGAGAAAAAGGAGCAGATGTAATAGTAGGTCCTGAATCAAGAGGATTTATATTTGGATGTCCTGTTGCATATGAACTTGGATTAGGGTTTGTTCCTGTAAGAAAACCCGGAAAACTGCCAAGGGAAGTTATCTCTTGCAGCTATGATTTGGAATATGGAAGCAACACAGTAGAGATGCACAAAGATGCAATTAAAAAAGGACAGAAAGTTGTTATAATAGATGACCTGCTGGCAACAGGAGGAACAACAGAAGCGGTAATAAACCTTATACATGAGTTAGGCGGAGAAGTTGTAGGAATAGCTTTTTTAATTGAACTTGCAGGTGAATTTGACGGCAGAGGGAAGCTGCATGATTATCCTGTAAAATCATTAATAAAATATTAGAAGCAGTCAATATAGGGAATAAATTTTGACAGGAAGGGTAAATATGGAATATTGGCAAGAGATATTAGATAGTATAAAAAAGAATAATTTAAATGTAGATATTGAAAAAATTCAACTGGCGTATTCTTTTGCAGAAGAATCTCATCAAGGGCAGTTCAGACAGTCAGGGGATAAATATATTCTTCATCCTACAGAGGTAGCGAAGATATTAATAGACATGAAAATGGACACAGATTCTATTGTGGCAGGAATACTTCATGATATTGTTGAAGATACATTCATAACCCTTGCAGATATTGAATATAACTTTGGAGAGAATGCAGCACATCTGGTTGACGGGGTAACAAAATTAAAAAATCTTCCAAACGGAACTAAACAACAAGATGAAAGTATCAGAAAAATGATGCTTGCCATGTCAAAGGATTTAAGGGTAATAATAATTAAACTGGCAGACAGACTTCATAATATGAGAACTTTGAAATTTGTTCCTCCAGAAAAACAGGTGAGAATTTCTAAGGAAACTCTTGCTATTTATGCACCATTGGCTCACAGACTTGGAATGGCAAAAATAAAATCTGAGCTTGAAGACAGATCATTCCATTATATAATGCCTGAAATTTATCTTGAAATAAAAACTCTTGTAGATGAAACAAGAGGAGAGAGAAGCGACTATATTGAAATGGTTGTAGGTGTTATAAAAGATATTCTTCAAGAGGCAGAAATAAAAGGTGATGTAAGCGGAAGATTTAAGCATTTTTACAGCATCTATAAAAAAATATATGAAAAACACAGAAACTTTGACGATATTTATGACTTAGCCGGTATAAGAATAATAGTGGACAGCGTTGTAACTTGTTATCATACTCTTGGGGTTATCCATGAGCACTTCAGCCCTGTACCAGGAAGATTTAAGGACTATATAGCAGTGCCTAAATCTAACAACTATCAATCAATTCATACAACAATAGTTGGACCTGAAGGAAAGTTCGTTGAGATTCAGATAAGAACTGAAGAGATGGACAGAATAGCTGAAGAAGGGGTTGCAGCACACTGGAGCTATAAAGAAAATTCTAAGGTAACTAAAAAAGATAAAGTTTACAGCTGGTTAAGAGATATAATAGAAGTAAGCAAAGAGGCAGACAATGCTCAAGACTTTGTAACTACTATTACAGGAGATATAATAGAAGATACAATATTTGTATTCTCGCCAAAAGGGGATATATTAGAGCTTAAAAAAGGAGCAACTCCAATAGACTTTGCTTTTGCAATTCACACTCAGGTTGGTTGTAAATGTATAGGAGCAAAGGTAAACGGAGAGATAGTTCCTCTTGATTATAAACTGAAAAGCGGTGACAGAGTAGAAATCATCACTTCTAAGAGTGCAAAAGGACCTGGAAATGACTGGCTTGATATAGTTGTTACTCAGGGAGCTAAAAACAAAATAAAAAAATGGCTTAAAGATAAAAAATGGGAAGAGATGATAAAAGCCGGTAAAGATATTATTGAAAAAGAGATATCAAAACTTCCTGTTCCAATGACATTAAAAGATTTTGAAGAATCTAATGTTATAAAAAAACATATGGAAAAACACAATGTTCCTACTTATGACGATCTTTATTTCATAATGGGAGAAAAGAGAAGCAAAGTAGACATTATTCTTGATAAACTTAGAGGGGATATAGAGGCAAACAAACCTGTTGAAATTGACAATGTTGTAAAACCTCAAGCACCTCAAAAGAGCAAGTCAGGAAAGAAAAACGATTATGGAATTATAGTTGACGGAGTGGACAACACTCTTATAAGATTTGCAAAATGCTGTACACCTCTTCCCGGAGATGAAATAGGAGGATATGTAACAAAGCTTACAGGAATTGCAATCCATAGAAAAGATTGTAAAAACTATGCAAATATGGTTCTTCATGATCCTGAAAGGGAGATTCATGTTGAGTGGGACGAAGACATTGTTAATAAGAAAATTAACAAATATCAGTTTAAATTTGCAGTAATAACAAATACAAATAAAAATCTTCTTATGGAAATTGTAAACCTTATAGCAAATCATAAAATAGTGCTTACTGATGTAAACTTAAGCACACTAAAGAGAAACAATAAAGATTACAACAAAATTAAAGTTGCAATAGAAATAAGCAATAAAAAAGATTACAGTCTTTTAATTGACAATATAAAGAAAATAAAAGATGTAATAGCAGTAGAAAGATAAAAGATAGGAGAACAGATGCAGAAATTACCTGTAACATATGAGTTAGTAAAGAAAACAGGAAATGCCAGAGCAGGAATAATAACAACACCTCACGGAACTGTTGAAACACCTGTTTTCATGCCTGTTGGAACACAAGGAACAGTAAAAGGAATGACAAAGGAAGAGCTTGTAGAGCTTGGATCTGAAATAATATTAGGAAATACATATCACCTTCATTTAAGACCCGGTGATGATTTAGTGGCAAGATTTGGGGGACTTCACAAGTTTTCAGCTTGGGAAAAGCCGATTCTTACAGACAGCGGAGGGTTTCAGGTTTTCAGTTTGGGACATCTTAGAAAGATAACAGAAGAGGGAGTAGCATTCAGTTCTCACCTTGATGGTTCTAAACGTTTCCTTTCACCTGAAAAATCAATAGAGATTCAAAATAATCTTGGATCAGATATAGTTATGCTTTTTGATGAGTGTCCTCCGGGGATGTCTTCTAAAGAATATCTTATACCTTCAATAGAAAGAACTGCAAGATGGGCAAAAAGGTGTATTGAGGCTCATAAAAGACCAGATGAACAAGGGCTTTTTGCAATAGTTCAAGGTGGAATTTATGAGGAGCTGAGAGAAAAAAGTCTTGAAAGTTTAAGAGAGATGGACGAACATTTTTCAGGATATGCTATGGGTGGACTTGCTGTTGGAGAACCAAGAGAGGACATGTATAGAATACTTGAGAATATAACTCCGAAATTCCCTGAAAATAAGCCAAGATATCTTATGGGAGTTGGAGAACCTCTTGATATGCTTGAGGCAGTAGAATCAGGAATTGATATGATGGACTGTGTGCAGCCTACAAGAATAGGAAGACATGGAACTGTATTTACAAAATATGGAAGACTTGTTATAAAAAATGCTGGTTATGCTGAAGATGACAGACCTCTTGATGAAGGATGTAACTGTTATGTGTGCAGAAATTATTCAAGAGGGTATATAAGACATCTTTTGAAAGCAGGAGAGATTTTAGGACAAAGACTTACAACATATCATAACCTTTATTTCTTAGTTCAATTAATGAAGAATGCAAGAAAAGCAATATTAGAGGATAGATTCCCTGAATTTAAAGAAGAGTTTATAGAAAATTATAAAATGGGAAATAATTCTGAATGGATAAAACCAAGAAAAATAAAATAGAATAAATTTTTACATTAAATCTGAGAATAGAATTCTCTAGGAAAAAATATCAGCAGATTTATA
Source organism: uncultured Fusobacterium sp. (assembly GCA_900542625.1). GTDB lineage: Bacteria > Fusobacteriota > Fusobacteriia > Fusobacteriales > Fusobacteriaceae > Fusobacterium_B. The sequence continues at coordinate 11,469 of UQOH01000066.1, forward strand.
TTGTTCGTTCATCTAAAAACGATAAACTCGCTTTCAGCTCAAACATATCGTTTTTTACGATG
>UQOH01000067.1 GCA_900542625.1 uncultured Fusobacterium sp.
CTTACGAATAACATTTCCAAACCTAAACAACATGCCCCATATAAGCCGGGTTTTGTATACGCCAATCATTTATCTAGACTTTTAATTGCTTAAAAGTTCCAGCAACTTACCCTGAAAGCTGGACGAGCAGCCCTTAACCTTTCCAATTTAGTCTTGCTCCAAAGGGGGTTTACCAAGCTTTTTTAGTTTCCTAAAAAACTGGTGGTCTCTTACACCACCTTTTCACCCTTACCTTTAAAAAAAGGCGGTTTTTTTTCTGTGGCACTTTCCTTAAGATTACTCTCAGCAGCCGTTAGCTGCCCTTTTGCTCTATGGAGCCCGGACTTTCCTCTTGAATAAATCCAAGCGATTAACCATGGTACCTGTTATTATTTAATTTTTATTTTTGCACTAGAACATCATATCACAAAACTATCCCTGTTTTCTAGGGATTTTTTGAAAATATTTTTTTAAAAAAGCTTTTCTTTTCTTCTCTGCTGTCCTCAGGAAAATTCTTATCAGAATTTTTTTCTTCCTCAGTTTCTTTCGGAATTAAAGTATTTACCTGTTCTAAAAGAGTTTTAGTATATTCCATATAGTTATAATCAAAAACCTGGTCTTTTAAAGAATCAAGTATAAGATCAAGCTCCTGTGATTTTGAACTCATTCCCAAATCTTCTGTAAACTTAAGTTCTGTTATTATTATATCCTTGCTTATCTGCTGGTATGTAATTATAAAAGTTTTTTGCGGATTCTCAAGCTGATAGCTCTCTTCTCCTATAACCGTATTTAAATATATTTTTATCTCTTTTTCTTGTTCAATCTTTTCAATAATTTCACTTATAGCTGTTTTTTCAGTTTCACTGAAAAGCCCTACATTGTCCTTAATCTCTCCAAAAGAAAGAGTACAAAGTCCAAGAAAAGCTGCCAGTATTATTTTTTTCATAAAAACTCCTTACTATACTTACATTTTTTTCAAAACAGGTTCATCATTGAATACAAAATATTCTATACCGGACTTATCCTTTAAAATTTCACTTATAATCATATGAAAAAAATGCTCACTTTCATAATGTCCTGCATCAATAATGGAAAATCCCTCTTCTTTAGCATCAAGAGCCTCATGGTATTTTAAATCTCCTGTTATAAGAAGATCTGCTCCCATTCTCTTAGCTTTTTTCCAGTAACTGCTTCCTGCCCCATTTACAACAGCGATTTTCTTTACTTCTGTTCCCTCTATATCACTGCCTGACACTGTTACAGCCTGCAGTTCCAGTTTTTCCTTAACATTTTTTATTACATCTGATAATTTTTGTTTTTCAGAAAGAGTATATATTCTTCCTATTCCTCTTTCAACATATTTATTTTCCAGCTCATAAATATAATATTCTTTAGAAATCAATGATTTCCTGCTTAGTTTTTCTATGATATTATATAATTTATCTTTTTTCAGCACAAGAGAAAACTTATTTTCCAATCCAAAAGATTCTTTTTTAAAAATCACTTTTTCTTTTTCCAGTTCCTCTTCAACTTTTTCTGTTAAACTGCTGTAAAACTCTGCTTTATATAAACTTTCTTTTACAGGATCTATTATTTTTCCTTCACCGAACCCCAGTTTTTTTCCAACTAAATCATTTAATCCTGCTATAGTTGCATCAAGATTAGTATGAAGAGAATAGACAGCTATTTTATTTTCAATAAGTTTTAATATTTTTCTTCCCATAAGAGAATCACTGTTTATATCTTTTACAGGAGAAAATATAAAAGGATGGTGTGAAATTATTAAATCCACACCTTTTTCCACTGCATTGTCAATTACTTTCATTGTTACATCAAGAGATATCTGAATTTTCTGAATCTCTCTTTCTTTATTTCCTATCATAAAACCTACATTGTCCCAGCTTTCTGCATTATATTTTGGAAATCTGTTTTCAAGGCAGTTTATTATTTCACTCAATCTCATATTATAAACATCCTTCCGCCTATAGATGATATTTTCCCCAAAGCATTATAAAAAGCAGCTTCACCTGTATCTTTAAGCAGAGACAATTCTTTTTCTATATCAAATATAGAATATCTTTTATCTCCTGTAAATCCAAAATAAAGCTCGATTATTTTTATTTCTTTTTCTCCAAGTTTAAAAGGCACAGCATCTATACTTATTCTTTCAACTTCTTTAATCTTATCTTTTTTATCCTCTTCAGTAATTTCCATATCATCCATATCTGTTTTTGTCATATAATATAAAAATTCCGTCTTAGTCTGTTCAAATTTTTCTTCAACAGCAAAAGCCATCTCTCTTCCTATCCAAAGAGCCATGTACTTTCTAAAATCTCCTGCATCATAAGAATAGTTATTTACAGCTTTGATTGCTCCCATTGTTCCCTCTTGAACAAGTTCCAGATATTCAACTCCCTGTCTGCAGAAATACAGTCCTAATCTTGCCGCTGTCATTAAACTGTCCACAACTATCTTTTCTTTTACGCTCTCGTCGTCTAATTGGTCCAATAACCCTTCCATCTCCTCATCAGATATATGTTCAGTCAGATTAATCTCCTCAAGATAGTTTAAAGCCAAATCATCGCTTATTTCATTTTCTTCTGATTCACTCTTTCCTGCTGAAAATTCATTTTCTCTTTCAAGTTCAAGAGTGAATTCTGGATTTTCTATTAAAAATTCTGCAAAATCTTTATCATCTCTGTATTTTTCAAATACCAATTTTTCAAAATTTTCTAATGTCATTCTCTTTCTCCTTTTACTAAATTAAAATAAGAATAAAATTCTCAATTTTAAAAATATCTGATATTTTTCCAAGAGAATTTTATTCTTAATTATTAATGCAACGACTTATATATCGTTTTTATATTATTTTTGTTTAAAATCTTCCAATTTCTTTCTTCTGCTTGGGTGTCTTAATTTTCTAAGAGCCTTAACTTCAATCTGTCTGATTCTTTCTCTTGTAACCTTAAATATTTTACCAACTTCTTCAAGAGTTTTAGGTGCTCCGTCATCAAGTCCGTATCTGTATCTAAGAACCTGTTTCTCTCTGTTATTTAATGTATCAAGAACTTCATCAAGCTGTTCTCTTAAAAGAACTCTGTTAGTAAGCTCGTATGGGTTCAGCATTTTGCTGTCCTCCACGAAATCTCCTAATTCACTGTCCTCTTCACTTCCTACTGGTGTTTCAAGTGATATAGGATCCTGGTTCATTTCCTGAATAGCTTTTACTTTTTCTACTTCCATTCCAAGACGTTTAGCAAGAACTTCTGCTGTTGCATCTCTTCCTGTTTCCTGAAGATATATTCTTGCCTCTTTTTTAATTTTGTTAATAGTTTCTATCATGTGTACAGGAATTCTGATTGTTCTTCCCTGATCAGCAATTGCTCTTGTTATTGCCTGTCTTATCCACCAAGTTGCATATGTAGAGAATTTATAACCTTTAGTATATTCAAATTTCTCTACTGCTTTCATTAGTCCTATATTTCCTTCCTGAATAAGATCAAGAAGTTTTAATCCTCTGTTTGTATGTTTTTTAGCTATACTTACTACAAGTCTTAAGTTTGCCTCAACTAACTGTTTAGCTGCAAACTCATCACCTTCATAAGCTTTTTTTGCAAATTCAAGTTCTTCGTCATGAGTTAATAGAGGTATCTGCCCAATCTCTCTAAGATACATTTTAATTGGTTCATCAACACCCATATCACCAGATATTTTTAATAAATCATCATCAAGAAGATCTTCTCTTGAAATCTCATCAACAGAATCTATATCTATATCTTCATCATCTTCAAGATCCAAGTCATCAAAATCTCCAAAATCGTCATCATCATCAATAAATGATGTTTTTCTTGAAAACTCTTCATATTTTTTATCATCTATCTCTTCATGTTCTAAATCTTTCTTTAAGTCCTCTTCTTTAACTATATCTATACCTTGGTCTATCATTCCTTCAATAAGGTATTCTATTTTGTCAACAGGAAGTTCATCTTTTAATTCTCTATTTATTTCTTCGTATGTTATCGTTTTATCTTGTATTGCTTTACGAAGTAACCCTAAAACCTTCTCATTTTTAATAAACTCCTTCATCAATGAAGCGCCTCCTTTTATAATATCTGATTTCCTAATAAAATATTTTTAAACTGTTCGTATTTCCCTAGAATATCTTCAAAACTTAACTCTGAATAAAGCTCTGATTCCAGACGTTTAAGTTTTATATTTACCATTACATTCTCCCTGACCTTTAAAGCCTCTTTAAGTTCTTTTCTGAACCATGATACAAATATTTCTTTAAGGTCTGTTTCTCTTTTTCTTGCATCACTGTAATCATCTATAGAATAAACCTGCAGCACCATTGCTCTATTTGATTCTGCCTCAGAAAGAATATCTGATTCTACAAATTCTTTTAAAGATCGGCTGTCTATAATCTCTCCCTGCTCTTTTAATTTTTCAAAATATGAAAACATTTTCCTGCATAGGGAAGACTCAATATTTTTATCTTTAAAGTATTCATAATAATTTATATCAGCAAAAATCAATTCCATAGTTATATCTTCCAAACTGTTTGGTGCTGGTATTTTTTCTTTGAAATTTTTTTCTTCTGAATAAGAAGAAACCTTCATCTCTTTAAATTTATTATTGTCAATAAGTATATTCTGTAATATCTCTTTATCAATATTCAAGGCTTTTGACAGCTTATCCAGATACAATGTTTTTTCCAGTCCTGATTCTATATTTTGGAAAAACTCTTTAAATCTTTCTATAAAATTCTGCTTTGACATTATATTGGATAAGTCATATTCTTTAGAATAAAGTTCATAAAGAAAATCAAAAATTTCAAAAGAATTTTTTACTGCTTTTAAAAATTCATCTTTTCCGTATTTTTTTAAAAATTCATCAGGGTCTTTAGCATTTTGAAAACTAAGCACTCTAATATTAAATCCAAGATTTTTCAAAATCATTGCTGTTTTCTCAGTTGCCATCTGTCCCGCTTTATCCATATCAAGAGAAAGGATTACATTATTTGTGTATCTTTTCAAAAGCTGTCCCTGTTCAACAGTAAAAGCTGTTCCCAAGGCTGCCAAAGCCACATCAAATCCATAAAGATGTGCTGACAACACATCCATATATCCTTCCATCAGTATTGCATAATTCTTTTTTCTAAGAATATTGCCTTTTTCCTTTATTCCATAAAGATTTTTTCCTTTTTTGAATATTGGAGTATCCGGAGAGTTTATGTATTTGGGAATCTCTTTGCTTGTTTCAAGAGTTCTTCCTCCAAAGGCTATTATATTTCCCTGCGGAGAATATATAGGAAACATTATTCTGTTTCTGAAAGCATCGTACATTCCCTTATCTCCCTCTTTAGCAAGTCCAAGAGAGATTATATCCTCTTTATTAAATCCTTTAACCACAAGATAATCATACAGATCATTCCACTCATTTGGTGCATATCCAAGTTCATTTTCTCTTATAAATCTGGGATTTACTCCTCTTCCTGATAAATATTCAAGAGCTGCTCTTCCCTCATTTTCAAAAATTTTATCTTGGAAAAATCTGTGAGCCTCATTCATTATTCTGTAATATTTATCATTTTCTTTTTCTTTTCTGTCATTTGTCTTGTATGCTCTTAAAGGAATATTGTATTTTCTCGCAAGCTGTTCTGCTGCCTCTTCAAAAGATATTTTATAATATTCTGAATAGAATTTTACAGGATTTCCTCCTGCGCCACAGGAAAAACATTTACATATATTTTTACTGGGACTAACCGAAAAAGAAGGAGTAGTATCCTGATGAAAAGGACATAATCCTTTGTAGTTGGCTCCAGATTTTTTCAGCTCAACTACTTCCCCAACCACTTCTTCTATCTTCAATTGGTTTATTAAATTATCTATATCTTCCGATCTGAATTTCATTACACTCTCCTAATGTGACAGGAAATTTCGTGAAAAATTTTTCCGCTCTTAAGTATAATACATTTTTTTTCAATTAGCAAATTTTTTGACAATAAATTTGCTAAAAAAAAGGATAGAAATTCTATCCTTTTTTTATTTTATTTTTCATTAAGCATTAATTTCAGCATTTCAAATGTTTTCTGATTTATATATTCATCTTGTACTCTTTCTTTTACTTCTGAAAACTCTGCTGATTTAAATTGGTTTTCTCTTGTTTTCTGGAATAAGAATATATTTCCTCCAATTTGTTTTGCCTCTACTTTATTTAAAGGAGCTTTGTATATTTCACCTGCAAGCTGCTCATTAAATCCAAGTCCCGGAATATATCCGCTTTCACTTATGTTTTCTATAAGTGTTCCTCCTGCATATTTATCTTTTGGTAAATCTGCAAAAGTTATTTCTCCTGATGAAATTTTAGCTGCTGTATCTTCTGCTGCTTTTAAAGCCTCATTTACTGTTGCATCTGATGCTTTATATTTTATAAGAATGTGACTTGCTCTTGCCTGTTTTTCATCATCTTTTCTGTCTGTTATATAAATTATATGCTGACCAAATACTGTTCCTACTACTTCAGGGTAAATTTCCCCGACTTTTCCGCTGAATACTGCTTTATCAAATTCCGGAACCATATCTCCTTGAGAGAACCAACCTAAATCTCCTCCCTGAGCTGCACTTCCGTCTTCTGAATTTTTTCTTGCTGTATCTGCAAAGTTATTTACTGTTAAAGTCTTTTTAAGCTCTTCAGCTTTAGCTTTTGCCGCATCTTTATCAAGTTGTGAAGGTTCAACTCTTAATACAGATATATATGAATCTGCTGAAGGATATACATCATAACTTGCTTTGTTGTCTTTGAAGAACTGCATTAAATCTTCATCGTTATAAGTAACCTGTGCTCTTGCTTTTTCAACTATTTTTTCATAAGCATCTTCCGCTCTTATTAATACAGGAAGATTATTGTCTACTTCTATCTTATATTCTTCGGCTGCTTTAAGGATTTTAGCCTGATTTGCCATATATGTATCTGCCTGAGCGACTATTTCCTGAGGATTTACTCCATTTGCAAGAAGTCTTACATATATTTTGCTGTAATCTACATTTGTAAATTCTACACCATCTTTTACAGTTTCAGTTTTTTCTTCAAAAGCTGCAAACTGCTCTCTTGCATCGTCAAATTTCATTTTCTCTTTCATTGACTGCATCTCTTTATAAAACTCTCTGTTTCCTTTTACCTGTTTTAAAGATTGTTTTAAATTATCTTTTACAGTTTCAAACTCTGCTCCGCCAAACATTGAATATTTATTTTCATTGTATACTTTTAATACTTCTTCATCACTGACAGCAGCATTTTCTGCAAACATTTCAAGAACTCTCATTCTTCTTAATGATCTTTCTATCTCTTTTTTGAAACTTGCTTTAGTATATCCCTGAGCCTGAAGCATTCTTTTAAACTGTTCTTTGTCTTTTACGTTTGCCTCAATTGCTTCATATTCATTATTTACATCTTTAGATGATGCTTTTATTTTTAAATTGTCTGCCATCTGCTGGATTAATTCATCTTCTATTGCCTGATCAACAGCCAGAGTTTCAATTATTTTGTCATCTCCCCTGTTTTGAAGATTAGCAGATATCATATTCTTAGCTCTCATTACATTAACTATATCAACTTTTTCACCATTTACTTTAAAAGCATAGTTTTTCATTGCCAGCTGTGAAGACATTGTATAGTATGCAGCTATAAGAGAAGAAAGTGCAAATGCCAGTGTAATTATTATTACGATAGGTTTCATTTTACTTCTGAATTTTCTGATTGCCATGGAAGTTCTCCTTACTTAGTTCTTTTTATTTGTCATCTAATTTATATTTTCTTATTTTTTCGTATAAAGTTGTTCTTCCGATTCCTAAAATCTTAGCAGTTTCCTGTTTGTTCCATCTAGTTCTTTGAAGAGCCATAGCAATAACAACTCTCTCAACATCATCAAGACTGAATATCTCTTTTTCAAGAATATCTTTTAATGGTCCTAGTCCGATTACTGTTTTGTTTTCAACTGTATCAGATTTCATTTTTATTTCTAAAGGCAGATTTTCTATTCCAATAATTTTTTCATCAGATAAGATTATCATTCTTTCAAGCATATTTCTAAGCTCTCTGATATTTCCAGGGAAAGCATATTCCATTAAATATTTCATAACTTCTCCTGAAAGAACAGGAATTTGTCTGTTTAAATCTTTTGCAATTCCATTTAAGAAATAGTTTGATAGTAAAGGAATATCCTCTTTTCTTTCTCTTAAAGGCGGAACTTCCACTTTAAATCCTGTTAATCTGTGGTATAAGTCTTTTCTGAATTTACCTTTTTCTATTTCATCTCTTAAATCTTTGTCAGTAGAAACAATGAATCTTACATCCACTCTTTTTGCTCTTGTTCCTCCAACTCTTTTGTATTCACCATATTCAATAACTCTTAATATTTTAGTTTGGATTTTAATATCTATTCCAGCGATTTCATCTAAGAAAAGAGTTCCTCCATCAATTTCTTCAATTATACCTTTCTTGCTTGAAATTGCTCCTGGGAAAGCTCCTCTTTCATAACCAAATAATTCTCTTTCAAGAGTTTCGCTTGTCATTGTTCCACAGTTGATAGTTACAAAATCTTTCTTTCTTCTGTCGCTTTTTCTGTATATCTCTCTTGCAACAAGAGTTTTTCCAACTCCTCCCTCACCTGTAATAAGGATTGGAAGATCTGTTGATGCTATTTTATCTATTTTAGATCTTACTTCTTTAATTTTTACAGATTGTCCGACAATCTCTTTCTGCTCTTCAAGTTCAGCAACTTTTTCTTTTAATTTTTTATATTTTTTAATTGTTTCTACATTAGCTAAAGCTGGTTTTATTAATTTTACAATTTCCTCACCATTGATTGGTTTTACTGTATAGCTGTATATTCCCGCTTTGTCTAACTCTTCTAATACCTCATCTGTTTCTTCATCAATAAGTCCGATTGTTACAAATTCTTTTCCTACTCCGTTTAGTTTCTTTTTAGCATCAGAGAAGTTGAACCAAGTAAGATATTGGTCAAGAATTACAACATCAAAATCACTTTCTCTAAGCATATCAAGCCCGTCAAGCAGGTTGTTGAATGTGATTACTTCATAATATTTTAATAATTCTTTTCTTAGTTCTTTTAAAACTTCTTTTCTTTCTGATATAGCCAAAATTGATTTTTTCATTTCGACCTCCTATATTTAAATTTAATTTTTATACACAATTTTACTTTTTACACTAATTGTATTATAATAGATATTCTGTATTTTTTCAATACTTTTTTATATTTTCTGTACTATTTTATAAACTGCGTGATTTTTTCATGAACTTATATTTTGCGTAAATTCTGAACACTTCCTTACTCTAGCCTCTTGCAAGATTAAAGAAATCATTAGTAGTAATAAATATAATCAAAATGAATAATATAAGAATACCTGCATGGTGTACTCTCTCTTCAATTTTTTTGTTTACTTTTATTCCTATAAGCTCAAGAAGTACAAAAATTATTCTTCCTCCGTCAAGAGCAGGAAAAGGCAGAAGATTAAATATCCCTACATTTATGGAAAGAATAGCCATTATCCATATAATAGGAACTACTCCTCCTTTGCTTGCCTCTCCAACAATGTTTACTATCCCTATAGGACCGCTTATCTCATCTCTGCTTATACGTCCGCTTATTATCATTTTAAATCCGCCGACAATATCTTTAAATATTCCTGCAAATTCTTTAACACTCATTCGAGCACTTTCCAATACCCCTAGTTTTTCTATTCTATAATCAGGAAGTATTCCAAGGTAATAATTTCCGTCTTCATTTTTAGTAAGATTTACAGTAAGAGTTTCTGTATTTCCATCTCTTTTTACTGTTACTTTTTTAGGAGTTTCTTTTTCCTCCAGAGATGCAACAACTGCTCTTATATCTTCCCACTTTTCTATTTTTGTATTTTCTATTTCAAGGATTATATCTCCTTTTTTAAACATGCTTGCCTTATTTTCTGTTTCTACCGCTCTTCCTATAACAGGAGCTGGATTAAGAATAACCTCTCCGCTGCTCAGTGTCATTCCAAATACAATAATATATGCAAGAAGAAAGTTCATAAATACACCTGCAAAAAGAACTACAAATCTTACAAAAGGATTTCTTTTATTAAATCCTCCCTCTGTATCATCTTCCACTTCCATTCCATCAATACTTACAAAACCTCCTACCGGAATTGATCTGAAAGCATATTTTGTTTTTTCTCCTTCATAAGTATAGACCTCCGGTCCCATACCTATAGCAAATTCTGAAACAGGAATTTTAAAAAACTTAGCACTTAAAAAATGCCCAAGTTCATGTATGATTATTATTACCCCTAATACAATAAGGGAAATCAGTATTCTCATCTATCCTCCAAACACCTGTGCTATTACTGTATTGAAAATATCATCTGAAATCTCTTCAATTGATTTTAATTTTCCATCTTTTACACAGGAAATTTCTGTCCAATTTTGTTCTGCTGCCATCTCACAGGCGTTTTCATAAGATTTCTTCATGTATTTTTTATTTTTCTCATGAATATCTTTTTTTGTTTCTCCTGTAATTTTATTATTTCTGTTTTTCATAAGCTCTTGCGCAAACTCAAAAGGCATATTTATAAACAGAACCATATCAGGCTTTGGTATTCTCATTTTTTCAAACTCTAAATCCACAAGCCACTGCATAAATTTTTCTTTTTCTTCTTTGTTTTCTATCTTAGACGCCTGATGTATCATATTAGACTGTGTATATCTGTCTGTTACAATAACTCCGCCGTTATTATAAAATTCTTCCCATTCTTTTTTAAAAGATGCATACCTGTCAACTGCATACATAGTTGATGCAGGATAAGGATTTACCTCCATAGCATTTTCACCAAATTCCCCTGCAAGATACATTTTTACAGGAGCACAGGCAGGACTTTCATAATTTGGAAAAGTAATTTTTTTTACATTCAATCCTTTTCCACAAAGTCTTTCATACAATCTTTTACTTTGAGTTTCTTTTCCGCTGGAATCTGTTCCTTCTATAACTATCAGTTTTCCCATTTAATTTTCCCTCTTTAATTTTTTATTTTCCACAGTAAGCGTATACCCAATCTCTTGTTTCTTTATCAGCTTTTAATATTATCTCAAGATTGTCTGCTTTACATGGAACATGATTTTTCATAGCATTTTCTATTATTTCATATATATCTAAAAACTTTATTTTTTCTTTCATAAACAGTTCTACTGCAACTTCGTTTGCTGCATTAAATACAGCTGTCATAGTTCCCCCTGTTTTTCCTGCCTCGTATGCCAGAGCAAGTCCTTTGAATGTTTCCATATCAGGTTCTTCAA
>UQOH01000068.1 GCA_900542625.1 uncultured Fusobacterium sp.
TAGAAAATGGAGGTCTTACAGAAGAGGGAGTTTTAAAAGCATGTGCAGTATTAAACAAATATAAAACAATTTTAGAAGATTCAAAAGTAGAAAATTTTTCTATTTTTGCAACAGCATCTTTAAGAAACATAAACAACAGAGAGCTTGTTTTAAACGAGATAAGAGAAAGAACAGGACTTGTACCTGAAATTCTTTTTGGAGATGAAGAAGCAAGACTTGATTTTATAGGTGTGAAAAATGATTATCAGCTTGAAAAAGGTGTTATAGTTGATATAGGCGGAGGAAGTACAGAAATAGTTTTATTTGAAAATGGAGAAATAAAAAGACTGACAAGTATTCCTATCGGAGCTCTAAACCTTCAAACCAAAGCAGTGAACGGGATTGTTCCAAAAGAAAAAGAGATAAAGCTTATGAGAAAAGTGATAAACAAAGCTCTTGACGAATTGAAATGGGATTTTGAATCTGACTATCAGCAGATGTATGCTATCGGCGGAACTTCAAGGGCTGCACTGGAAGTAGTAAAAGGATTATTCTCTCTTCCTAATGAAGAAAAAACATTCACTAAATCTCATATGAAAAAAGTAATAGAAAAATTAAAAAGCAAAGAAGTTTCTGAAAATAAAGAAGTTTATAAAATTATTCCTGAACGTATATTCTCTTTTGCAGGAGGAGCAGCTATTTTATATGAAATAATAAGAAGATTTGGCTGTGATACAATAACAATAAGTAAAAATGGAATTAGAGAGGGATATTTTATAGATAGAATACTAAATAAAATAGAAAATACAGGTAGTGATTCTAATGAGAACTAATAAGAAAGAATATATAGATAACAGAGAATTATCATGGCTTAAATTTAATGAGAGGGTTTTAGAAGAGGCTGACTGCGATACTACTCCTCTTCTTGAAAGAATGAAATTTTTATCAATTTTTACAACAAATCTTGATGAATTTTTTATGGTAAGAGTTGGAACTTTAAATGATTATATGAAATATATTCCTGATTATGCAGATGATAAAACAGGAATGACTGCTAAAGAACAGCTTTCAGAAATCTATAAAAATACAGAGATATTATATAAACTTCGTGATTTTATATTTAAAAAAACTACAGAAGATTTAACAAAAAATGGTATTACTTTTGAAAAAATATATAACTTAGATGAAAGCAGATTAAAGAAACTGGAAAAATATTTTAAGAAAAATATATTACCGGTTCTTTCTCCGCAGATAATAGATGTATGGCATCCTTTCCCATTTATTCCAAATAAAAAGCTCCATGTAGCAGTACATTTGGAAAATAAGAAAAATAAACTTATAGGAATTATTCCTGTTCCTGCGTCAGTTGACAGAATAGTTGTTTTAGATGCAGAAAAGAGAATATATCTTCTTTTAGAAGATATAATTTCATATTTTGCAGAGAGTATTTTTTCAATGTACAAAGTTTTAGACAGTACAGTTATGTGTATCACAAGAAATGCAGATATAGATACAGATTTAGAGATTTATGATGATTCAACAGACTATAGACAGCATATGAAGAAACTTATTAAAAACCGTTCTAAACTTGCTCCATTAAGAATGGAACTGCAAAAGAAAATGGGAAAAGATTTTAATAAATATTTCATGGAAAAATTAAATCTTAAACATGAACAGATTTTTATTTCCGAAGCTCCTTTGGATATGACTTACTGTTTTGCTTTGGAAAATCTTTTATCTGAAGATTTAAAAGAAAAACTGACTTATCCGGCATTTTCTCCTGTAACAACAATTCAGGGAGAAAGTATGATAGAAATAGTTTTTAATGAAGATATACTTTTATCTTTTCCTTTTGAAAGCATGAAACCTTTTTTAAACCTTGTAAAAGAAGCATCATATGACCCAAATGTTAAGGCTTTGAAAATAACTCTTTATCGTATTTCAAGAGAATCAAAACTGGCTGAATATCTAATAAATGCTGCTGAAAATGGAAAAGAAGTAACTGTTCTTATGGAATTGAGAGCGAGATTTGATGAGGAAAATAACATTGAGTGGGCACAAAGGCTTGAAGAGGCAGGATGCAGAATTATATATGGAACTGATAAATTTAAAGTTCACTCTAAAATATGCCTTATTATATACAAAGCTGAAAATGAAGAAAATTTTAGATATATTACACAAGTTGGTACAGGAAACTATAACGAAAAAACAGCAAAAATATATACTGATTTATCTTTCATGACTTCCAATAAAGAGATAGGAATAGATACTGACAAATTTTTCAAGAACATGGCAATAGGAAATCTTTCAGGAATTTATAAAAAATTATGGGTTGCTCCTGTAGGATTTAAGCAGAATATACTTTCTTCTATTGAAGAAGAAATAAGAAAAAGTGAAGAGGGGAAAGAGGGAGTTATTGTTATAAAATGTAATTCTTTCACTGATAAAGATATTATAAAAGCTTTAATCAGAGCCTCAGAGAAAAATGTAAAAATAACTCTTATCATCAGAGGTATCTGTTGTCTTATTCCGGGAATTAAAGAAAAAACAGAAAATATTAAGGTAATAAGTATAGTTGGAAGATTTTTCTCTGATTTTTGGAGCATTCAAGAGTATACTCTTTTGGTGTGGGAGAAGAGAGAAAAATGTATATTTCATCAGGGGATATGATGACAAGAAATACAGAACATCGTGTTGAGATATCATGCCCTATTGAAGATATAAAATGCAGAGAGAAAATAGAACATATTTTAGATACAATAATAACAGATAATGTAAAAGCAAGGGAATTAAATCCAGATAAAAAATACACAAGATGCTGTCAGAAAGAGGGAGAACAACTGATAAACTCTCAAGAAACATTTATGTTGGAAGCTGGTAAATAAATAATTTAAAAAGCTGAAAATAAGTTCAATACAGAATTTTATTTTCAGCTTTTATTTAAATTTATTTTACTTCGCTGACAATGTCACATTGTTCAACAGGAACATCATCTAATTGTTTTTCAGCAATAACATCTTCAATATGTTCTTTAATTTCTGTTAAAGTTTCTATTGACATATCTTCATAATTAGTATTATCTGATGTTTTAATATTGATTCCCTGAGCTTTTAAAAATCCGTCTACTTTACTTTTATTTTTTTTGTATAAGTAGAAAGCAGCAACAGTAGCTCCAACACCTACCGCAGCACCAATTAGATGAGATTTAGTAACATTTCCTCCTTGTCCAAACATATAATTTCCTCCTTCCTATATAAATAAATTTAATTATTAATTGTAATAAATTTTTGACTCATTTTGTTAATATTTTTATTTTTTCTAAAGAATATATGATACATCAAATCGCTTATATTTTCAATACTGTTATCATCATTTATATCAGCAATATAATGATATTTATTATCTTTATGATTTTTTATTCTAAAAATTTTTATCTCTTTTGCAGAATTTGAAGTGACTACAAGGTGTCTTCCAAAAGTTGTAAGCCATATCATAGCTACAAGAGAAAGATTTGGTGTATTTAAAAATGATTTCATCAAATACATTGCAGGTAATATTTCAAGGTCGAAAACACCTTTTCTTTTTGTCTCAGAATAAGCATGTTCCATAATTGCAGCAGATGTTATTCCAAGAGAGAACCAATTCATTATATTTTGAAGTTCAATATCATTTTTGTTAATAATAGAGTGCAGCCATGACATTGAAATTGTTGCTGCTGAATAAATAGACCAATTTCCTAAACTTTTCACCTTGATTTCATTAAGTAGTCTTACAGGCAGCATCCCGTTTTCTATGGAAAAAGCTGTAATGACTCTATAAATCACCTCTTGAAGAAGTATTATTTCAGGATCAAAAGTTACAAGAACTGTATTTGTTACAGGATTATATTTTAATTCAAGATACTCCACATCATGACTTACACTTTTTTTAAAAATATCCAATTTTTTTATAGATACAGATAATTTTAATCTTACTCTGTTAGGCAGACTGTGAAGTACTGTCACTGTCAATTTTTTCATCTGTTACTCCTTAATTTTTTAATTGATATTTAAGTAGTTTTAATGAGTTTCCAACGACAAGAATTGTACTTAAATTATGTATTACAGAGCTGTATATTGCTGGAAGAAATCCTGTTGCTCCCAAAACAAGTGCAAACGAATTTATTCCTATTGCCATTGCAAAATTTTCTTTTATTGTACTTACTGTTTTCTTTGAAAGACCTATAACTTCCGGAACAAGAAGAGGATCGTCTTTTGCTATTGTAATATCAGCTGCTTCCATAGCAACATCTGTTCTTGTACTTCCAAGAGCCACTCCTATGTCTGCATAAGAAAGGGCAGGAGCATCATTTATTCCATCTCCTATCATAATTACTTTTGCTCCTCTTGATTTTAATGCTAAAATATTTTTAGCTTTGTCTTCAGGAAGAAGTTCTGACTCATAGCTGTCTATTGACATTCTTGCAGCTATTGTCTGTGCCTGATTTTCAAGATCGCCTGTAAGAAGAACTATTTCATCTATTCCCTGTCCTCTAAGCCTGTTTATAGCTTTTTTAATATTTTCTCTTGGAGGGTCTGTTACACCTATAAGACCAAGAAGTTTATTATTCTTTGAAACATAAATTATAATTTCCCCTCTGCCTGCCATAACTTTTACTTCGTCAGAACTTAATTCTGTCAAAATACCATTTTCATCCATGAACTTTTTACTTCCGACTCTTATTATATTTTCTTCTATAACTGTTTCAATTCCTCTTGCCACTACTATTTTATTTTCTTCATGGAAAGGAATATCTAGTCCCCTATCTTTTATTTCATTTAAAATTGCAACTGCAAGAGGATGACTTGAAGTTTCTTCTGCAGCTGCTGCAAATTTAAGCATATCATTTTCTGAAACAGATTTATCAAGAATTTTTATTGTTTGTACACTTGGTTTTCCCTCTGTAATTGTACCTGTCTTATCAAAAATTAAAGTGTCAGCTTTTGAAATTTCTTCTATATAATTGCTTCCTTTTATAAGAATTCCATTTTTAGCGGCAGTATTTATAGCAGCTGAAAAAGCTGCAGCAGTTGAAAGTCTTATTCCACATGAATAATCTATAACAAGCATACTCATAGCCTTTTGAATATTTCTTGTAGAACCGTAAACTATTGCTGCCAATATAAAGTTTAAAGGTATAAGCTGAGCAGAAAATGTATCAGCATAATTTTGTATCTGTGCTTTGTTAAAGTTTGCATCTTCTACAAGTTTAATTATTCTTGAAACAGTTCTTTCGTCTCCTACTTTTTCAGCTTCAATTGTTATATTTCCATTTTTTATAATTGTCCCTGCAAAAACATTTTCACCCATTTTTTTTGTCACAGGCATATATTCACCTGTAATAGATGACTGGTCTATAAGTGCTTCACCTTTTGTTATTATTCCATCGACACTTATTTTTTCTCCTGTCTGAACAATAATTTTATCTCCTTTTTTTATTTCTTCAATAGGGACTTTTTTGATATTATTAGTGTCAGTCACTTTCCAAACGTAATTTTCCCCAACACTAAGCATATCTTTTATAGCTCCTCTGGTTTTTTTCATTGTATAAACAGTAAGAAGTTCTGCAAATTCTTCCATTATCATTATAGTAAGAGCTGTTTTTTCTTTTCCTAAAAAAATAGAACTTATAATTGCACTAGAACTTAGTGTATCAGCGTTAGGTCTTTTATTTTTAATTATTGAGCCTATTCCATTTTTAATTACAGGAGCTGCAAGAGAAAGAACAGCAAGAGTATTATAATTCAAAAATCTTTTTATTCCTGTTGTAACCAAAGAAGCAGGTTTTATAAGATTGTACACAAGAAATCCTGTAGCTGCTCCGATTCTTTTTATTATTTCTTCAGGAGATTCTTCCTGAAGTTTTCTTTCTATTACATATCTGCTCCCATTTTTTTCTTTTTCGTTTTTATATATCTCAACAAGATAAGTATTTAATGTATTTTGAATAAGTGATATAAGGTTATCTTCAGTTACACTTACATCATCAAAATATATAAGGATTGTACCTGTTACTTCTGAAATAGAAACATTTTTTATATATCTCACTTGTTCAAGCTGATTTTCAACTTCACTTTTTAAAGAACCTAAATATTTTAAAGCTCTTGATTTTATTCTTATTCTTCCTCTTATCCTATGAACAGTTTCACAAGATAAAAGATAATTATTTTCTTTTGACCTCATTTTATTTTACCCTTTCTTTAATTGAGTACAAAGCACAGCATAAAATCTATCAAGATTTTTTTCTATTTCTGCAGGAGTCATCCCTTCATACTCTTTTTCATTTTCAACAATTTTTTTCCATATAAAATTAAGCCAGTCAACAATTTTTTTTTCGTTTGTTTTTTTTACATCATAAGTAAGAAGTATTTTTCCAGTAATGTATGAATATGATATATCTTCTATTCCGTTATGAAGTTTAATTAGATTTGTTGTATAATAATCATATTTTCTCATTTCATTAGGAACTTTTTCCATACCGGGAATGTAAAGCCTTAATCTTCCTGGAATACTATGAACAACTTTTATTTTATTAAAGTAGAAAAAAGCTGTTTTTAAAAAGCTATTCATTAATTCCCTCCTTTATTTATAAGTGTGTATCCCCACCAAAGAAGATTAACTCCATTTGGCAGAATTGGATTTTGTTTTAATTTTTTAATTCCATATCCTATAAAGAATAAAGCTATTACACTTTTTAAATCAAGAATTCCTTTTGATTTATTGTATATAGTCATATCTACAGCATCTACTGTATCTTTTAAAGCAAAAGTTATTTTTCCATTTTTTTTCTCGAACGCTTCTTCTTCAAGTCCCATAAGATTTAGAACTGCTCCTACAACCATAATATAAGCATAGAACCTATAAGAGTATTTGTTTCTACATTATTTATACCTTTTAAAGTCAGCAGTTTTTTTCTTATTTCTTCTTCTTTATCCAAATTGTATTGAAGAGAAGGTATCTTCATTCTTATTCTTCCTGTACTATAATGTTTTAATTCAAGAACCCCATAAAAACTTGGCAGAACAGGTTTTTTCTTAATTTTAAACTTCAAAAGCTTTCATCTCCCTCATAACAATATTTATATAAAATAATTTTTTATTTATTAACGTCCTTTAAAATTTATATTTTAAGTATACAGCTATTCTTCTATTTTTTCAATTAATTTTATAAATAAATGAAATATTATAAAAAAATTTGAACATAAAATATATCGTATAATTAAATATAGCAATAACATAAGTTAAATTTGCCTTTTATTTAATATTTAAAAATAAAATATTTTGACAAACTAAATAAAATAGAGTAGAATATGGACATCTTAAAACCTGATTATAAATATCTAGGGAATTTTTATTTAGAGGGGGATTTTTTATGAAAAAATTAACACTTTTATTAGGAGCATTAACTATAATTTCTGCTGCAGCTTATGCAAAAGAAGAAGCTCCATCACTTGCAGTAACATATGTAGGACAATCTATAGAAGTTGACAATACTTCAGGAGGAGAAAATATTGGTGAAGAAGTTCACTTTGGAAACTCTGTTGGTTTAGAATATAAAGATTGGTCATTTGATATTTTTGCAAGAAAAACATGGTCTATGGATACTGATGCAGGAATACATTCTGCAGGACATAGAATTGATTTAGACATTTGGAAAAATTATGAAAACTTCTCTTTAGGTTTCAGATGGAGACAAGAATCAGATCTTGATGGATATTACTTAAGAATAAAATATGAATATGGGGCATTTTCAGGTTGGATTGATGCAGCATACTATTCTACAAATGGTGATTCTGAAGTAGGAGACAGTTATTATTTTGAAGCTCAGCCATTTAATTATACAATAGGACCTGTAACTTTAGGATACTATATTGAAGTTGGAGGATTAGCGGTAAATACTGAAGCTGATGGATTTAAACACGATTATAGACAACAATTAAGAGCCTCTCTTCCAATTTATGAAGGAGAAAAATTAGCTCTTGGATTAGAATATAGATGGCAGTTTGATACAGATGTAAAATATGATGAAAATAAAGCAGAAGGAAAATGGGTAGAAGCAAATTCTAATTCTCATATTCTTGTTCTGTCAGCAAATTATGCCGTTACAGAAAGTTTATCTCTTGATGGATACTATCAATATGATATGTATAACTTCGATACTAAAGGACATGGACAAGATTATATGGATGGTGGAGAAGACGATGGAAAATATTATGGCGAATTTTATTTAGGATGGACATATACATTCTAATATAAATATACAGTAAATTTCTTCTCTATAACTTCTTAAAAGTATAGAAATCTTTAAAAATAAAAAATATTTAAAATAGCTCTCTATGATTTTTAGTTTTATCATAGAAAGCTATTTTTTATAATACTCTGTTATTGATAAAGATATATGGATCAACAAAAGTTGTTCCAACACTGATTGTAAAATGCAGATGCGGTCCTGTTGTAAAGCCTGTGTTCCCGCTTTTTCCAATATTTTGTCCTTTTCTGACTTTATCTCCCTCTTTTACTTTAAGCTCACTCATATGGGCATAAGCAGAAAAAATATTCATTCCATGGTCTATTATTATAGTGTTTCCTGTTGTTGTAAGTTTTCTTGCAAGAACTATCTTACCATTGTTTGCAGCTCTTAATGGAGTACCCACAGGAACAGGAAAATCTATTCCTGAATGATAACCAACCACTTTATTATTTACATATCTTGTAGCACCGAAAGGACTGCTTATTTTTCTGTATTTCTTATCTTTAACAGGATAAATAAATTTTCCTTTCCATAATTTCTGACTGTCCGGGGCTTTTTTTGCCTCAGCTGTATAATTTGTCATTACTGTCATATTTTTAGCTGAACGTTTTGCTTTCATCTTTTTAGATTTAATTGTAATATAGCTTTTTTTAAAATTTCCGTCAGCAACTTTTATTCTTTCCGACATAATTTCTTTTTTATTTTCATAAACTTTTAAAGTGTAAACTCCCACAGGTGTAGAATAATGAACAGGGATAAAAGCTGTATTTTTCCCTCTTCTCACAAAGCTTTTAATTTTTATATGGGAATTTTTAAAAACAATATCATATTTTTTATCTTTAGGATACTGTACTATTAAAAATTTTCCCTGCTCAACAGTTTTTGCTGAAATTTTAATATCATCAGCAGAAAAGACAGTGATATTCAATACTAAAAACAACAAAGCTATAATTCTTTTCATTTTTTCTCCTGTTTATACAAGACTTTTAATCCATTTTCCTGATTTCAGTCTTGGTATAGTCATAGTAACTTTAAACACATCTTCGAGACATACACACAAATAAACAACTCCAATACCTGCGTTGAAATATATTGCTGCCACAAACGCAAGAGGCACTCCAAATATCCACACACCAAGTATCTCTGTCATTATAGCATATAATACATCTCCTCCGCCTCTTAAAATTCCGATAATCTGTGTTATTCCAAAAAATCTGAAAGGCATTGCCACAGCCATTATTCTAAGAACAAGAATTATATCTTCCTGCACCTTTGGAGAGGTATTGAAAAATCTGTTTACAAAAGGAGCTGTTATAAAGAAAATAACTCCTATTACAACACCAACAATAGTGCAAAACTCTGACATTTTATAAGCATCTTTCTGAACAGATTTAAATGGTCTTCCTGCTCCAATACTGTTTCCTATAACTATTGAACTTGCCACAGCCAGTCCTGTCCCGAATATATTAAACAGATTGTTTGTAATTGTGGCTATCTGCATTGTGGCAATAGCGTCTGTTCCAAGAACAGCATATGCTTTTGAGTATAAAGTTATTCCTGCTATCCACATGAAATCGTTAAATATTACAGGGAAAGCTGTTTTAAAATACACTCTTATTGTCTGCATATTAAAATCCAAAAGTTCTGAAATTTTAGCTTTTAGAATATTATCTTTAAAATAAATCTTATAAAGAATATAAACCATTTCAGCAAATCTTGCAAAAGTTGTTCCAAGGGCAGCTCCTGTAACTCCCATTGGCTCTAATCCAAGTTTACCAAAAATAAAAATATAATTCAATACTGCATTAAAAATAAGCCCGATTACACTTGCCTCCATTGGCAGAGCTGTCTGTGCAATACTTCTTGAACCAACAGAAAAAGCAAGAGATACGCATGTAAAAATATAGCTTAATGCCACTGCTTTCAGATATCCACGTCCAAGAGATATAACCTGTTCACTGTTACTGAAGGCTCTGATAACAGCCTCCGGATAAAAAAATGCAATTATAGTGAAAACAGATCCAGCAAGAAGAGAGAACACAAGAGATATCCCGATATATCTTTTTATATTTTGAATATCTTTTTTTCCCCAGAACTGTGACATAAAAACACCTGCTCCAAGAGCTATACCCATAACAGTATAATAGAACAATAAATAATACTGATTTGATAAGCCAACTGCAGCAATCTCATTTACTCCCAAATGCCCTATCATAATATTATCCAAAAGATTCAGCGATGCACTTATAAGATTTTGTAAAATTATTGGTGTGGCCAGTATCATGAGTGTTTTTATAAATACTATATCAAATTTTCCAAAAAATTTTCTTCCCATTAAAAATCCTCCGACAAAAAATAAAAGCAGTGGGTAATAAGCCGCCCAGCTGCTCTTTTATTTTTTAAATTTCTGTTAACTTTTATATAATACTATATAAAATCATGTGAGTCAATGGAATTTATCAGTTGTTTGCAAAATTATTTTTTATAGTTCGTAATTTAACTTTAAAAAAAGTTTTATTTTTCTTTATTTGTTTATACTCGAAAAAAAATAATAGTTAAAAAAACGAAAATAGCAAGAATTTTTAAGATTTTTTTATAAATAAGGTGTATAATTAATTTGGAATTATTGAACAGTAATCTTTATTTTTCTTTTATTTTTCAATGCTTTTTTACAATAATACTGAGAATAATTTTTTTCGAGGGAATTTTGCTGTCTAAAAGTTTATTTTCAGTTTACGACCTATATAAATATATTTTTATAATTTATTTTTC
>UQOH01000069.1 GCA_900542625.1 uncultured Fusobacterium sp.
AAAGAATAAGGGACAGAATAAACGAGGTATGCTGTCCCATTCTTTTTAAAGGCGAGAGCAGAAGAAAATCCCCTGCTGATAAATTTGCAGAACATTTTTTATAAAGCTCTGCAAATTCTCCTCAACGGGTTATTTATTTTTCAAAACAGAATTTTTTTACTGCATAGGCAACTCCATGTTCATCATTTGTAAGAGTTACAAAATCAGCTTTTTCTTTTACTCCCTCAGGAGCATTTCCCATAGCAACGCCCATTCCGCAATAACTAATCATAGCAGTATCATTAAAGTTATCTCCCATAGCAATAACTTCTTCTTTTGTAATATTATATTTTTTACATAAGAAATCAATGGCAGTAACCTTAGTGATATTTTCGGGCATAATTTCCAAGTAAGTATCTTTTGAAGCATAGATATTTATTTTTCCGTTATATATTTTATTCAGTTTATCTGTAAGTTCCTTTATTTTTTCAGGAGTTGATATACATAAAATTTTATTTGGAGCTTTTTTCTCATCAGAAAAAATATTTTTAAAATTTTCTGTTTTTGGGATAATACCTGTAATCTTGCTTTCAAGCTCACTTTCTTTATCAAATTTTTCTACATACCATTCATCATTTATATAAACACTTACATGAATTCCCATATTTGAGGCATGGGTATACACATCTTCTGCATAACTCACAGGGAATGTGTGGTTTAAAAGAATTTTTCCCTCTTCTGTTATAAGTCCTCCGCTGTAAGCAACAACAGGGCTTTTTAACCCAAGTTCCTCAGCAAGATATACAATCCCTTTGGGCATTCTTGCAGAAATAAGAACCACAGGAATATTATATTTTTCATAAACTTCTCTGATAGTTCTGTTTGTTTCTTCAGAAATCTGATGATTTGAGTTCAAAAGAGTTCCGTCAATATCAAGACATATCATTTTATACTTATTCATAAGATACCCCTTAAAACTAAACTAAATAAGGTCCAACAAGAGCATTGAACTCTGTTTCTTTTTCTGTAAGATATTGTCTGAATGTCATACTGTTTTTATTAAGTTCAACAGCTAGTTTATTAATAAAATCAGGAATTTCTCTTGTTAAAAGAGTTCCGACTTTTCTTCCCAGTTCTGTTTTCTCTCTGCTGAAT
This sequence comes from uncultured Fusobacterium sp., assembly GCA_900542625.1. Taxonomy (GTDB): domain Bacteria; phylum Fusobacteriota; class Fusobacteriia; order Fusobacteriales; family Fusobacteriaceae; genus Fusobacterium_B. Next base: position 1,135 of record UQOH01000069.1, read on the forward strand.
GTTCCTCCTACATATAAATCAAAAACATCTTCAACAGCATCTCCCACTTTTTTCTTTCCTCCTGCAAAACCAAGCTCATTGACCTGATGTCTGCTGCATGAGTTCTGGCATCCTGAAACATGAATAGCAGGAAGCAGGTAATCCGGAGTGCCGTTTTCTTTTAATGTTTTAAGAATACCTGCAATAAGAGCCTGACTCTGTTCAATTCCTATCTGACATGTAGGAACACCAACACAGCTTACGCTCTGCTGTACTTTAGAGTTCATTCTTATATCATTTGTAATGCTAAGCAGCTGTACAGCCTGATTTTCAGTAAGATTTCTTACATACATGCTTTCAGTCATGCTTAATCTTACTTCATCAATATTATTTTCTTCAAGATAAGAGATAATATCATTGAATGATTTTTTAGGAAGCTGTCCGTTTAAAGGGTGAATTACCACTGTATAAAGATTATCCTGTCTTTGATGAAGAAGACATGGAGCTTCCGGAAGTCTGTGAGAATAATAATCTGCTGTTTCAGATAAAACAACAGGAATATCAAGGTCAAGTCCTCCTTTTGCTTTTACTTCTGCCAGATGTTTTTCATAACACTCAAAGAAAGCCTCTGTTCCCATTCTTCTTGGGATATATCTTGTTCTTGCTTTTGCTTTGTTTGCATAATCTCCCTCTGCCATGAAAAGCTGTGTCATAGCTTCAACATGATAAAGAACATCTTTCGGCTCTATTAATTTATTATAATGAAGAGCTGTTCCCGGATTTCCTCCAAGCCCTCCTGCAAGAAATACTCTGAAATATGGCTTTCCGTTTTCAACAGCTGCCATAAATCCAAGGTCATTAAGAGTTGCATTTCCTTCATCTTTATCACTTGAAGAAAAAGCTATTTTTAATTTTCTTGGAAGTTTGTATTCTGTAATCTGACTCATCAGATATTCTCCGACTTTTAAAGCAAACTTTGTAACATCAAAATATTCATTTTTTTCTACTCCTGACATTACAGAAAGAGAAACGTTTCTTGGAAAGTTTCCTCCTCCTCCACGAGTATAAAGTCCATTGTCAATAGCTGTTTCCATAATATCACAAACAGCATCTATTCTAAGGTCATGCAGCTGAACTGCCTGTCTTGTTGTAAGGTGAAGTCCTTTTATATTAAATTCATTTAAGAAAGATGAGATAAGTTTCATATGTTTTAGTGAAAGAACACCTGAAGAAGTACGAAGTCTTATCATAAATCTATCTCCTCCACGCTGAGCATATACCCCCATTCCTCCTGAAACTCCTTTAAAATCTCCTATGGAAACTTCTTTAGCAGCAAATTTATATCCTAAAGAACGAAAACTGCTGATTTCTGATTTAAGCATTTTATTAAAATTATCCATTTTTCCCTCCAATATCGAATTTAAGCACTCTATTAAACATTATATAATAAAAAAATTATGATTGCCAGTAAAAAACTAACAGAAAAAGAAAAATTTTTAAGTTCTAAAATCAGAAAAAAGAAAATTTTGTAAGTAATAAATATATTATTTAAATAAAAACATTTGACAATCAAAATAAAAAAAGATATAATTACTTCAGAACAAAGAAATACAATTTCTGAAAAGGAGATGGATATATATGAAAATAGGAATTTTTTATGGAAGTACAACAGGAGTTACAGAAGATATTGCAAACAGAACAGGAAAATTATTAGGAGCAGACGTTATGCCTGCATCTGAAATAGATAAAGCAGAAGATTATGATTTCTTAATTTTTGCTACATCAACATGGGGAATGGGAGATCTTCAAGATGACTGGCAGGGAGCATTAGACACTCTTGCATCTAAAAACCTTTCAGGTAAAAAAGTAGGATTTATCGGTGTTGGGGATCAAGGTGCTTTTGGAGATACATTTGTTGACGGAATAGGAATCATCTATGATGAAATAAAAGACAAAGGGATAACTCTTGTTGGAAAAACTTCAACAGATGATTATTCTTTCTCAAATTCAAGAGCAGTTTTAGATGGAGATTTTATAGGGCTTGTAATTGATGAAAACAACCAAAGTGATTTAACAGAAGAGAGAATAAATTCTTGGGTGTCAAAGGTAAAATAATATGAGCAGTGAAAAAAGAAATGAACTGAGCGTATTTTTCCATATGCTTTATGAATTAAACAAAGGTCTTAGAAATCTTGCCCTTTTAACAACAACTCTTGAAAACAAAGAACTGGTAACAGAAAGACTTGAAAAATGCGGATATGATTTTATAGTGGAAGAATTAAAATCAGGATATATAAATGTATTTTTCGGAAATACTGAGCCAATAAATGTTTTAAAGAAATTTAAGAAAAACTCTCTTAAAGAGTATACTCCTGAAGAAGATTTCATTCTTGGAATCCTTTTAGGATATAACACACAACAGCAATGCAAAAGATATTTAACAAGAAAAGCAGGTTAAAACAGACAGCCACCAACTACATCTAAATATATATAAATAAAAATGGACCGTGATCACGCAGTCCATTTTTATTTATATTACAATCCCATAAAATTTTTTATAAATTCATCTGCAGGGTTGTTAACTATATTTTCAGGTGTGTCATATTGAGCTATTTTTCCATCTTTCATTATACATATTTTATCTGCAATTTTTATTGCTTCTTTTATATCATGAGTTACAAAAACAATAGTTTTATGAAAAGTTTTTTGAAGTTTCACCAGCTCTTTCTGCAGCTGTGCTCTGTTTATAGGGTCAACAGCACTGAAAGGTTCATCCATAAGAATTATATCAGGATCTGTTGCAAATGCTCTTGCAACACCTATTCTCTGCTGTTGTCCTCCTGAAAGCTGAGCAGGATATTTATCTTTAAAAAATTCATAATCAAGTCCTGTCATCTGCATAAGTTCTTTTGTTTTCTCTTCAATTTTTTTTATATTCATCTTTGCCAGTTTTGGTATAACTTCTATATTTTCTTTTATAGTAAAATGAGGGAAAAGCCCTGTCTGCTGAATAACATACCCAATATTTCTTCTTAAGGCTATCACATCTTTATTTGAAATATCCTCTCCGTTTATCATAATTTTTCCTGAAGAGGGAAGAATAAGCTTATTAATCATTTTAAGAGTTGTTGTTTTTCCGCATCCGCTTGGACCAAGAAAAACTGTTATGGCTTCTTTTGCAATTTTCATAGAAAGATTTTCTATGATAGTATCATCTTTAAATTTTTTTGATACATTTATAAATTCAATCATCTTTTCAAGCCTCCCTCTCTAAATAAGATTATTCTTTTTAATAAACTCTTTTGCAACATCTTCAGGTTTTCTCGAAAGATTATCAACCTGATGATTAAGCTCTGACACAACATCATTGTTTAAATGTTTTTCCAGTTCTTTAAAAATAGGTATAATTTCAGGATATTTTTTAAGAGTTTCCTCTCTTATAAGAGGAACAGCATAATATGGCGGAAAGAAATTTTTGTCATCTTCCAAAACTTTAAGATTTAACTTTCTTAATAATCCATCAGTTGTGTAGACATCTATAATATCACTTTCTTTGTTATCAATAGCAAGATATTTTGTGCTTCCGTCAATTCCAATTATATTTTTAAAATTAAGGGTATATCTTTCTCTTAACCCAACCAGGCAGTCAGGTCTGTTTAAAAATTCAAGACTTGCTGAAAGAGTAAGTTTATCTGCTGACCTTTCAAGGTCTGTTATAGTTTTCAGATTATATTTTTCTGCTGTATCTTTTCTTACTGCAAGAGCATAAGTATTATTAAAACCAAGCTGGTTTAAAACTCCTATTTTATATTTTTCTGACAAATCTTTTTTTACAGTGTTGTAAACTGTCATCATATCCTGAATAGGAGGATATTTAAGAGTATCTCCGTAAACAGTTCCTGTATAATCTATATATCCGTCAATCTCTCCGTTTTTCAGTGCTGCAAAACAGATTTGTGTTCCTCCAAGAGCAAATTTTCTTATAACTTTAATCCCTGTTTTTGCCTCAATCATATCAGCAGCAACATGTGAAAGAACTTCTCCCTCTGTAAATTCTTTACTTCCAAGAACGATTATTTTTTCAGCCTTTTCAGGTTTCATAGAAACAAATCCTGAAACAGCTGTAAGGACAGTTAAAAAAGAAAAAACAGATATAAGTATTATCTTTTTAGCTTTTCTTACATGGAAAATTGAAGATTTTTTAGACATGCTTATCTGAAGTCCTATAGGAATAACAGCTTTTTCCATAAGCCCTGTGAAAAAATCCATAAAAAGAGCCAAGATACATGCAGGAATTGCTCCTGCAAGAATCTGATAATTATTTATAGTTCTGATACCTGAAAAAACAAGATAACCAAGTCCTCCTGCTCCCACAAAAGCAGCTATTGTCATAAGCCCCACTGCTGTAACAACAGAAATTCTCACTCCGCTCATAATAACCGGAAGAGCCAGAGGGAGCTGGACTTTTCTTAAAACCTGAAATTTTGTCATTCCTATTCCCTCTGCTGCCTCAAGAGTAAGAGGATTTATTCCTTCAAGTCCCACATAAGTATTTTTTACTATTGGCAGAAGAGAATAAAGAATAACCATTATAATTGCAGGTAGTTTTCCAATACCCAAAAAAGGAATTGTGAATCCAAGAAGAGCCATGCTTGGCACAGCCTGAATAATATTTATTATTCCCACAGTTCCTTTTTTGATTTTTGGAAAATAAGCTATAAGTATTCCAAGAGGAATACCTGCAGACACAGCCAGTGTTATGGCTAAAACAGAAAGAAATATATGTTCACAAAGGAGGAAAAAAATCTGGTCCTTTATTCCTGCCATATAATTGAATAGTAGTTCCATTTTTCTTCCTCCTTCATGATTTTAATTATTATTTATTTTTAAAAATTATTGAGTTATTTCTTCTCTTTTTTCTTTATTTACAATTCTTAAAAGTGTATAAGCTGCAAGAACTCCTAAGATACTGCATGCAAGTGATAATGAGAATACATATTTATAAGCTGTATTTCCATATTTATCTAACCAGCTTCCAACTAATGTGTAGTAGAAAGCGTCTGGTAAAAATCCTATTACAGATACGAAACCAACAACAATTCCTGTTACGTTTATAGGAATATTTGATTCGTCAACTGTTGCAAAGTAAATTCCTCTGAAAGCAAACATTAATATTGTAAGAACAAGCATGTTTACAAGAGCAACATATACAAGTGATGGATTTCCCGGAGTGATTAAGAATATAGCCTGAGTGATTGCAACTAGGATAAATCCTCCGAAAAGACATTTTGTAGATGAACCTATTTTGTCAGCTACAACTCCTGCAAGAGGAGATGCTATAAATTTAATTACATAAGTTCTGCATATTGCAACGAATGATACAAGAGCCATTGACATTTTAAATACATCTGTCATGTATGGGTTTAAGTAAGTCAAACTTGAGAATACCATGTATGCTGAGAATATAATTGCACTGATAAGCCATGCTTTAGGCATTTTTACTGCACCAAGAAGGCTTGTAAATTTAACCTGTTCTTTTGCCTCAACTTCTCTTTCTTTGATAGCAACATAAAGAATCACACCACATATTATAGACGAAACAGAATACATAATAGTTGCTGCTTTAAATCCCTCAACAATATTTTCAAATCTTGAGAAAAGATAAAGTCCTAAAAATGATAGTAAAGTTCCTGCAACTCCTCCTGCACCTTCATATAATCCGAAAAGTCTTCCCTGCTCTGAGCTGTCTCCAAGCATTCTTATAACTTTTATAATAGCTGCAAAGTATGTAAGAATTGTTGTTATTCCAAATAGGAAGAATATTAAGCAAAGAGTTCCGTATCCCGGAGCCATTGACATCCAGATTCCTAAAGCACCACTTGAAATAAGTGAGAAAGCCACAAGTTTTTTAGCTGAGTATTTATCTGCAAGAATTCCTCCCGGGAAATATGATACAGTGGCAACTATTCCGTAGATACTTAAAAGGTTTCCAAGCTGAGCATGTGAAAGGCTAAGAGCTTCTCTCATTGGATCATAGAAAACTGATTTCATATATGGTAAACTGTACATTGCTGTTGTAGCAAATCCGATTAAGAAAACTATTATAACTTTTTTTAATTTATCATTCATTATTTATTCACCTCATCATAAGTTTTGTCTAAAGCTGATTTCAAATCTGCTATAAGGTCTTTGCTGCTTTCAAGACCAGTTGCTATTCTTACAAGTCCTCCATCATAAAGAGAGATTAGTGTATGCTGTTCTCCAAGACTTGTTGCAATTGTGATAAGCTCAACTCTGTTTATAAATTCTTTAGTCATTTTTATTCTGTCTTCATCATTAGTGAAAGTTTTAAGAGTGAATGAAAGCATTCCTCCTCCAAGTCCATTCATTTGTTTCTGACATAATTCATAGTCAGGACTTGATTTTAATCCGGGATAGTTTACTTTTTCAACTAATGGATGGCTTTCAAGAAACTCAGCTATTGCAAGTCCGTTTTTACAGTGTCTTTCTACTCTCATATCAAGAGTTCTTAATCCTCTTAAAATAAGCCATGCATTCATTGGAGTCATACATGCACCTGTGAAACAAGGCATAGACGGCCATTTTATTTTGTGGATAAGTTCTCTTTTTCCAAGAACAGCTCCTCCAATTGCATCTCCGTGTCCATTCATAAATTTTGTTAAACTGTGGATAACTAAATCTGCTCCAAGTTTTGTAGGATACTGAATAGGTGTAGGAGCAAAAGTAGAGTCAACAACAAATATGAAATCCTGTTTCTTTTTAAGCTCTGCTATTGCTGCAATATCTACCATTCTTAATGATGGATTTAAAGGTGATTCTATATAAACTATTTTTGTGTTAGGCTTTAATGCTGCCTCAACATTTTTCCAATCTGTTGCATCAACAAATGTTGCCTCAACACCAAAATTCATAAGACATTCTTTTATAAAAAGAGGTGTGTGTGAAAACATTCCGTTTGCACAAACTATATGGTCTCCTGATTTTACCTGACTGAAAAACATAGAAGTGATTGCTCCCATTCCAGATGCTGTAACAACTCCTGTTTCACATCCTTCAATAAGTGCAAGTGTTCTTGCAAGTTCATCTGTGCTTGGATTTGATTCTCTTGCATAAACATGTCCCCAGTTATAACACAAATCTTCAAAGTGCTCTTGTGATGTTGCACCGTAAGTTGCAGTCTGATATATAGGTGAACTTAATGATCTTGTTTCACTGTCAGGGTTGTGTACGCCGTGAGCCAGCATAGTTTCAAGTTCTTTATCTTTCATAAACATATAATTCCTCCCTTAGCTTTCTTTATTTATCTGTTACTGGAATTATATATCATTTATGACACAAATTTATTGAAAAAGAACAAACTATATAAATTTTATCCCCAAAAAGCCGTTTTTTTTCCTCGAAGTTTTTTAAAGCTTAAACATTGATGAAAAATAGTTTTCAGAGATTTTCTTTAAAATACTTTTTCCAAGATATATTTTTTCACTGCTGTTTGTAAGGATATATTCCTCTTTATAATCAATCTCTTTTATCTGCTCTATGTTTAAAATTACACTTCTTTCCACTCTTATAAAATTAGTATTTTCCACAGCTTTTTCTATCTCGCCGAGAGATTTTCTCAAAAAATATGTTTTTCCTTTTACTATTGCAAAGGATTTTTTCAGATTTCTGTCATATGAAAAATACTCTATATCCTTAAGAGGAGTAACCAGATCTTTAAAGCTGTCAGAAAGAATAATCTTTTCTTTGGCAGCAACTGTTCCCTCTTCTGAAACAGAAGTAAAATTTTCAAAATAAATATATTCATCTCTTTTGTGAAACTCTATTCTGTTTTTAAGGTTCTGGTTATTTTTATAAAATTCAGTATCTATTCTGTCAGAAAAAATAAGAATTTTCTTAAAAAGAGAAAAATCAATATCAGAAACAGCAAAAATATTGTTGTCAGTTATCAAAACAGATTCTTCTGCGTTTTCAATTTCAAGAATTTCTGTTCTTTCTATCTTTAAAGATGTTGTTTCTTTTAAAAGGTAGAAAAATAATTCATCACCATAAAAAAGGTATCTCATTATTTATCACCTCTTTCTTGCTGACCCAGTCTTTCTTTCAGCATTTCCATAATGCGTGCTTTCTTTCCCTCTTCTGCCCTGTCCATTAAAGAAATAAGCTCTTTTGCATAAAAAATATCTTTTTCAAGTTTTTCAATTTTTCCTGCAAGATATTTTTCTCTCTTCTTGTAGTGATTAATCTGAACAGTTTTTAAAGTCAGATTTTCTGCAAGAGGTGCTATTTCATGAGTCAGATTTTTAAAATTTTTCAGCTTTCTTTTATATAATAAAAGGCATGGATCTTTCGCATATATAAATCCAAGAGTTTTGTTTCTGTTTTGTATTTTAAATTCTACATCATATTTTATTCCCTCGTAAACAGGAGAGAAAGTTATAAGAGATTGTTCATCATAAACAGAGGTGTTGCTGTTTATAGGAAGAAGAACAATTTTACACTCTATCAATCTAAACATTCTTATAAGCTCATTTTCTGTGAAATCTTTAAATTCATTAAGGCTCTCTATCCCTTTCAGCTTATTAAGGAAATTATCATAACCTATTTCCTGCTGCTCAGTAAAGAAAAGCACAACAAAAGAAACTGTTTCAACAAAGATAATAATTGTTATAAGAAGAGTTACATATCCTGTAAGCATAATCTGTTTTATAAAAAAACTTATAGTTATAAATGTTATAAGTATTCTCAGTGCATTAAAATTGACGCTTCTGAAAAACTGGTTATCTGTTGTAAGTTTTATATCCTCAAGCTGTACATGAACAAAAAGTATATTCAGCATTACGTGAGCCATAAATTCAAAATTTCCATAAAGATTTAATCTTTTATATACATACGTATTAAATAAAAATTGTATTAAAAATAATGTAAAATAATACATTGATTCTGTCTTTTTATTTTTGTTCTTATTATAAAAGAAAGAAACAAAGCTGAATAAAATTATAATACAGATAAAGCCGCTTTTAAAATAATTGAAAAATATATTAATTCCCACAGCAGAAGAAACAAAAGCTTCATTTATATACACCTGATAAAACTCTTTTATAGCCATTGCCAGAGGGAAAGCTGCTGCAGTAATAAGAATTCCTGTAAACCAGTCTATAATTTTTGAGGTTTTATTAAAAAGAGCAGACCAAAAATATCTTATAAATCTTATGTATCCGCAGAAAGTAAAAATCCAGCTCAGTGAAGTAAAAAATATTTTAGCATTGTCAAAAGGCAGAAGATAACTTAAAATTTCTGCTCCCATGGCAAGTGAAAAATAAAGAGGTCCTACAAAAAGAATACTGTCTTTACATGTTCTGTGAAACAGAATTGTAAGAAGTATAAGATATGTAAGATACCCTCCTCCCAAAAACAGAATTATATATCTTTTATAAACAGATATAAGAAGTGTGTTTGAATTTTCAGGAACTATCTCTATTTTTAAAAGATGTATTAAATCCAAAAAGTTTGAGTAATAGGGAATTATAATATTATTGGGCAGAAAATTTCCTGAATATTTCAGCACTGCCATTGAACATGCCAAAAGAAACAATACAAATATAAATTCTGAAATATGATTGTCTTTTAAAATTTTTATTATCTTCATAATTAAATACCAGCCTTATTTATTTTTATATTTACTTTATAATATATTATAATTATAAAAAAATTCCAAATACTTTTTCAGAGCAAAGTAAAAATGGACTGTGACTTAACACAATCCATTTTTGGTAAACAGCTATTTTAATTTATTTTTTAGGACATCTTCAAGTTTCGGCATTGCCGGGATAG
>UQOH01000070.1 GCA_900542625.1 uncultured Fusobacterium sp.
TCAGGTCCTGTAACAATTCCATTTATTACTTCTTTCTCTTTTTCCAAAAATTCTTCCATAATTACAACATCTGTAAGTTTCATTGGAAATTTCATTTTTTCATAAAATGGAATAAGCTCTTTATATTCATTCTCTCTTCCTTCCATTAAAAGCTGAACTAAAATTCCAAAAGCTACAACTTCACCATGAAGATGTTCTTTTTCAATTCTCGGCAGCTCTGTAAGTCCATAGAAAACTGAATGAGCTATTGCTCCATTTAAAAATTCATCTACAAGATTTGAAACCATTCCTGTATTTACAATAATTGTAAGCACAACTTTTTTAAACTCCTCATTAATTTCATCAGAATAATAAGCTGAAACACCGTTTGCAATAATCATATCTCTGCAAAGACCGCTTATTTTTATTCCCATTGAACTTGGAAAATTAACATCCATATTCTTAGAAAGCTTATATTCATGTTTCAATCTCACTTCATAGAATTTTGCAAGAGTATCTCCTATCCCTGCCCAAAGATATTTTTTTGGAGATTTTTTTATTGTTTCCAAATCTATAAAAATCTTTTTAGGAGGTGCATCAAAGATGCAGAACTCCTTAAAAGTTTTATCATTGTTATACACAACAGAAAGTGCTGATGTTCCTGCACATGTTGATGCAATAGTAGGCAGCAAACATATCTGCTTTTAGTTTTGACGCAGTTATTTTGGCTGTATCAATTGCTTTTCCTCCACCTGCTCCGATTACTAAATCAAAACCTTTATCATATGTTTCTTTTAAAATATCATCAGCATGTTCATAAGAACATTCTCCCTGATATTTTTTCACAGCATATTCTTTTCCCTCAAGAGATTTTAATAAATTTTCTTTTACTGCTGCAAAAGATTTTTCCCCTGTAACAACAAGAATTTTTTTATAATCTTTAACAGCCTCTTTCAGATTATCCCATATATTTATATCAACACAGTAAGATGTAAATGCAAAGTTTTCAAACATTTTTCTTCCCTCTTTTTCTGATCTTTAACTAAATTCCGTATTGTGCTCTCATTTTTTCAATAGTTCCGTCTTTTAACATTTCCTCTACAGCTTTGTTGAATTTTTCACAAAGTTCTGTATCATCTTTGTTAAATGCAATAGCTTTTGGTTCTCCTTCCATTACACCAACTAAAGCAAGCTCAGAGTTGTTTTCAACAAATTTTAAAGAAACACTTTCATCTAAAACCATTCCGTCAATTTTTCCTGCTTTTAAAGCAACTAAAGCTCCTGTATTTGAAGAGAAAGGAATAACTTCTGCATTAGGTATTTTTCTTGCACTGGCCTCTTTTGTTGTTCCAAGTTCTACACCATAGCTTTTTCCCTCTAAATCATTCATATCTTTTATTGGATTGTTTTTGTTTGTAATGACAGAAACATTTGAAGTTAGATATGGCACTGAGAAATTAACAGCTTTTGCTCTTTCAGGAGTAATACTCATTCCAGCTATAACAACATCAACTTTTTTTGTTTGAAGTGCAGGAATAAGTCCGTCAAAGTTTGTGTTAACCCATTTATATTGTATTCCCATTCTTTTTGCTGCCTCTTTTATTACATCAGCATCAAACCCTGCAATCTCTCCGTTTTCCACATATTCAAATGGAGGATACTCTGCATTTGTTCCTATAACATATACTTTGTCTTCAGCAGCTTTTTTTTCTCCTCCGCATGCTGCAAACATAAACACCACAGATAATAACAATAAAACTTTTTTCATAATTCTCATAACCTTTTCACCCCTTAAAAATATTTTTAAAAATAAAAAAACACCAGATTCCTTAAAAAGAACTGGTGTTTTGTATACAAAATTAAAATAAGATATATAAAAAATATATATAAAATTTGAATAAATTGTTACACTAAACAGTTTCTATACAGGAATACATTTTTATTATTCAGTTGTAACATATTCCTTAGTGCTGTGTATAACATCTTTATCCTCCTTCTTTAATAATTTTGATTTTTTAATTGTAATGATTATATTACTATTTTTTGAGAATGTCAACAAGAATTTGAATTTTTATTTTTTTCTGTTGTTTATAATCTCTTTTACTTTTCCTTTTTCTATAACAACAATTCTGTCTGAAATCTGATTAACGAAATCAATTTCATGGCTTACAATAACCATTGTAATATTACTGTTGTCTCTCAGAAAAGCTATAACATTTAATACCTCTTTTACCATTTCCGGGTCAAGAGCTGAAGTAGGTTCATCAAACAGAAGAACTTCAGGATTTTTTGCAAGTGCTCTTGCTATTGCAACCCTTTGTTTTTGTCCTCCTGAAAGAGTTTTAGGATATACATCTGCCTTATCCTTAAGCCCTACTTTATCTAAAAGATTAAGAGCTATCTCTCTTGCCTCTTTCTTATCCATTTTGTCCACAATCACAAGTGATTCCATAATGTTTTGTGCTGCTGTTTTGTGAGGAAAAAGATTGAAAGACTGGAAAACCATTCCCATTTTATTTTTATCAGGTGTTTCAATTGTTCCTGAGTTTATATCCTCAAGTCCTATCATACATCTTAAAAATGTTGATTTTCCTCCTCCAGAAGGTCCTATTATTGATACAACCTCTCCTCTTTCAATATCTAAATCTATTCCTCTTAAAATTTCGTCATTGTTAAATTGTTTGTAAAGGTTTCTAACAGTTATGCAAGACATTAAATCATCACCTTTTCCTCTAGTTTCTTAAAGAATGCAATTACTACTACTGACATAAGCAGATACATCACTGCACATATAATAAATGGTATTACTGAAAAATCACGAGTAACAAGTTCTCTTGAGTTTCTTAAAATTTCTGCCATTCCTATTGCTGATACAAGAGATGTATCTTTAATAAGTGAGATTGCCTCATTTGATAATGGAGGCAGTGCAGTAAGCAGTGACTGAGGAATAATGATTCTTCTCATTGTCTGCCAATATGACATTCCTAATACTTTTGCTGCTTCATACTGCCCTTTGTCTATTCCAAGAATACTTCCTCTGAATATCTCACAGAAGTAGGCTGCATAGTTTATTACAAATGTTACTACTGCTGCTGTGAATGGAGTAAGTCTAAGTCCAAGTAGCATAGGCAGCCCATAGTACACAAAGAACAGCTGCAGTAATAAGGGAGTTCCTCTGAACACAGAAGTATAAAATAAAATTACATTATTTATAATCCCTTTATTTTTTAATCTTCCAAGTGAAAGTAGAACTCCTAAAGGAAGGGAAAACACCATTGTTAACAAGTATAAATTTACAGTAAGTCCCAATCCTTTAAGTATGAATAAAATGTCATTCTGCATAATTATTTCTCCTCTTTTCCAAACCATTTTTCAGAAATTTTTCCGAATGTTCCGTCAGCTTTCATTTCGTTTAAAGTTTCGTTTAATTTATCTGCTAGAGCTTTATCAGCTTTTCTCATTGCAACACCATAGTATTCTTTTGTAAGTGATTCTTCTGAATAAGTTAAAGTTGCTCTTTTAGAATTGTAATATTTTCCTGCAACTGTGTCAACTACAACTGCATCTGTTCTTCCTGCTTCAAGATCCATTAAAGCTTCTACGTTAGTTGCATATTTTTTAACTTCTTTAATTTTAGAGAAAACATCGCTTTTTTGAACTGCATAGTCTGCTGAACTTCCTAATTGAAGTCCTACAACTTTTCCTTCAAGTTCTGCAACTTTATTAACTTTTGATTCTCTTTTAGAGAAAATTAATTGTCCGTCTGTAAAATATGGTTCAGAGAAAGTAACTTGTTTTATTCTTTCTTCTGTCATTGTCATTCCGTTCCATACCATATCAATATTTCCGCTGTTTAAGTCAAATATAATTCCGTCCCACTCACATGGTTTAAATTCAACTTCTACTCCCCATCTTTTTGCAACTTCTTTTGCAAGATCAATGTCAAAACCAACTATTTGTCCATCTTCCCCTCTGAATCCCATAGGAGCAAATGTTGCGTCAAGCCCAACAATAAATTTTCCATCTTTTTGAACTTTTTCAAAAGATTTGTCTGCTCCAAAAACACCAGTAACTAAAGTGAACACCATCATAACAACCATAAGTAATCTTTTCATAAATCTCTCCTCCTAATTTTAATTTTAATATTTTATAAAAAAAGCCATCTGAATGTATCAGATGGCTTATATAAACAGAAAAACATTTAAGTTTCAGCTTTCTCGCCATAGATACAGACTCAATTTTTTGTATTTCAACATGAGTCTGCATCTATGAACCTTCGTCATAAAAACAAACTCTCTATCTATGGTGATGATGTATTGTATTTTTTATAACTGCTAAAACATTTGCTAACATGATTTTCTCCTTTAAAATTTTTTATTGTTTCTTATGGTGTAAGAATACTACTATAACAGCAATTTGTCAACTGTTTTTTTATAAAGCTGTATTTTTACTGCCTTTTTTCTCATTCTTACTTTTGTTTTTATTTGATTTTAAAAATTTTATTTTTTTTATATTTTCATCTGTTTTTATACTATCTTCTTCCCGTGATACTCAGAAGATTTTATATTTTTTGATACCTGAAAAAAGTTTTCTGTTGTAACTCCGCCAGCCACAACAATAATGATTCTTCCCTCTGCTTTTTCTATCATCCTGTTTATGATATCCTGTCCTTCAAGAGCCGTTGCTTTTGTTCCTGAAGTAAGAATTCTTTTCACTCCTGCATTTATAAGTCCCTCTACTGCCTCAACAGGATTTTCAAGTTCATCAACAGCTTTATGAAACGTTACTTCCATTGGAGAAGCAAGATTTACAAATTCTTTTACAAGATCAAAATCAATTTTTTTATCCTCTGTCAACATTCCCAGAACAACACCTTTTACTCCAAGAGATCTGCACATTTTTATATCCTCTCTCATAACTTCAAGTTCTTCTGCTGAATAAAAAAAATCTCCTCCCCTTGGTCTTATAATAGGAAACACAGGGATATTAAGATATTTTAAAGCTGCTTTTATTGTCCCATATGATTGAGTTGTTCCACCTGCAGTCAGATTATCACAAAGTTCTATTCTGTCTGCACCTCTTTTTTCTGCTGCAAGAGCTTCTGAAAGAGATTCAACACAAGCCTCTTTTATCATACTTCCTCCTTTATTCTGTTTCTCCCATTTGAAGAAGAACAGGCTTAACTATAGAAGCTGTTCTTTCATCCATTAAAAATACAAGAACATCTCCAGCCAGAATTTTAGTTTCTCCATGAGGAATAATCTCTCTGTCCCCTCTGTCAATTCCAACTATCAGACATTTATCAGGCCATTCTATTTCCTTAACCTTTTTTCCGTCCATAAGGCAGTCTAAGCATACAGGAATTTTAATTGTGATTTTCTTTTCCTCATCTCCGTTTTCAACAAGTCCTTTTGGCAGCATGTTTTCAAGAAGAGTGTCATATATAGGACGCATTTTTCCCACTTCTGTCATAAGGAAAGTTGCCATACATATAGTTACAAGAGGGAAGAAATGAGCAAATGAACCTGTCATTTCAAGCATAAGAACTGTACTTGTTATAG
Organism: uncultured Fusobacterium sp.; assembly: GCA_900542625.1. GTDB lineage: Bacteria > Fusobacteriota > Fusobacteriia > Fusobacteriales > Fusobacteriaceae > Fusobacterium_B. Next base: position 5,541 of record UQOH01000070.1, read on the forward strand.
GCGATTTTACAACTGCTGTTAAAAGAGCTGCCATTCCAAGAACAATGAAATACACTTCATATCCCGGAGTTACATCTGGAATAAGGTCTATTACAAACATTCCATATATTTTACCTGCAACTGTTCCCAAAACAAGTATAGGAAGGAATATTCCTCCCGGAATACCTGAAGAATAGCACACCGCTGTAAATAAAAATTTCAAAATAAATATTGTAAACAGAGATTTGTAAGAGTAACTTCCATGAATTACTTTTTCTGCAAGGCTGTGTCCTCCGCCTGTTATGTCTATAAAAAATATTCCCATTAAAACTGTTATTGTTATCACAATTATAGGTTTAAATATTGGATTCATTTTTATTTTTGCATATATCTTCTGACCTTTTAAAAGAACTTCATCAAACATTTTTCCAATAAGAGTCATAATAAATGCAAATATTATTATTAAAAAATAATATCTTAACTGATATGTTGTATCAACTTTTATGTTAAAAGCAGGATCAAAACCAAAGAAATATTTTGAAACAAACTCTGCACACACTGAGGCAATAAGCACCGATGTTATAAGCAGAGGGGACATAACTTTATGAAGTTCTTCAACAGCAAAAATTGCTCCTGAAAGAGGTGCACCAAAAGCTGCTGCAAGTCCTGCACTTGCTCCGCATGAAACAAGATATTTTTTATCATATTCATTTCTTCTGAATATTTTAAATACACCTGTCCCCACTTCTGCTCCAAGCTGCACAGAAGGACCCTCTCTTCCTAAAGACATTCCGCTTCCTATTGCTATTACTCCTCCGATAAATTTAGCTGAAAGTTCTCTTGCCCATGAAAAATCCATCTGTCTTATAAGAACCCCTTTTACCTGAGGGATACCGCTCCCTTTTACCATAGGATATTTTACAACTATATATCCCAGTATAACAGAGATAACCAAAATAAGAATAAGCAGAGCAAATATTGTCTGTGCATCATAAAGAGTTTCTCTTACATATGCGTAAAATATCTCTCTGTAGTTTTGAGCCAGACTTAATGCCATTCTGTATCCCACAACGACAACTCCTGTTATAATACCAACAAGAGCACCGTAAAAATAAAGACTCATATGAGAACTATGATGAATTTTTAAAGCCTCATCAGATGTTTCTCTTCCCATTTTTTTCTCCTTTTTCAAAAAAATATTTTAAATCATTCTCTTAAAAAATAACACTTTTTACTAATAAAATCAATAAATTTTTATAAAATTTCTTTAATATCCTCTGCTGCATAAATTGTTTCTGAATTTTTTATTTTATTAAGAATTTCATATTTTCTATTCAATCCCATTTTTTTAGACCATACATTTTTTTTGTTATAAAGTTCTTTTTCTTCTGTTATTATAATATTTTCAGGAATTATTAATTCATCTGTCACAACTTCCCTTTCTGTTTTTTCAGAAAGTTCTCTTAAAAACACAAGAGAGTTGTCAGGATATTTTTTTTCTTTCATGTTGAAATAAATATAAAAGTCATAACCTGCTTTATATTCTTGCGAAACATCAGCAAAATTTTCCATTTCTTCTGAAATATTTTCTCCCACAAACAATACTTTCTTCCCAATAGTTTTATAATAAAGAGCTGCTGTTTTTGAAATAACTCCTATTCCTCTGTTTTCTTCATACACTGCTGTTACAGGTTTATCACCTTTAAACACTCTGCTCAGAACTTTTTTCTGGAAAGAGTTGTAAGGCATATCCCCTATAAGAAATTTTTTTATATCAATAAATATTTCACTGTTTTTTATTTTAAAACATTCAAAAGTATAATCTCTTTTTATTTTTATATGAACATTATAGTTTTCATCAGTCTGAACTATTTTTGCTGTATCTGCTTTGAAATTATATCCATAATTTTTATTAAGCTTTGTCAAAAGATATGATACAGCAGAATCAAGTTCTCCCACTGTTACTTTTTTATCAGTTACAAAAACAAGTCCTTCTGAAAAAGCAAGCTTTAAATTGTCGCTTACTTTACGCCTTGTGTAAAAAACAGTTTCTATTGGAAATTTTGTTTCATATATCTCTATCTCTTCCAAAAGCTCCTGATTTATATACTCTTTATCTGCTTCAGGTTTTTTCACATCTTCCAGATAAATTTTGTACTGATATCTGTTTTTAAATATTTCAAGCTTAAGCTTGAAAGCTATATCAAGAACAGGATTTTTTTCTATATCCGAAAACATATCTTCTGCACCAAACCATACACAGTTTTTAATCTCAACACCATTTTTTATAATATTCAGCATTATATGGCTCTGATCTTTCCCAATTTTTCTTAAATTTGAATATGTGCAGTTTTTCATTGAAAAAAGAGGTGTCTGGTTTCCAAAACCAAAAGGCTTTAATTTTGAAAGTTCATCAAGAAAATCATAAGATATTTTCTGCATCTGAATCTCTTTATCTATTTTTATAGGTTTCAGAAAACCTGCCTCGCTGATTTTCTCTCCTGCATACTCATTTAATCTCTCTGCAAAAATTTCTATGTTTTCAACAGGAATAGAAAAACCTGCTGCTCCTGCATGACCTCCATATTTTAAAAACAGTTCTTTCATACTGTTTAAAGCCTCTATTATATTAAATCCCTCAATACTTCTGCATGAGGCAACAGCAATTCCCTCATCTTCTTTTATCTCCATAATAATTGCAGGTTTATAATATCTGTCAACTATCTTTGAGGCAACTATCCCGATTACACCGTGGTGAAAATTCTTCTCTGCTACAGTTATAACATTTTTCTCATAAAGTTTATTTTTCTCTATCTCATTTACAGCACATTCAAAAATATCACTTTGAATCTCTTTTCTCTCTGCATTTTTCTCCATAAGAGTGTAAGACATCTCATCACAAATTTTGTTATCATCACTTGTGAAAAGCTCCACTCCCATTTTTGCATCTTCAAGTCTTCCTGCTGCATTAAAAACAGGAGCAATTATAAATCCTATATCATAAGTATCGTACTCTTTCTCTCTGAAATCAGGAAATATTTTTCTAAGAAGAGTTTTCAAGCCATTCCATTTTGTTTTTTTAAGCTGCTCCAGCCCTCTTTTTACTATTATTCTGTTATCTTCCACAAGAGGCACTATATCTGCCACAGTTCCTATTGCTGCAATATCAAGATATTTATATGCTGATTCCTCTATATTCAGTTTTTTATACAAAGCCAAAACAAGCATAAAAGCTGTTCCCACTCCTGCAAGACTTTTAAAATTATAAATATTGTCCTCCCTCTTGCAGTTTATAACACACAGAGCCTTTGGAAGTTCATTATTTATCTCATGGTGGTCAGTAATTATCATATCCATTCTAAGTTCGTTTGCATAATCAACCTCTTCTATTGAGGATATTCCACAGTCAACAGTGATAATCAAATCTCCTCCGTTGTCTTTTATCTCTTTGATTGCATGTTTGTTAAGCCCGTATCCCTCATCTCTCAAAGGAATATAATATTCAACATTTATTCCAATCTCTTTGAATGCAAGATAAAGAAGAGAAGTTGATGTTATCCCGTCAACGTCGTAATCTCCATATATCCATATATTCTGCTTTTTATCTCTTTTTTCAAGGATAAAATCCACAGCTTTTTCCATATCTTTTAAATCAAAAGGATTTCTTAAATCAGAAAGACTGCTTTCAATAAATTTTTCAATTTCCTCTTCTGTCGTCAGTCCCCTGCTCTCAAGAATTGACAGCATATCTCTGCTGTATTTTTTTATATTATAAGTTTTATTGTTTCCGTTATATATCCATCTAGTATTTCTCATTCTGCCCTCTTTTCCTTTACTGTTTTTATACATTTCTATTTTAAATTATCTCAAATTAATTATTAAATAGCAATAGTTTATAAATTTATCTTTAATTTATAGAAATTTTTTTAACAATGAAGTATAATTTATCTGATACTATTATGATTTTGCTATGACTTGGGAGGTAGCTGTGGGAATTATTAAAATTTTAGATGAAAAAGTGTCAAATATGATTGCTGCCGGTGAGGTTGTAGAAAATCCCGCAAGCATGATAAAAGAGCTTTTGGAAAATTCTATTGACGCAGGAAGCACATATATAAAAATAAATGTTAAGGACAATAACAGATATGTTAAAATATCTGATAACGGAAAAGGTATGACAAAAGATGATGTTCTTCTTTCTGTGGAAAGACATGCTACAAGTAAAATTTCTACAAAAGAAGATTTGTCAAATATTCTTACTTACGGTTTTAGAGGTGAGGCTCTTTCCTCTATCTCTTCTGTTTCAAAAATGACAATTTTTTCTAAAACAGCAGAAGATGAAACAGGAACTTTTATCTCTCTCGTTGGAGGAAAAGTTACAAATCTGAAAGAGATGCCGAGAGATAAAGGAACTGAAATAGAGATAAAAGAGTTGTTTTTCAACACTCCTGCAAGACTTAAATTTTTAAGAAAAGAGGCAACAGAGTTCAGATACATAAAAGATATTGTTACTCAGGAGGCTCTTGCCAATCCCAATACATCTATTATTCTTTCTTATGAGAATAAAGAGATCTTAAGAACAAGCGGAAGAGGGATGAAAAATACTATCCTTGAAATATTTGGAAAAAATACCCTGCAGAACGTTGTATCTTTCCCTCTTGGATTTTTAGGAAATACATCTCTTAATCGTTCAAACAAAGATTCTATATTTATTTTTATAAATAACAGACCTGTAAAATCAAAAATCATTGAAGAGGCTCTTATTGACGGATACTATACAAAACTTATGAAAGGAAGATATCCTTTTGCCATTTTGTTTATAGAGATTGACCCTAAAGAAGTAGATGTAAACGTACACCCTTCTAAAAAGATAGTTAAATTCTCTGACGAAAAATATATTTACAGCTATGTTTATGATGCTGTAAGAGATGCCTTTGCAGGTGATGAAGATTTTGTTTCTCCTGTTATAGAAGTTTCTTCAAAAGAAAATAATTTTTTGGATATAAACGATTTTAAAGATTTTACTCCTAAAAGTTTTAAAGAAGAGGTTATAAAAACAGAGCCTATATCTTTTGAGGTGAGCGAGCCTGAAATTTCTTTTGAAAAACCTGAAGATGATTTCAAAGAGAACGTTTCTGTTATTAACAGTAATATTTATGATGTTTTAGAAAAAGAAAAAGAGGAAAAGAAAAATACTCTTAATAAAGAAACAGAAGATAAAAATAAAAACTTTTCAAAAAATATA
>UQOH01000071.1 GCA_900542625.1 uncultured Fusobacterium sp.
AGCCTGTATTTTTTAATCCTCTTCTATTTCTTCAATAACTCTTAACACTTTTTTACAGTGATTTGCTTCAGCAATCTCTTTTGGAGTTTGATTTTTGTAGTTTTCCTGATCTAAATCAGCTCCATATTCCCAAAGCAGTTTGAAAATTTCATCTGAATCAAGTTTAGCTGCAATGTGCAAAGGTGTTTCATGATTTTTGTTTTCTATATTAGGATCAGCTCCATAATACATTAAAGCATCTACAAAATCATATTTTTCCTGTAATACAGCCAAATGAAGAATTGTAAAACCTTTGCTGTCTTTTTCCTCTACAGCACTAATACTCATGTTTTCATTAAAATTTTCTAAATCGTCGTTTTCCAAAAACGTCAACAGTTCCATTGTCACCCCTAATTAAATTATCCTTTCTTCCATAAAAATTTTTATTTTTTGCTCTCACACTCTATTATACTATAAAACAATTTATTTTCAAGTGATTTTTAATAACCTTTTTTTTCAAGAAATAGAGGGCTCTCTATTTCAAGTTTATACTTTCGTCCTTTAGATGCCTGAATAAGCACAAGATTTGAGCTTTTGTCCTTGTCAAAAAAAGTAAATTTTACTCTTTTCACAGAAAAATCATTTTTTTCCAGTTCGCTGCAGATTTCTAAAAATCTGTAACTTCTGTGTACCAGAAAAAATTCTCCTCTTGGTTTTAAAAGCCTTTTTGCATTTTTAATAAGCTTAGCCAGATCAAGACAAACTTCATGTCTTGCTATTTTTTTATTTTCATTGTCTGATATTTTTTTTCCGTCTATTGTCATATACGGCGGATTGGAAATTATATAGTCAAAACTGTTTCCCTCTTTTAAATCAGCAACATCTCCGCTGAGTACAGTTATTCTGTCAGAAAGATTATTTTTTTCAATATTTTTTCTGAACAGCTCAAGAGAGTCTTCCTGAATTTCCACACCATAAATATTTTTCATTTTCTTTTTTTCTGCAAGAAGAATAGGAATTATACCGCAGCCGCTCCCTATATCAAGAATTTTTTTATCAGAATTTCCTTCAAAAAAATCCACAAGAATAACAGGGTCAACAGAAAATCTGAAACCCTCTTTCAGCTGATATATTTCCAGATTATTATCAAGCAGAGTTATATCACATTTTTCCAGCATAGATTACTCTTTTTCCAAGTCTTTATGTGCTTTTTCTTCTTCAGTAGTTTCACTTTTTAATTTTTTAGCTTCTTTTCTGTTAAATTTAATATCTTCAATATTAAGTTTAGTAATTCCAATCTGAGGAAGATCTACATAAAGGAATCCGTTAAGAGGGCTGATACTTACTACTTTTCCCTCTCCTTTTTCTGTTCCAACATTCTGATTGATAGCAGGGAAGTTTCTAAGAGCCTCTTCATATTGTGCATACTCATAGTTTATGCAGCAAATAAGGCTTCCTCCTACTCCTGAAATTTTAGACGGATTTATAACAAGTCCCTGATCTCTTGCCATTTTTATTGATACAGAGTTAAATTTATTTATAAAAGTTCTGCAGCAAAGTTCTTTTCCGCATACTCCTATATCTCCCAAAATTCTTGCCTCATCTCTTACACCGATCTGTCTAAGTTCTATTCTTAATTTAAAAATATTTGCAAGATCTTTTACAAGTTCTCTGAAATCTATTCTTCCTTCTGCAGTAAAATAGAAAATAAGTTTTGATTTATCAAAAGTATATTCTGTATTTACAAGTTTCATTGAAAGATTATGCTTTGCAACTTTTTCTCTGCATATTTTCTGTGCCTCTACTGCCTCTTTTCTTAAAACCTCATATCTTGCAATCTCCTCTTCGTTTGCTTTTTTTATTACAGGTTTTAAAGGAAGTACAAGAAATTTTTCAGACAAAGTTATAGGCTGATTATATACAGTTCCTATTTCCTGACCTCTTATTGTGTCAACTATTACTCTGTCCCCTTTTTTATATACTGCATCTTTATCTGTTACTTCAAAGTAATATCTTTTTTTAGTTATATCAAACATTACACCAAGAACCGTGTAAAACTGTTCTTCTTTTTTTTCTTCAGAAACAGGAGTTTCTAAAATCTCTTCACTCATTTTTCCTCCTTTTATTTAAATAAGTCCCCTTTCCAGAAAACTGAAATAGGAATCTTTAGTTATTATAATATGGTCCAGTACATTTATATCTACAATTCTGAAAAACTCTTTCATCTCTCTTGTTATTTCAATATCCTGTCTTGAAGGCTCAGTATTTCCTGAAGGGTGATTATGTGCAAAAACTATTCCCCTTGCATTGTGATACAATGCTCTTTCAAGAATCTTTCTCGGATACACTGCACTTTTGTCAACTGTTCCGGAAAAAAGTTTTTCAGTTTCTATTATCTCATTTGCTGAATTTAAAAACAAGACCTTAAATTCTTCATTTTTTGAAAAACCTATATCTGTACGAAGATATGCAAGGAGCTGATTCTTGTTTTTAATAGAAATTTTTTCTTTTCTTGCTTTATCTTCAAAAGAAAAAGCAGCTGTATCTCCTATAAAATTAAGGAAGATGCTTGTTATATCTCCCACACCTGAAATTTTTTTCAGCTCTTCATAATCTGCCTTAAAAACCTCTTCCAATGTCCCGTATTTTTCTAAAAGTTTTTTGGCAATAGGCTTTGTATCTATTCTATGTCTTACAAAAGTAAGAAGAAATTCCAACACTTCATAGTCTTGAAAACTTTTATATCCTTTTTCAAGATATTTTGCTCTCAATCTTTCTCTGTGCCCTATGTAGTCCTTCTCCTGCTGCATCTTTCCCCCTGACACACAAATTTTATTTATTAATTTTTAATTAAAAAACATTTTATAAATTTCATCAGGTGTTTTCATATTTTTATATATTTCAACAGCTGATTTGATTACAGGATATGCAAGAACTGCTCCTGTTCCCTCTCCCAGTCTTAAGTTCATATCAAGGAAAGGTTTTAATCCAAGTTCATCAAGAACTATTTTCATTCCCGGCTCTTCACTCATATGAGTTACAAGAAGATAATCTTTTATAAGAGGATTAAGTCTGCATGCTATAAGAGCTGCCACACTTGATATGAAACCGTCAACAAGAATAAGCTTTCTGCATTTTGCAGCACCTATATAAAGTCCTGTCATAAAGGCTATATCAAGCCCTCCAACATTTGCTAAAACTTCCAATGGGTCAAGCTGGAATGTGTTATATTTTACACAGCTTTCAAAAATAACTTTTTTCTTTTTGGCAAGTTTTTCTTCTGTAAGTCCTCCGCCAACTCCAACAACTTCTTCAATACTTTTCTTTGTAAGAGAATATAAAACAGCAGAACTTGTTGTAGTGTTCCCTATTCCCATCTCTCCATTGGAAAAAATATCGTAGTCATATTCCAAATCTTCCATCATAAGAATTCCATTTTCAACAGCCTCAACAGCCTGTTCTATAGTCATTGCAGGTTTTCTGTAAAAATTTTCAGTTCCTGCCATAACTTTCATGTTATAAAGATTATTGTATTTTTTCATTATGGAAGTTTTCATTCCTGTGTCTACAACTTTTAAATCAATTCCAAGAGTCTTACACATAATTCCTATAGCTGCAATATCATTAACCATTGCCTCTGATACAAGTTTTGTATATTCAACAGGACATGAAGAAACTCCCTCTTCTATAATACCATTGTCAGCAGATGCAACTATGTGGCAGCCCTTTGTTTTAAGCTTATCAAAAGAATCTTCAAAAATTCCTGCAAGTTTTAAAACAATATCTTCCATAAGCCCCAGACTTCCCTGCGGCTTCATTTTTGCATTCCATATTTTCTGGCATTTATTCATTGAATTTTTATTCAAAACTGTAATTTCTTTTAAGCTTTCTTCCAATCTTTTCATTTTTATCCTCCAATATTAAAGCCGTCAAGAATAGGGAAACCATCATCAAAATCAATAATTACTATTCCTCCGTTTTTAGCTTGGAATTTCCAATATCCATCAAGTTTGTGAGAAAAAAGCCAGCTCATAAGAGAACATATAATTCCCCAGTGTGTAACTACAAGATTGTTTATATTTTTATCTAAGGTATTTAAAAATTTTACTGCTCTCTCCTGCAGCATGTAAGGATTTTCTCCTGTTTCATATGAATAATTTTTCCAGTCCTCAGCACTTTTTTTAAGCTGTTCAGGGTATTTTACTTTCAGTTCTTCATAAGTAAGCCCTTCAAATATTCCAAAGTCCATTTCCATAATAAGAGGAGATTCTTCTATTGGAAGTTTTTTATAATTTACAATCTGTGCTGTTTCCTTTGCTCTTATCATTGTACTGGCATAAATTTTATCATAATCTATATTTAGATTTTTAAGAATTTCACATGCTTTTTCAGCCTGTTTTTTCCCGTTTTCATTAATATGAACATCAAGTCTTCCATAATACATTCCCTCTTTGTTCATCTCTGTCTGCCCATGCCTGATTAAAATTAATTTTCCCATTTTATTCTCCCGGATTTCTGTTACATAAATTGTTTTCCAAGCTGAACTGAAACAGAAATATAGAATCCCAGAAGAACAATTATCTCAGAAAGTTCTAAAACAGCTCCAAGAGTATCTCCTGTTATTCCGCCGATTTTTTTCTCCATAAGTTTTGCAAAGTAAAGTCCTAAAACCATCATAACTGCTGTGATGTCCACAAGGTGAATAGGATTTAACACTTTTAATATTCCGCATCCTACAACAGCAGTGAAAATAAGAGCAGTTGCTGATGCAATAAGAAGTCCTGTTTTGTCTGTGTTTTCCACAAAATCTTTAGCACTTCCCGAACTTCTTGCATAAGGAGAAACTGTACAGTTTAAAACAGGGTTTATTCTTGCAAGAACAGGAGCTGTTAAAACAACTGCACCTGCTGCACTTTTTACTCCTGCCATATTTCCAAGGAAACCAAGTCCCATATCAAAAATTCCTGCAAGGATAAATATTTTTAATAGGAAATAAAGAATAAGAGCCACTCCTCCGTTTGTTCCCAGTCTTGAATCTTTCATTATTTCAAGCATTTTCTGTTTGCTTCTGTAGCTGAAAATACCATCAAAAGTATCTGCAAGCCCGTCAAGATGAAGAGCACCTGTAAGAATAACTTCAACAGTAACAATTATTGCTGCAAGAAGATATGAAGATACAATATATTTTGCTCCAATCCAATATACAAAATATAAGATTAACCCTATTGCTATTCCCACAACAGGGAAAAATTTCATGCTTTTTCCAAGTTCTTTTGAATCAAATTCAGGATTAACAGGAATAGGCAGTCTTGTCATAAATTTAAAAAGTAGAATTAAGCCTTTCATTAGTAAAAAAACCTCCTAAAATTTTATTTTAACTTTAATGTTAAACCAGACACAACAAGATATGCCTCATCTGAGGCTTGTGCCATAATCTGATTTATTTTTCCGCCGATATCTCTGAAATGTCTGCCAAGAGCAGTTGAAGGAACAAGCCCAAGCCCAACTTCATTTGATACAGCTACCATATCAATATCATTTTCTTTTATAAATGCAATAAGAGATTCTATTTCATCAATAACTCTCTCTCTTATTTTATCAACCTCTTTCATGGAAATGTTGTCCCAGTCGTATTCCTCTTCCATAATCATAAGGTTTGTAACCATATTTGTAATGCAGTCAAGAAGAACAACTTCATACCCTTCCATATGATTTTTTAAAATCTTTGCAAGATTTTTGTAATTTTCTATAGTTTTCCAGTTTCTTCCTCTCTGCTTTTTATGTTTTTCTATTCTGTCTTTCATTTCATCATCAAAAGGAATTGCAGTTGCAAGATATATTTTGCTGTTATATTTATTCTGTATCAACTCTTCAGCAAAAGAACTTTTTCCGCTTCTGGCTCCTCCAGTGACATAGATTATTTTTCCCAAAGTAAACTCCTCCTCTCAGTACATTAGTTTTCTATGAATAATTATATCATATTATTTCTTAAAATTCTTAAAATAAATTATTTTTTCATAATAAAAATAAAAAACAGGCTGCCTGCAAATTGCATCAGCCTGTTTTCTTTAAAATTTTACTTTTTTAGATTGTCACACAGCATATCTTCTAATAACCTGCTTGATTTAAATTTTACATGGATTCTTCCTTTTTTTATCTGCAAAATCTCTTCTGGGTTTTTAGGGTTGTTTATCCATGTTCTTTTTGTCTGCCTTATTTCAAAACTTCCAAATTTTCTGAATATTACTTTCCTGTCCTGCTTTAAAGCTGAGGACAGAGAAAATAGAAATTTCTCTATTTTCTCTCTTCCCTCTGCCATATTTTCACATTGGTTTTTAATAGTGTAGAACTCTATAAATTCTTTTGTATTCATAATTTAAAACCTAGAATCTGTAAGAGATACCAGCTGTTATTCTGCTGTCGTCTCCTTCATCAGACCACATCATTTCATATTTAGCATTAAATCCTACACCGTTTTCATGTTCATAATCTGCACCAACATAGAAAGTTCCTTTAGAATCAGCTATTTCAGAATCTTCAAGTTCAATAGATTTTCCATATAACAGATATTCAGTTTCGTTGTAATCGCTTGCATTAGACAGAGCATAATCCACTCCTGTATTTAATGCCAGATGTCCATTATTTATTGCCATTGATTTTTCAGCACCAATTCCAACAACACCTTCAAATATAGTTACGTCCTGCTCATCTATTACAAATCCCATTCCAGGATTTTCAGCTTTGTCCTGTTTAATAAAGTTATATCTTACTCCTAATTTTGGCTGTAATTTAAATGTGTCAGTTATATTAAAATCTTTTTTAGCAAGTAAAGACGCAGTAATCGCTGTTGAATCAGCAGTACCTTTTACTAACTCTGTTGATTTTCCTGGCTGTATCTCAGGATAATCTGGGTGAGATGATTCTAAAGTTCTTGAAAGTTCACTGTCAAGTTCACTCTTAACAAATCCGATATTTCCAAGAATATCAATTCCTCCTGCTGTCTTGTGTTTAATATATCCGCCAACATAGTAGTTATCTCCATCAAGTTTTCCGCCGTCATTAATATCTACTTCTGTTTGACCTCCTCCAAAAACAGCTCCATAAGATGTTGTATCAGATACACCATATTCAACCATACCAACAGCTCCGTTGATATCTCCTTCATATCCTTTTACTTTTCCGCCGTCAAATTCTGTATCAGAGTTTACAAATTTAGCCTGAGCAAGCCATTCTCCTTTACGTGCTTTCTTAGTAAAGTCTTCAACAACTCCAAGATATGTATCAGCTATATTTTTAGTTACAATATATCCTGCTGTATAATATGCTTTAGCCTCTTCCTCTGTTCCTTTTAATAAATCTTGTAATTGTCCGTCATTTTCAAAACTATTAAATTTATCTTTAACATTACCAATATTATCATTAACAGCACCTAAAAAGGCATCATACATTCTTTCATATTTATCAGTTTTATATTCATCAGCAAAAGAATAATCACTGTAATCTCTTAAAGTAAGTTTTGCACCTGTATCTGTTTTTTCAGAAGAATAAATAATAGGAGCATTAATTTGTGAATGTTCACCAAATTTAACGTCACTTAAACTGATAGTGTCTTTTACTTGGAATCCATCTCCCATTTGATATTTTACAGTTCCTAAATTATTTTCATCTTTTCCTGCCACAGTAAGCACGGCATTTCCGTTATTTATAAGAGAACCATTACCATTTCCGTCAATATATGATGTTAAAGTTCCTGCTGTTTTTATTGTTACATCTTTATCTGTTCCGTCCATTGAAACATTCAGATTATCTCCAAAAATCCAATTTCCTGCAAGTTCAATAGTTTCTATATTTTTGATATTATAATCAAGTTTGTTTTCTCCATTCGAGAAAGGATTTACAGCTAAAGTATCATTACCATCATTTCCATCAATAGTTTTACTGTATTCTTCATTTAATTGTTTTTGATTAACAGTTATTGTATCATCATATTCTCCAAGATAAATATCTCCGCTGATTTTAGAAATATTATTTAAAGTAAGGTTTATTTGATTGTTGTCATATCCCTCTTCTTGTCCTTTGACAGTAAGAGCACCATTAATATCTCCGTTAACTGTTACGTTTTCATTAAGAGTTACATTATTTGTTTCTCCATCTGCTGTTCCTCTGAAAGAAAGTTCAAGAGTTCCAAGTGTAAGGTCTCCATATTTTCCAAGAGTTATATCAGTAAAGTTATCTTCTTCAGCAATATCGGCAGCCTCAAGCATTTCAGCGTTTGCATTACGAAGTCTTAATCTTCCAATGTTTCCTGCGTAAATTGTATCTTCTTTTGAAACAGCACTTGTTATACCTCCTCTTTCACCGTCAATCATTCCATTTATCTGTGCTTTTCCAACAAAAGTAAGGTTTATTCCTTTATCAAGTTTTAAAGCATAAACATCTTCTGTTACATTTTCTCCTTTGATAGCACTGATTACAGTATCTCCTATAAGAGTTAAATCTGAATCAACTTCCATTACAGTTCCGCCTTTTGTTCCTGTAAAATATCCTGTAATAACAGTATTAAACAGACTAAGTTCATCTTCATTTCCAAGACTTGCCTCTATTATAGTTCCGCCATTCCAGTTATCATCTACAACAGTAAGAATATTTTTATGGTCAAAACTATTTCCTAATATTTCAGCAGTTTGGTTTTTCATATAAACAGTATGTATTCTGTCTTTATAATCTTGATCACTTCCATCAAATACTGGAGTATCATTTACATATATATTTCCATTGTCAAAAACTATATTATCTTTATTTGTTAAATCAAGAACGTTTTGGTTTATTTCTCCATCAGCTGTAGTTCCTGCAGCTACTTCAAAGTTTTCATTTAAAATAACTCCTCTGTTTAAAGTCCATTCATCTCCTGTATTATCCCAGTTCCAATCATTTGTATCAACATTTCCGTTTTTAGTAATAACAAAACCTCTGTTTAAAATATCTCCTTTGAAAACTTTTGCATTGTCTGCAGAAGATATATCTATAACACCATAGTTTTCAGCGTTATATTTTCCATCTGCACCATCAATAACAGACATAGCATAATTTGTTCCATCAGTTTTAATTGTACCAAAGTTATATATTTCACCTGATTTTTCAAGATATTGTCCTTGCTTTGCTATAATAGTACCATAATTATAAATTTTATTTTCTTGATTATTGTTTCCTTTTAAAAGTTGCCCTGTTCCTTCACTTTCAATAATTCCATAGTTGTACATAGCATTGTTTTTACTTTCATTAAAAATATTTAAATTCATATATTGAGCATTATCTTTACTTTGTAATTTTCCAAAATTATAAAAATTATTATTTTCAGAATTTGCTGTCAAATACTGTGCTGCTTGTGCAGTTTCTCTAGTATCTATAAATCCGTAATTGTATATTACATTATTGGAAAAATTATCTTTTATTATTGATTGTGCTCCTGAAGTATTAGTTTTACCTATAATCGTTCCATAATTAGCTATGGTTCCGTTATTTCCCATTATTGATTGACCTCCACCTTGTGTAGTTCCAATAATAAGACCATAGTTATAAATTTCGCCATTATTATTTTTTGTTATTTGCCCTTCAGTTGAAGATAAAATTCCATAATTATAAGCCTTTCCTCCATCTGCAATTTGGCTAGAAATTATTCCATAATTATAAACTGTACTATTTTCATAAGAGCTTTGTGTATTTGCCACTCCATAATTATAAGCAATTGAGCCACCTGAAACTGCTTGAGAATTTCCTGTATTATAATTAAATACTAAAGAATTTTTTCTTCCTATTTGTTTAGCTACTGTTCCTTTATTTATTAAAATACTTCCATTTTCGGCTATATGGTCAGTTGTGATTGAGTTACCAAAATCTATTACTGATATAGCACCATTTTTAGCTGTATATCCTGTTTCTACATTATTTTGTTTTTCCAAACCAAATTTATATGCTGTTTCTTTTTCTATATTTTTATCATTAACTACTATTGTAGAATTATCAATTTTTTCATTATTAGAAATATTATTTATCAAATTCAAAGATGAATTTAAATTTTTTATAGTTTTTTCAGAAAGATTATCTTTTTTTATAGTTATCTCTATATCTCTTTTATTTAAAAAACCAGTTGTTATTATTTTATCATTATCATCTTTTACTTCAAGAGTTTTTTCTTTATTTCCTTTAGTTATTTCTATTATAGTTTCTTTTCCTATTTGTAGATATTTGTCAGCCTCTTTAACTTGTAGCCATTCCCATTGGTTTTCTCCACGTTCCTGTACTATTTCTTCAGCAAACCCTACTGTTCCTGTAATCATAAAAGCAACTACCAGCCCTAAAGTAACTTTTACTTTTCTCTTCAAAAATCTCTTTAATGAACTCTCCACATAATTTGTACTCATAATTATCATTTCCTCCCTTAAAAAAATTAACATTTAATTTGAAAAAATAATCTGTTAAGAAATTTTATTTTGCTTTTCAAATTGTTTGTTTATGGTGTAGAAATACTTAAAATTAATTCAACAACGAGTGATAAAAAAT
>UQOH01000072.1 GCA_900542625.1 uncultured Fusobacterium sp.
ATCACAGAAAAAATTTAAATTATGATTTTTTAAGTTACTGTTTATTTGTAACTTTTTTTCCACAGCTGATAGCAGGACCAATAGTTCTTCCAACAGAAATGCTGCCGCAGTTTGAAAATGAAGAAAATAAAAAAATAAACTGGGAAAACATGAACAGAGGACTTTATATATTTGCAATAGGACTTGCTAAAAAAGTAATAATAGCTGATACTATTGCGCACTTTGCAAATGCAGGTTTTGATATGATGAAAAGTTTAAATTTTGTGGAGGCTTGGCTTACATCTGTTTCATATACATTACAGCTTTACTTTGATTTCAGCGGATACTGTGACATGGCAATGGGAATAGGACTGATGTTTAATATTATTCTTCCAATAAATTTTAATTCACCATACAAATCAACTAACATTCAGGAATTTTGGAGAAAATGGCATATCACACTTGGAAGATTTATGACAAATTATCTGTATATTCCAATGGGAGGAAACAGAAAAGGAGAATTAAAAACATTAAGAAACCTTTTTATAGTATTCTTAGCAAGCGGAATATGGCATGGAGCAGGATGGAATTTTGTAATATGGGGAATGCTACATGGAATTTGTATATTAATTCACAGAATATGGAAAAATACAGGAAGAAAACTACCAAAATTAGTTAGTTGGTTTATAACAATAAATTTAGTAAATATATTCTGGGTATTTTTTAGAGCAGAAAGTGTTGATAAAGCATTTTCTATTATCTTTTCAATGTTTGATTTAAAAAAGTTTTATTTGCCATTAAGATTAAAAGGAGTATTACCATTTTCATTTATTAAATATGGAGAATACAATACATCAGTAATGAATATTCTTATTCAAGGAATTGAGATAATTTTCTTGATTACAATAATCTTATTTTTAAAAAATAGTTATGAAAAAATCACTGAATTTAAAGAAAAAAAAGAAAATTTATTTACTGTAGCAATATTTTTATTTTTTTCAATATTATATTTAAATAGAAATTCAGAATTTCTTTATTTTAATTTCTAGAGGAGAATAATGTGAAATATTTTTTTAAAACCTTAATTATAATTCCAATTATTGGAATTTTTATATTTTTAGTTTTTATATTTTTAACCATGTATATAATACCTGTAAATGAAACATCATATTCGTTGGCTCATATAGATAAAATTAATATGTTAGATAATAAGCACAAAAAAATTGTTTTGTTTGGTGGAAGTAATGTAGCGTTTGGCTTTAATAGTAATTTAATTAAAAAAGAATTTCCAGAATATGAAGTAATAAATGCAGGAACACATGCAAGCATAGGAGTGCGATATCCTTTAAAAGAAATAAAAGAAAAATTAAACAAGGGTGATATTTTAATAATTTCTCCAGAATATGCCCAGTTTAGTGGAGGATATGGAGGAACACCATTATTAGAAATTTGTTTATATAAAAAAAGTTTTAAAAATTTACAAATTGTTGAGTTATTAAATAGCATACAAAATATTAAAGATTTCTTTTTAAATCAAGCAAACAGTAAAGTTTCTTCTAAATTATATGGTAAAATTTTCGTATATGATAGAAGAGGGTTTAATCAAAATGGTGATTATGTAGAACATTATAAATTTAATCTGACAAATGATTTATTACCTGAAAAAATTAATATAATTGAAATAGATAAATCTATTTTAGAATTTTTTTATAACATTAAAAAAGATTTAGAAAAAAAAGATGTAAAAGTTTTATTTTTCCCTCCTGTTTTTCAAAAAGAATCAGGAACATTGAGTTCTAAAGAAATTAAAAAAATATATAAAGAAATGGAAAATAATAAAACACCATTTATATCAAAACCAGAAAATTATTTTTTAGAAAATGAATATTTTTACGATACAATAAATCATTTAAATGAAGAAGGAGTTTCAATAAGAACACATCAAGTAATTATTGATTTAAAAAATATTGGAAAAAACTTATAAATTTCTAGATAATTTAAAAATTCAATTAATGAAAATTGTTAAGATATAGAATAAAAAACGTAAAAATAAATTTTAGATGTTTTTAATATTTTGATATAATTTTTTTATTTTTATTTGAAATAAAAAAGCAATATTTTATCGGCAAAAAATATTCAAAAATTGATTTTATAAAATTAGAAAAATTGCCAATAGTGTGATATACTGTAATTGAGATTAAATTGAATTTAATGGAGGAATGAATATGAAATATCTTTCTGTTGCAGAAACAGCTGAAAAATGGAATATATCGGAGAGAAGTGTCCGTAATTATTGTGCACAGAATAGAATATCAGGAGCATTTCTTAAAGGAAAAATTTGGAATATACCTGAAAATGCAGAGAAACCTGTAAGAGTTAATAAAAGAAAGATTAAAACTTTACTGGATATTTTTCAGGAAGAAAAACAAAGCAGATATTCAGGAGGAATTTATCATAAAACGCAGATTGATTTAACATATAATTCAAATCATATTGAGGGCAGCCGTTTAACTCACGACCAGACAAGGTATATTTTTGAAACAAACACAATAGGTATGGAAAATGAAGTTTTAAATGTAGATGATATTGTAGAAACTGCCAATCATTTTCGTTGTATTGATATGATTATTGATAACGGAAAATCAGTTTTATCAGAAAAATTTATTAAAGAACTTCACTTAACATTAAAATCAGGGACAAGTGATTCCAGAAAAAATTGGTTTGCTGTAGGAGATTACAAAAAACAGCCCAATGAAGTTGGAGGAATGAGAACAGCTCTTCCTGAAGAGGTTTCTGATAAAATGAAAAAACTTATTTCAGATTACAACAGCATAAAAGTTAAAAAGCTGGAAGATATAATAGAATTTCATGTTAAGTTTGAGAGAATTCATCCATTCCAAGATGGAAATGGTCGTGTAGGAAGATTGATAATGTTTAAAGAGTGTTTGAAGTATAATATTGTTCCTTTTATTATAGATGAAAATTTAAAAATGTTTTACTATCGTGGATTGAAAGAATGGGATAATGAACATGGTTACTTGATAGATACCTGTCTTGCAGCACAAGATAGGTATAAAGTATATTTAGATTATTTTAGGATAAAATATTAAAAAAATTAAAACAGCACGATTTGTTCGTGCTGTTTTATATATTATTTAAAAATTGTTTTAGGGCTTACCTTATTTACATCAGCACATCCTGTAAGAATCATGCTTTGATATAATTGATTTTTTAATGTATCAAGAACAGTTTTTACACCTTCCTGTCTTCCGCCGATAGATCCCCAGATAAGAGGTCTTCCGATTAAAACACCTTTAGCTCCAAGAGCAAGATATTTTAAAATATCCACACCTTCTCTTATAGATCCGTCAGCAAAAACATTTATTTTATCCCCAACTTCTTTAACTATATCTTCAAGAACTTCACATGGAGCTAAAGTTTCATTAAGAACTCTTCCTCCGTGGTTTGAAACAATAATTGTGTGAACTCCTGCTTCAACGCAAAGTTTTGCTTCATCAACAGACAAAATACCTTTAACAATAAATGGAAGTTTTGTAGAATTTACAAGAATCTTTAAATCGTCAGCAGATTTAGGACCAACAGGCTGTCCGAAAAGTTTCATAGTAACAAGCCCTGCTCCGTCACTGTCTATTCCAACAGCAACAGCTCCTGCCTCTTCAGCTGTTTTTATTCTTTTTATAATTTCATCGTTTTCTCTTGGTTTAATGATAGCAATACCTTTTCCACCGGCTTTTTTAATTGCATTGATACCATGTTCAAAACATTTAGGATCTCCTGTATCGCCGATCATGGCAATAGTTCCTGCATCAACAGCACCAAGAACCACATCATCAGAATATTCTTCATCACTTACATATCCGCCCATATTAAAAACAGTACCTGTAATAGGAGCAGCTATTGCAGGGAAAGAAAGTTTTTGACCAAAAACAGAAGTTTCTAAAACAGGATCAACAGCAGAATGTATAGTTCTCATAACTACTTTTATCTCTTTTAATTTGTCGTGAGCTCTTTTAAAAGAACCTCCTGTACCTGTTCCTCCCATTCCGGGAACTTTACCTGCACACCATATTCCGTCACACTCTTTGCATAGGGCACAGAATCCTTTCATTCTCTCACGGGCATTTTCTTTCACTTCTTTGATATCCATAATTCCCTCCTAAACTTTATAATGTAATTTAAGTAAATTCTAATTTATTTTATTATTTTTCAGGTGTATCAATAACAAGAGTAACAGGTCCGTCATTAACAAGTGATACTTTCATATCAGCACCGAATACTCCATGTTCCACTTTATTAAGTCCGAAAGATTTAAAAAGCTCAATAAATTTTTCGTATAAAGGGATTGCTGTTTCAGGTCTTGCAGCATCAATAAAGCTTGGTCTTTTTCCTTTCAGACAGTTTCCGTAAAGGGTAAACTGAGATACAATAAGTACATCTCCTTTTATATCATCAAGCCCGAGATTCATTTTTCCCTCTGCATCTTCAAACACTCTAAGTCCTTTTATTTTATTTGCAAGCCATTCAGCATCTTTTACTGTATCTGTGTGAGTAACTCCAAGAAGGATAAGAAATCCTTTATCAATTTTTCCCACTGAATTTCCGTCTATTTTAACTTCAGATGAACTAACTCTCTGTACTACTGCTCTCATTTCAAATTCCTCCTGATTATTTATTCATTAATCAGATTATATCACAATTATGCACAGAGATTAAGAAATAAAATAAAGAGTATAGAAAACTTGGAAAAATTCAACTAAAGTGTTATAATCTTATAAAGCATTTTATAAATTAAAAAAAGAGGTAAGATGAATGGCAGAAGAGAGAATCCTTACAGACTTTGCCAGAGTTATTAACTCTGACAGGTATCAATATACAGAAAGCGATATTTTTATAATGGAGCATTCTGAGGAGAGAGAAGCTGTATTTGATATGTATTTCAGAAGTACAGAGGATAATGGTCTTGCAGTTGTTTCGGGAATTCGTGAAGTGGTAAGACTTGTAGAAATATTAAACAGCACAAGTGAAGAGGAAAAAAGAGAATATTTTTCAAAAATAATAAGTGAACAGCATCTGGTTGATTATCTTGTAAAAATGAAATTTACAGGAGATATTTATGCAATGAGAGAAGGGGAACTTGCTTATGCAAATGAGCCTGTTATAACTATAAAGGCTCCTCTTATTCAAGCAAAAATTCTTGAAACACCGCTTCTTAATATAATGAATATGCAGATGGCAATAGCAACAAAAGCATCAAGAATTACAAGAGCAGCAGCTCCAATAGGAGTATCAGCTTTTGGAAGTAGAAGAGCCCATGGTTTTGACAGTGCAGTAGGAGGAACAAAAGCAGCTGTTATTGGAGGATGTACTTCTCATTCAAATCTTGTGGCAGAGTATAAATATGGAGTGCCAAGTGTGGGAACTATGGCTCATTCATATGTTCAGACATTTGGTGTTGGAAGAGAGGCAGAGAAAAAAGCATTTGATGCTTTTATAAAATACAGAAGAGAGAGAAAAGCAAACTCTTTAATTCTTCTTATTGACACATACAACACATTAAAAATAGGAATTAAAAATGCAATAAAAGCATTTAAAGACAATGGAATAGATGACAATTATGAAGGTTCATACGGTGTCAGAATAGATTCAGGAGACCTTGCTTATCTTTCTAAACAGTGCAGAGCAGAACTTGATGCAGCAGGACTTAAAAAGGCAAAAATATTTTTAACAAACTCTCTTAATGAAGATTTAATAAAATCTCTTAAACAGCAGGGAGCATGTGTTGACATTTTCGGTGTTGGAGATGCCATTGCTGTAAGTAAATCTCACCCATGTTTTGGAGGAGTTTACAAGATTGTTGAAATAGACAAACAGCCTGTAATAAAATTATCAGAAGATATAATAAAAATTTCAAACCCCGGATTTAAAGAGGTATATAGAATTTATGATTCAAAAGGACTGGCTTATGTAGATATAGTCACTCTTGTGGAAGGAGATTCTGACAAAGAAAAACTTCTTATAGGAGAAACTCTTATGACAAGAGATGAGCAGAATGAGTATAAAATTAGTATTTTAAAAGAGGGAGAATACACTTGTAAAAAAATTACAAGAACTTATGTAAAAGCTGGAAAAACTACAGAAGAATATGATAAACTATTAGATGTATTAGGTTCTCAGAAATATTATCTTGAAGGTCTTGAAAAACTTTCTGAAGAAAGAAAAAGACTTGAGTTTCCACATAGATACAAAGTAAATTTATCAAAAGATCTGCGTGAGTTAAAATATTCATTAATAGATAAAATTTCAGAAGAATTAATAGAGGAAGAATAAGTCAGGGGGAAAAATGAAGTTATTAAAAGATTTAATTGTATCACAGGGAGAAGTAAAAAATTCTGCGTTATTAAAAGTTGACAGCTTTTTAAATCATCAGATTGATCCTGTTTTAATGTATGAGATAGGGCAGGAGTTAAAAAGAAGATTTGAAGGAGAAAAAATAACAAAGGTTTTAACTATAGAGGCTTCAGGAATTGCCATAGGAATTATGGCTGCTTATGCATTTAATGTACCTTTATTATTTGCAAAGAAGAAAAAACCGGCTACAATGGACAACAGCTACAATGTAACAGTACATTCTTTTACAAAGGATATAGATTACAACATTACAATTTCTAAAGAATATCTTAACAAAGAAGACAAAGTTCTTATTGTTGATGATTTCTTAGCTATGGGAAATGCAATAATCGGATTAAAAGAGATTGTTGAAGCAGCAGGAGCAGAAGTTGTGGGAGCTGGAATTGTTGTGGAAAAAGGATTCCAAAAAGGCGGAGACAGTTTAAGAGAGCAGGGAATGAGAGTAGAGTCTCTTGCTATTATTGACAGTCTTGAAGGAAATGAAATAAAATTCAGAGATTAAAAAAACAGAGAGTATGAAATTTTCATACTCTCTTTATTTTTTATGCAAGTTCTTTTTCAAGCAGATCAACAAGTCTGTCCATTTCAAGTGCCACTGCTTCAAAATTTTCTTTTTCTTCAAGATTTACTCCTGCAAGTTTAAGCTGTTCTATTGGATAATTGTTTCCTCCGGATTTTAAAAGTTCGATGTATTTTATACGAGCTTCTTCTCTCTCTTCAGCAGAATATTTTTCATTTGTTACTTTTTCATATAATCTTGATGATGCAGCAAAGCTTGTTGCATATTGATATACATAATATGGAGAATTAAAGAAATGAGGTATTCTTGCCCAGATAATTTTCTGAAGTTCATCTATAACAAGTCCGTCGCCAAAATATTCAGCAAAAAGTTTTGTCATAATATCACTAAGAACATCAGGAGTTACAGGATTTCCCTCTTCTGCAAGCTTATGTGCCTCATATTCGTAAGCTGCAAAAAGAGCCTGCACATAATATGTTCCCATAATATTTCCTATTGCCTCTTCAATAAGAGCAATTCTTTCATTATGGTCCTCTGTATTTTTCAGCATATGGTCAAGAAGAAGTCTTTCATTAAAAGTTGATGCTACTTCTGCAACAAAAATAGTATAGTCGTTAGTTGCATAAGGCTGATATTTTGTTGAATACATGCTGTGCAGTGTGTGCCCAAGTTCGTGTGCCAGAGTAAACACAGAATCCATAGTTCCGTTATAATTTAAAAGCATATATGGGTGCACATCATAAATATTTAAAGAGTATGCTCCGCTTCTTTTGTTTGGTGTTTCATACACATCAAGCCATCCTTCACCTACAGCTTTTTCAAGATTTTTCTTATAATCTTCTCCTAAAGGATTTACAGATTCCAAAACAATATTTTTAGCCTCTTCATAAGAAAATTCTTTATCATAATCTGCAAGTCTTACTTGATTGTCATAATAGTGGTATGAATCTAAATTAAGATATTTTTTTCTGAATTCAATATATCTTTTTAAAGGCTGACTGTTTTCTTTGGCAGATGCAATCAGATTTTCATATACTTTTACAGGGATATTGTTAGGTTCAAGGGCTTTTTCAACAGTAGAGTTAAAATTCTTTGCTCTCATTCCGGCAGCACTTCTTTGAAGAATCCCTTTGTATATTGCTGAATATGTATTTTTATTTACGTTGTATGAACTATATAATGCTTCAAAAGCTTTTCTTCTGTCCTCTTGGTTTTTATTTCCGTCAAGAATTTTAGAATACATTCCGTTAGTTACCTGAACTTTTTCTCCTGTTGAAAGTTCTATTTCATTCCATACAATATCAGATGTTGAAAGTTCATCATAAATATCATTTACAACACCCATATACTGAGAATAATGTGATAAAAGTTTTTCTTTATCTTTATCAAGAACATGTTTTCTTAATCTGTAAAGCTCCATAAGATTAAATTTATGGTCTTTTATTTCATCGTTTTCATCTATCCATTTTTCCATAGTTTCCTGAGGAATTTCTAAAATTTTAGGATGTATCCATGATGTTATTGTGCTTATTTGAGCAAAAAGAAATTCTACTTCCTGAAGCTTTTGTGATACAAGCTGGTCTGTTGAATCCAAGTCTTTAAGCATATATGGATAAAGATATGCTTTTTCAATAATTCTTGAAAGCTTTTCATCAAGTTTCATAAGTTTTACAAAATCTTCTCTGCTGTTTTCTATCTTGTTTTCATATTGAGGAATTTCTTTTAAAAGTTCTTTTGCTTTTTCAATATCCTCCTGCCATTCTTCCCAGTTTTTATAGATATCTTCTGTGTTCCATTTATATTTTTTATCTATCTCATCTCTTGATTTTACTATGTCCATTATTACTGCTCCTTTTATAAAAAAATTATATATGTATTTATCTTATCATTTTTTGACAGCAAAGTCCAACAGATGCTTTTTTTATATTTAAATAAAAAAAATAAAAAAACATATATGAAATATATGGATAATATGATAATATACATATAGAAGATTTTTATTTTATCTATCAAGCAGCTAAAAGGGAGGGGATATATTTTGGATTTACATTATCTAAAAATATTTTATGAAGTTGCAAGGGAAAAAAGTTTCACAAAAGCTGCAAATAAACTTTACATAAATCAATCAGCTGTATCTATTCAGGTAAAAAAATTTGAAGAACTGCTGAATGCCAAACTTTTTGACAGAAGTTCTAAAAATATAAGACTTACTTATACAGGGGAAGCTCTGTACAGAATGGCAGAGGATATATTTAATAAAGTGCAGAGAGCAGAAAAGGAAATAAACAGGATTATTAAGCTTGGAAAAGCAAAAATTGTTATAGGAGCTACATCTATTGTGGGAGATCCTCTTCTTCCAAAGCTTATGGAAGAGTTCAGTATGAAACATGGGGAAATTGAGTATGAAATTCAAATTGGGAGTAAAGCATGGCTTTTAAAATCTCTTAAGGGTGGTGAAATTGATATTGCTCTTCTTGATGAAGAACATATTGTTGATCCAAATCTTGATGTTATTACAGTGGAAAAAGTTCCTTATGTTCTTATAACAGCAAAGAAAAATATAACTTTAGAAAATGTGGCAGACTATCCTCTTATCACAAGAAGCAATGTCCCAAACAATGCTAAAGCAATAAATATTTTGGAAGAAAAATATAAAATTTCTTTTGACAACAGAATTACAGTGCTTGGAAGTCTTGAAATCATAAAGGGCATGGTGAGAAAAGAGATTGCAAACGTTATTCTTCCATATTATGCTGTGTACAAAGAGATTAAAAGAGGGGAATTTAAGGTTATAGAGGAACTTAATGAAATAAAAGACGGATACCAGATTGTTGTAACAAAAGATAAGAGTACCCTTACACCAATTATTAAATTTTTAAATTTTATGTCTGAGTATAAAGTAAATAACTAAACATTCAGGAGGAAAAAATGGCACTAATCGATTCTTATAAAACAGAGTACTTACTTTTAAAAGATTTTATTGAAAAAGAAGAGAAAGAGCAGGTTACTGAGAAAATAGCTGAAGAACTTGCTGAGGTTTTCACTAATGGAAATAAAGTTATGATATGCGGAAACGGAGGAAGCAACTGTGATGCTCTTCATTTTGCTGAAGAATTTACAGGAAGATTCAGAAAAGAGAGAAGACCTCTTCCGGCAATAGCAATTTCCGATTCATCACACATTACTTGTGTGGGAAATGATTATGGTTTTGATTACATCTTTTCAAAAGGTGTAGAGGCTTATGGAAAAGCAGGAGATATGTTTATTGGAATATCTACAAGCGGAAATTCAGGAAATGTTATAAAAGCAGTTGAAGCTGCTAAAAATATGG
>UQOH01000073.1 GCA_900542625.1 uncultured Fusobacterium sp.
GGTGTTGCAATGCAACACCGTTTCAGACTGTCGACAAATTGTCCGGAACGTGCAATATATTATTTTTATATTTTTTACAAGAAAATAAACAGCTTAAAAAGCTTTAATTTTCTAGATTTTAGGAGGTAATCTATGATACTTTTAGGAACAATTATAATTTTACTGTTTGTATATTTATTTTATGTGCTGTTTAATCAAGAAAAATTTTAAAAATTAAAAGGAGGAATAAAATATGAGTATATTTAATCTTATTATATTTTTAGCAGTATTCATAATTTTGATAATTCCAGCAGGAAAATATATTTCAAAATTGATTCTGCATGAAAAAACAATTTTTGACAGGGTATTTAACCCAGTGGATAACTTTATCTATAAGACATTTGGCTGTAAATGTGAAAATCAGAGTTTTAAAGAATATATTTCTGCTTTTCTGTTAAGTAATCTGGTAATGTTTGTTTTTACATGGATATTATTGGTTATAGGAAATCCTGATTTTTCAATTTCTCTTGGATTTAATACAGCGATAAGTTTTATAACTAATACAAACTTACAGCATTATAGCGGAGAATGGCTTAATAGTTTTATTTCAAGAACAGCTCTTATTAATCTGATGTTTACATCATCAGCAACAGGACTTGCAGTCTGTTTTGCAATAATAAGAGGTGTTTTAGGGATAAAACAAAATAACTTTTTCACTGATTTAGTTAGAATTGTAACAAGAATTTTATTGCCTTTTTCAATAATTGCCGCAATAATTCTGGTAGCTTTTGGAGTGCCTCAGACATTTAAAAGTCAATTAATAGTTGAAACACTTGAGGGAAAATATCAGATTTTAGCTTTAGGTCCTGCAGGAGCATGGGAAGCTATAAAACATCTTGGAACAAATGGCGGAGGTTTATTTTCAGCTAACTCAGCACATCCTTTTGAAAATCCAAACATTTATACAAATTATATTGAAATGATGTGTATGATGATAATTCCGGGAGGAATTATTACAGGATTTGGTTATGCAGCTAAAAATATTAAACAAGGCTGGTATGTATTTGCATCTCTTTTTATTCTGTTTATTTTTTCTTTAATAATGATTTTACATTTTGAAAGTTTATCAATACCGTTATTAAAATCATTAGGAATTTCAGGAATAAATATGGAAGGAAAAGAAGTAAGATTCGGACTTGTTGCTTCAGGATTATTTACAAATATTACAACATCTTTTACAACTGGAAGTGTTAACAATATGCACGACTCTTTAACACCTATAGGCGGAATGATGGCTTTATGGAATATGTGTTTAAATAATATTTTTGGTGGTGAAGGTGTAGGATTTATAAATGTTATTATGTATATGATACTTTCTGTATTTCTTTGCGGTTTAATGGTTGGAAGAACACCGGAATTTTTAGGTAAAAAAATTGAAGGAAAAGAAATGAAAATAATAACTTTTCTGGTACTTTTGCATCCGTTAATTATTTTAGTGCCAAGTGCTGTATCAATTATTACAAAATCAGGTCTTGCAGGTATAACGAATTCTGGATTCCATGGAATTTCACAGGTATTATACGAATATGCTTCAAGTGCTGCTAATAATG
The DNA here is from genome assembly GCA_900542625.1 of uncultured Fusobacterium sp. GTDB lineage: Bacteria > Fusobacteriota > Fusobacteriia > Fusobacteriales > Fusobacteriaceae > Fusobacterium_B. The sequence goes on from UQOH01000073.1 coordinate 1,590, forward strand.
GTTCAGGTTTTGAAGGACTTTCAGATTCTTCAAATTATTGGAATATTTTTACAGGTATAGTAATGTTTTTAGGAAGATATGTAAGCATGATTCTTATGTTGTGTGTAGCAGCATCCTTAATGAAAAAGCAGGCAGTACCTCAATCTATATCAACATTTAAGACTGATAATTTTATATTTACAATAATTTTGTTCTTAATAATTGTTATAATTGGTGCCTTAACATTTCTTCCTGCATTTGCTTTGGGACCGGTTGCTGAATATTTAACAATTTGGAGGTAATAAAAATGAGCAAGACTAAACTTAAAACTTTTTCAAAAGAAATTTTAAAACAAGCTGTAATAGATTCTTTTAAAAAATTTAATCCGAAAATTTTAATAAAAAATCCTGTTATCTTCATAGTTGGAATAGGATTTATTCTGACACTTTTACTTACTGTTAATCCTAATATTTTTGGAAAAACAGAAATTGCTAACATAAGAGTGTATAATGGACTTATTTCTTTTGTCCTTTTTATTACTGTTGCTTTTGCCAACTTTGCAGAATCTATTGCAGAGGGAAGAGGAAAAGCACAGGCAGATTCTTTAAAGAAAACAAGACAGCAGACAAAGGCAAATCTTTTAAAAAACGGTAAAATAGTGACAGTTGATGCCGGAATTTTGAAAAAAGGAGATATTGTAATAGTAAATACCGGAGAATTAATTCCTAATGATGGTACTGTAATTGAAGGGATTGCTTCTGTAGATGAATCTGCTATAACAGGAGAATCTGCACCGGTTGTTAAAGAAGCAGGCGGAGATTTCTCATCTGTAACTGGAGGAACAAGAGTTGTCAGCGATAAAATAAAAGTAGAGATAAGTGTATCAGCCGGTGAATCTTTTCTTGATAAAATGATTAATCTTGTTGAAGGAGCAGAGAGACAGAAAACTCCAAATGAGATTGCCCTTAATACTCTGCTTATAGGGCTTACAATAGTGTTTCTTTATGTTATAGTTACTCTTTATCCAATGGGACTTTATGTTGGAGTTAATCTTCCGTTGTCAACACTTATTGCACTTCTTGTATGTTTAATCCCTACAACAATAGGAGGACTTTTATCAGCAATAGGAATTGCAGGAATGGATAGAGTAAATAAATTTAATGTAGTTGCAATGTCTGGAAAAGCAGTTGAAAACTGCGGGGATATTAATACGATTATACTTGATAAAACAGGAACAATAACTTATGGTAATAGATTAGCAAATGATTTTTATCCTGTAGAAAATAAAGTTAAAGAGGATTTAATAAAATATGCTGTTCTTTGTTCAGCAAAAGATTTCACTCCTGAAGGACGTTCTATAGTAGACCTTGGAAAGAAAATGGGATTTTTTCTGGAAGGAGAAAATGAGAAAATATTAAAAGATGCTGATTTTATAGAATTTTCTGCCCAAACAAAAACAAGCGGCGTTGATTTAGCAGATGGAACTAAGATAAGAAAAGGAGCTGGTTCTTCAGTCTGCAGATTTATAGAAAATAATGGTGGAAAAATTCCTTCTGATTTAAAAGATATAATAGATAGTATTTCAAGAAAAGGGGGAACTCCTCTTGTTGTTGCAGTAAGAAATGAAATATATGGTGTTATCTATTTAAAAGATACAGTTAAAACAGGCTTGAAAGAAAGATTTGAACATATAAGAAAAATGGGGATAAAAACAATTATGTGTACAGGAGATAATCCGCTGACAGCAGAAACTATAGCAAGAGAGGCTGGAATAGATGAGTTTATTGCAGAATGTACTCCTGAACAAAAAATAGAAGCCATCAAAAAAGAACAAGCAATGGGAAAACTTGTAGCAATGACAGGAGACGGTACAAATGATGCTCCTGCACTTGCTCAAGCTGATGTTGGAATTGCAATGAACAGCGGAACAACAGCTGCAAAGGAAGCAGCAAATATGGTTGATTTAGATTCTGATCCTACAAAAATTCTTGAAGTTGTAGAAATAGGAAAACAGCTTTTGATTACTCGTGGTGCTTTAACAACATTCAGTATTGCAAATGATGTTTCAAAATATTTTGCTATTATTCCGGCAATGTTTACAGCGGCAATTCCTCAAATGGAAGTATTAAATATAATGCACCTTTCATCACCATCAAGTGCTATACTTTCTGCACTTATATTTAATGCAGTAATCATTCCGCTTCTTGTTCCTGTAGCGCTAAAAGGAGTAAAATATACCCCTGTAAAATCAGAAATATTATTAATGAAAAATCTTACTATATATGGTCTTGGAGGAATTATTCTTCCTTTTGTAATGATAAAAATAATTGATATTCTTACAGCACCGGTTTTAGCAGCTATAGGAATTAATTAGGAGGTTTAAAATAAAATGAAAATTTTAAAACAAAGTATTATACTCACAATAGTTATGTTTATTATATGCGGTATTGTGTATCCATATTTTGTAACAGGAGCAGCTAATCTTTTTTTTAAAGATAAAGCACAAGGAAGTATAGTTTATATAAATGGAAAAGCAGTGGGAAGTGAATTTATTGGTCAGAAGTTTGAAAAACCTGAATACCTTCATGGAAGACCTTCTGTGTTCGACTATAATGTTTATAATGAAAAGCCTTCAGAAAATGTTCTCCCTGCATCAGGAGGTACTAACTTAGGAAACAGTAATCCTGTTTTTAGTGAAAATACAAAAAAATATGTGAAAAAAATTATGGAAGAAAATCCTGCAGCTAAGAATATTACATCAGAACTTGTAACATCATCTGGTTCAAATTTGGATCCTCATATTTCATTACAAGGTGCTTTGCTTCAAGCTGACAGAATAGCTGAAGCAAGAGGAATTTCAAAAGAAAAAATATTAAAAGTGATAAAGGATAACTCTCATAATGACATTATTAACGTATTAAAAACAAATATAGCTTTAGATAATATTGATTAATGAAAAAATCTGCGTAAACCACGCAGATTTTTTTAATCTTTATAAAATTCGTCTAGTTTTTCATTGATTTCATCATAATCAAAATCATTGAAAAATTCTGTAAAATCATCAGCATAAGCTGTGTAAATATCTTCAGGAGTTACATCTTCAAGTTCAAGAGCTTTTTTCTCATCAGCTGTCATGCTGTCTAAATCTTCCATTCCCTCATCAGCATCTATTTTGAAAAGTTCAACACCTGTATTAAGTCCCTCTTCATGTATAAACTCAAGTTCCCCGGTTGAATAGTTTATCTGAGCAATAGTTACAATTCCAAAGCTGTCATGTCTTGCAGTATCCTTTACAATATCATAAAAACTTAATTTTTTTATGATTTCCAAAATCTGTTCTCTATTTAAAATGTTGCCAGTCATTTTTTCCTCCGTTCAATAAAATATTTTAATCTATAATAACTTTAATATATAAAAACAAATTTGTCAAATTTTAATATAGACATTTTTATAATTTATGTTAAAATAATAGAGAATCTAAAAAATTAATTGGAAAAAGGAGCTTGAATTAAATGTTTGGAATTATAAATTATGAAATGTATATAACTTCATGTATTATATTAAGTCTTATCCCGGGAAGTGATACTATGTTTATTCTTGGGCAGTCAATATCAAATGACAGAAAAACAGGAGTTTTTTCTGTGCTTGGAATGGGATCAGGAATATTAGTACACACTACACTGGTAAGTTTGGGATTATCTGTAATATTAACAAACTCTCCAACAGCTTTTAATGCTGTAAAATTTATGGGAGCTGCTTATCTTATCTATATGGGAATAAAATCTATGCTGTCTGCAAAATCTGCTCTTGACGGCAATCTGAAAGCAGAGAAAGGAACAGCCAAAAAAGCTTATATTCAAGGAATGATAACAAATGTTTTAAATCCTAAAGTAGCTTTATTTTTCTTGGCTTTTCTGCCGCAGTTTATAAATCCTGAAAATAATTATGGAGCTTTCTCATTTATTCTTCTTGGACTTACATCTTTTGTATGTTCTACAATATGGGGATTTGTTCTTTCAATTTTTGCCTCTACAGCAGCAGGATTTTTGAAACAGAAAAAAGGATTTTCAAAATGGATGAACAGAGTTTCCGGTTCAATATTCATTATTTTAGGACTAAATCTATTAAGAGCTAAATTAAATTAAAATATGAGTTAAATTAAAAATAGAATTCTTGAGATTAAAAATATCTGCGTAGTTTATGCAGCGAAACAGAATACAGAAAATTTGACTAGCAGAGCCGACGAATTAAAAATTTTATTTATCAAATTTTTAATTTGTTCCACATTCTAAGTTCTGTAAGCAATATAAACAGCAGATATTTTTACGAAAAGAATTCTATTTTTATTTTATAATTATGCTATATTATTAATTCTACTATTTTAGATTCTGCAACATCAATAAGTCCTTTATCAGTAATTTTTAATGCTGGAGAAACAGGAAGAGAAAGAGTACATAAAGACATAATAGGATTATAGTGCTTATATCCTAAATCAGTCATAGTTTTTCTTAATTTTTTTACTTCAACTCCAAGTTCCTGTACACTTTTTTCAGATAATATTCCTGCCACAGGAAGAGGAACTTCTGTAATTACTCTGCTGTTTTCAACAGCACAGATACCACCCTGCAGTTCAATAATTCTGTTAGCAGCAGTCACAATATCTTCAGCAGTTTTTCCCATAACTATTAAATTATGATGATCGTGAGCATAAGTTGAGGCTATTGCTCCTTTTTTTATACAGTCCCCTGTTACAAGCCCGAAACCGATATTTCCATTTTTACCATATCTTTCAAAAACAGCAATTAAACAATAGCCGCTGTTTTCCCAGTCAAGATATCCATTTTTTACAGGAACAGGTTTTATTAACTCGCTTGTTCTTGTACTTCCGTCTTTCAGCTCAATAATTCTGCACATAATTTCATTTGTGTCACCAGCAGGAATAAGAAGATTATCCTTAGTTATAGGTTTTACATTTACACTGCTGTAAAAATCCTGTGGAAATTTATATGATGAAGAACTGTATTCTGTTTCACAGGCAGAATTATAAACTTCTTTACCACTAATAAATGTATTTGTAATATTAAATTTTTCTAAGTCATCAACAAATATGAAATCTGCTTTTTTTCCCGGAGCGATAACTCCTCTGTCGTGAAGGTTCATTCTTCTTGCAGGAGTATAAGTTGCTGCATAAATTCCATCTTCTATTCTAAGCCCTGCATTTACAGCTTTTTTCATTACAGCATTAAGATGCCCCTCTTCTAAGAAAGTGTCAGCCATAACATCATCAGTTACAAAAGAGAAATGCTCATAAAGATTATTCTCTTTTATATAATCAATAAGTTCTTTTTCAATAGATTTCCCTTGTATCTCAACAAACATTCCATTTTCAAATCTCTGGATAAACTCTTCCATAGTGTGCTCTGTATGGTCGCCGTTTATTCCCAGATATAAAAATTTAGAAAGGTCTAAATCAATAAGTTTTGGACAATGCCCCTCAATAACATAATGAGGTTTTTCCTCTTTTATATATTTTACAAATTTACAGATTTCTAAAGTATCATCAACAATTACTTTTCTGTAATTCATAATTTCACCCACACAGATAACATTAGGGTTTTCAGATATTTTTTTCATTCCCTCACAGTTAATAACAGCACCTGTTGTTTCAAGCTCTGGAGAAGTTGAAGGAACACTGCTTGGAATACCGTAAAAAACGCTTGTATCAATATTATCAGCAGCCTCAATCATTGCATTTATTCCTCTTTCACCAAAAACATTTGCTATTTCGTGAGGCTCTGCAACAATAGTAGTAACTCCATTTTTATTTAAATGAAAACAGAAAGGAGCAGGAGTCATCATAGAACTTTCAATGTGCATATGAATATCTATAAATCCGGGAATCATATATTTTCCATTTCCCTCTATAATTTTTTCTGCCTGAAAATCCTCAAATTTTTTAGTGTCAATATGAAGAAATTTTCCTTCAAGAACAGCCACATCTGCATCTCTGAATTTTTTTAAATATGAATTATATACTTTTACATTTTTTATTAATAAATCTATTTTCATATTTTCACCTGTTTGTTATTCTTAGATTGTAAGTGTATAGAAATAATAGCATAATAAAGCAGCAAATGGATACATTGCCTTAGGTATCTCTCTTTTTCTTCCGCTTGCAGCTTTTAATAAAACATATACGATTATAGCAGCAGAAATTCCGTTTGCTACATTAAATGTGAATATTGTAAGTGCCACAGATAAGAAAGTAGGAATTGATTCTGTCTGGTCATCATAATTTACATTTCTCATTCCGCTAAGCATTTTTATTCCAATAAGTATAAGAGCAGGAGCTGTAGCAGCTGCCGGAATCATAAGTGCAAGAGGAGTGATTAAGAACATTAAAAGGAAAATAAGAGATGTAAATATTGCTGTAAGTCCTGTTTTTCCTCCTGCCTCAACACCACTTGCAGATTCAAGATATGTTGTCATACATGGAATACAGAAAAGACTTCCTAAAACTGTTGAAAGAGAATCAACATAGAAACATTTTTCAATTTCGGGAAGATTTCCTTCCTTATCAAGAAGTCCTGCTTTTGCACCAACACCAATTACAGTACCAAACGTTGAGAAAAAGTCAGGTATGAAAAGAGCAAAAAGGAATGGAATAAATTTAGGATTTAACGCTCCCATAACATCTATATTAAGAATCATATTTGCAGGACTTCCGGGTATTTTGAAAAAAGTATCAGGAATTTGTGTAATTCCCATAGGAATACCAATAAGAGTTGTAAGAATTATAGCAAGGATTACTCCTCCTCTTATTCTTCTGATTTCAAATACTAAAAGAATTATAAAACCGATTACAGCAAGAACAGCAGCCGGGGAAGTAAGATCACCAAACATAAGAACATTTTTCTTTGCATTTGCCACAATAATTCCTGCATTTTTAAATCCAAGAAGTGCTATGAAAAGCCCAATACCTGCACTGATAGAAATTTTTATACTTTGAGGTATAATTTTTACAATTAAATCTCTAAGCCCGATAAAAGATATAAGAACAAAGATAATTCCTTCCCAGAAAATTACTCCTGATGCAACAGCTGGGGAAATTTTTTCTATTCCTATCATAGTAACAGCATAAACTCCCACACTTCCAAGCCCCGGTCCAAGAACAAATGGTCTGTTTGTAACAATTCCCATAGCAATAGAAGTAACAGCACATAAAAGAATTACCATAGTAAGAACAGAGGCTTTGTCAAAACCTGCTGACGACATCATAGCAGGAACAGCAGCCAAAACATATGCCATAGTAGCAAAAGTTGTAATCCCTGCAATAAATTCAGTTTTTACATCTGTTCCATGTTTTTTCAGATAAAAATGTTTCTCTAAAAAATTCATTTTAAATTTCCTCCCTAAAAAAATAAATCTAAAATTAAAAATAAATTATAGCATAAAATTTAAAGATTTTTAACTTTTTTTACTTCTGATTTTTTTAGTTTGGTATTGTTTCCTTTAAGTTTGAAATACAAAATACAACCCTTATTTTTATTGGATGTTATTTTTAATATCTTTACATTCAAACCTTATCGGTTTGATAAAAATTTTTGTTTCAATCCTTATTTTTATTGGATGTTATTTTTAATTAAAAATGCTCTTACAGTAAAAAGTGCAGGAATAATAAAGTTTCAATCCTTATTTTAATTGGATGTTATTTTTAATAAGATGTTATTTTTTAGATACAAGATATTTAAAAACTGAGTTTCAATCCTTATTTTAATTGGATGTTATTTTTAATAAAATTGACGTTTAAAGAGTTGAGTGAGAAAGCTGATGTTGTTTCAATCCTTATTTTTATTGGATGTTATTTTTAATAGCATTTTCAGATATTCAAACAGCTATGTCTGAAAAGGTTTCAATCCTTATTTTTATTGGATGTTATTTTTAATTTAACACTGTATACACTATGTATGCTTTACAGCTTGATGTGTTTCAATCCTTATTTTTATTGGATGTTATTTTTAATTGAACAACTTTTAAATGAATGTTATGACGAAGACAAAGAAAGGTTTCAATCCTTATTTTTATTGGATGTTATTTTTAATCCATAAAATATATGGAATTAAAAGACTATGAAAAGGCGTTTCAATCCTTATTTTTATTGGATGTTATTTTTAATATGAAATAAAAGATAAAAATATGTTT
>UQOH01000074.1 GCA_900542625.1 uncultured Fusobacterium sp.
TTTCTACACAAAGCCCTGCTGCTGCATTTGCAAACGCAAGAAATTCTTCTCCCTCTGCCTTTGTTAATTCTTTAGGTTTCTTTCTGCTTTCAGCCAGTTTGTAAAGAATTGATCCCCAGAAACAATCTCCTGCTCCTGTTGTATCAACAACATCACATGTTCTTCCTTTTGCTTTTATTTCAAAATCCTTTGTTTTCATAAAAGCTCCCTTTCCCCCAAGAGTTACAAAAACACATGATACTCCCTGTCTTATAAGCTCTGCTGCTGCCTCTTCAGGACTTTCAAATCCTGTAAGAAGTTCTGTTTCCTCATCAGATATTTTCATAATATCTACATATTTTACAACTGAACGCATTTGTTCTATGGCTGTTTCTCTGTTTTTCCAAAGAAGCGGTCTGTAATTTGGGTCATAAGAGATTACAGCTCCTGCTTTCTTTGCCTCTTCTGCTGCAAATATAGTTGCACTTCTTGCCGGTTCATCTGTAAGAGAAAGAGAACCAAAATGGAAAATTCTGCTGTTTTTTATCAAATCAAGATTTATTTCCTCTTCTCTAAGGCATGTATCTGCACCGGGTTTTCTTGCAAAAGAAAAACTCCTTTCTCCATTTTCAAGGCTTACAAAAGCAAGAGTAGTAAAAACATCATTATCCATGATAAGCCCTTTTGTTTCTATACCTATTTTTTCTAAAGTTTCCTTTAAAAAATTACCGTGCATATCATTTCCCACTTTTCCCATAAAAGCTGTTTTTACACCAAAATTTTCTGCTGCTGCAAGAACATTGGCAGGAGCTCCTCCGGGGTTTTGTTCAAAAATCCTCATTCCTGATTCAGATAATCCACAAGGTGTGAAGTCTATCAAAAGCTCTCCAAGAGCAGTTATATCATACATCATATTTTCCTCCAGATTAAATAAAGAATACTCTTCCTGACATCATTCTTTCACCGTCGTTAATACAGATTTCTACAAAACTGTTGTCAACGTATATTTTTAAATGAACTTTATCAGTTGTTTCAATAGAACAGTTTCTTACAAGCCCATATTGTGTATCAAATTTTTGAGCAAGTCCGTTTCTGTCAAGTGTAACTTTGCTTTTGTTAAAATCGATTATAAGTTTCCAGTTATCATCATCTGTTCCAAATTGTAATACAACAGGTTTTTCTTCTTTTTCAATAACTGTATCAACTAAGTAATAAGGGTTTTCAGGTTTGCAGTTTAAGCACTGAGAAAGCTCTGCTTTTCTGAAAACGCTGTCTATTTCTTTCACAGGATTTGTATATAATTTGTTGTTAACAATATGAAGTTCTCTTGCTATTGTAAGCCCGTGACGCCACATATCCTTATCAGTTGGAAGAACCTGCTCTCCACAGCCAAACCAACCGAACATAAGAGGTCTTTTCTCTTTTCCGTAAAATACCTGTGGAGCATAAAAATCAAATCCGCAGTCTATTTCATCCATATTTTCTATTACAAATCTTTTACTTTCAATATCCATTTCCCCAATCATATATAATGAAGTAAATTGATTGTGATAACGATCTCCGTTTGGAGCAAGTCCCATAGGAGAGAAAATCAACACATCTTTTCCGTCTACATGAATGTAGCTTGGACATTCATACATAAACCCTATATTTTTTATTCCAATTTCCAGAATACCATAATAATCCCATTTTAATAAATCAATGCTTTTGTAAATAAGAAGTTTTCCTTCTTCTTTTTCTGTTCTTCCCCCAATAAGCATATAGTATGCACCGTTTTTCTCGAAAACAAAAGGATCTCTGATATCTCCTGTAAACCCTTCAGGCGCTCCGTCTATAACCGGATTTCCCTCATATTTTTCTATTTTTCCCTCTTTATCCATTATTGCAACAGCCTGCTTTGGAATTCTTCCATTTTCAATTTTATAGTTTGCAGTATAAAACAGATAAAGTTTCCCGTCTTTCTCTATTGCATTTCCAGAATAGCAGCCGTTCTTTTCATATTCTTTGTCTGGAGTAAGAGCTGTTCCCTTACGTTCCCAGTTTATCAAATCTTTTGATGTTGATCTTGCCCAGTGTTTCATACCGTGGCTTGCCTCGAAAGGAAACCACTGGTAAAACACTTGATATTCTCCGTTGAAATAAGCAAGCCCGTTAGGGTCGTTCATAAGCCCTGTTTCTGGATATATGTGATATTTTGGAAGATATTTTGAAGTCTGTACAAACTCAGCAAGTTCTTTTAAATAATCTTTATGTTTATCTTCTAAATATGTATATTTTTCAAAATTTAAGAATTTCATTTATACTCCTTAATTTCTATTTAAATTTTTTAACTCTGTTAGCTAAAATTATAAATACTATAGGTAATGAGAATGCTAATAAGTTTCCTATTATATAATGAGGTAATGCTGGCGGATTAACTATTGTAAGACCAGGAAGTCCTGTTAATGCAAATCCTATTGCTTTTACGTCAAATATTTTCATATAAGCTCCTGCAAGTCCTGCTCCAAATATTGAGCATAAGAATGGAATTGAAGAATCTTTTAAGTTTACAGCGAATATTGCAGGTTCTGAAATTCCGAACAGTGTAGGAATAAATGAAGATACTGCAACTTCTCTGTCTTTAGATCTTTTCTTAGCAAGCAGGTACATTCCGATTGCTCCTCCACCTTGAGCAATAATAGATACTGACCATAATGGCTGAATATAGTTGAATCCTGTTTGAGCAACAAGACTTGCCTCAATTCCCTGAATAGCATGTTGTGTTCCTGTAACAACTAATGGCTGTAAAGCTCCTGCAAAGATAAATGCTCCGAAAGGTCCGCAAGACATGTATAAGAAATCAATGATAGCTCCAAGCCCTTGTCCCAACATATTTCCTATTGGTCCGAACACTAAGAAAAGAGCCAGTCCTGATGAAATAAGAGTAAGTGCAGGAACAAGAATAAATGTTACAACTTGTGGAACTATTTTATAGAAGAATTTCTCTGCTTTAGCTAAGAACCAAGAAGTAAGGATTGCTGGGAAAACTCCTCCTTGGAATCCAACAGCTGGAACTGAAATTCCAAATAAGTTCCAGTACTCAGGAGTTTCTTTTCCAAGAGCAAAAACGTTAGCGTCCATAAGTGTAGGATAAAGCATTGTACAACCAAGAACAATACCGAATATTGGGTTACCTCCAAATCTTTTTACTGCTGAATAAGTAACAAGAAGTGGTAAAAATGCAAATGTAGATGCTACAACTGTTAAAAATGCTGCAAATCCTGCGATAACTTCATATTTATCTGCAAGAGAACCTTCCATACCAAATAAACCCGCAGTTGTTATAACTGATTTTATTCCAAGAATAAGAGCTGCTCCAACGAATGCCGGTATAATTGGAATAAATATATCTGAGAATACCTTAAACCCTTGTTTAAATATGTTTTCTTTTTTCATTCCTGCAGATTTTACATCGCTAAGAGATGCCTCTTTTAATCCTGCCTCCACTAAAAATGCTGCAAATACTTTTTCAACTGTACCAGTTCCAAATATTATTTGTAGTTGTCCGCTGTTAAGAAACACACCTTTTGTTCCTTCAATTTTTGAAAGAGCCTCTTTGTCAAATTTAGATGTATCTTTTAAAACTAAACGAAGTCTTGTAACACAGTGGGCTGCGTTTTCAATATTTTCTTTTCCTCCAATGTTTGCTAAAATTTCCTGAGATATTTTTTTGTAATCCATTTTTCCTCCTAAAATTTTATTAATATGTTTTTTTATTTCCGTTGACTTAAAATGTATTTTGTCAACTTTGAACGTTCCAAGTTTTTCTGTATTATAAAACAGGTACAAAAAAATGTCAATACCTGTTTTAAAATTTTTTTATATTTTTTGTTCTGAATATAATAGATATGATTTCTATTTATGCACAGTGGTTTCTCCTTGTATAAATGAAATAGGCAGTATAGTCTGCTTTGGTGCTGTTCCTCCGTTTATAAGAGTGTCCAGAGATTTAACAGCCTCTTCAGCTAACTTTTCAATAGGCTGTCTTATTGTTGTTATTTTAGTTATCTCGTTTTTATAACTTTTTGCTCCGTCATATCCGATTATCTGAACGTCTTCAGGAACATTTAAATTAAATTCTGCCAGATTATCAATAATTCTTTGGGCATATCTGTCTGTTACAGTAAAAATTCCGTCAAACTTTTTTTCTTGTGCAAAATTTTCAGTAATATAATTTTTTATCCAAAGACTGAAATCCTGTTTTATTTCATCAGGGTTATTGCTGTAAAAAACTTCATGCTCAATATTGTTTTCCTCACAATACTGTTTAAAACCAACTGCTCTGTCTTTTACACCTGTGTTTTTTGCCGAACTACGCCCTATGCACAATATTCTTTTGCATCCTGCTTTCACAAGCTCTTCTGCTGCCATTTTTCCGCCGTTTATATTTTCACATGTAATAAAAGGAGTCCCATCTCCATAGTTTCTTTCAAGGGTAACTATTGGAATTTTAGAAGAGAGATAAGGCTCTATATCAGAATATGTAATGGAAATAATTCCGTCAACTTTATTTTCTTTTGCCATTGCAATATATGTAAGCTCTACCTTGTAATCATCATTTGAGTTGCACAAAAGCAGTTTGTATCCTCTTTTTCCTGCCTCTTTTTCCACATGATAAGTCAGTTCTGAAAAAAAAGGGTTCCATATAGTTGGAAGTATTAAGGCTACTGTATTTGTTTTATTGGTTTTTAATGCTCTGGCATATTGATTGGGAACATATCCAAGTTCTTCTATTGCTTTTTTTACAGCAATATACGATTCTTTTCTCACTTTCACATTATTAATTACATTTGAAACTGTTCCTCTTGATACTCCGGCAAGTTTTGCTACATCATTAATTGTTGCCATTTTGTCACTTCCTTGTTTATCTGAAAAATATTGTTCTGCTGTTTTTATAGTATTAGTATAGCATAAACTTATATTTTTAAAAATTTTTATTTCTGTACAGAAAAAAAGATTTGATATCAAACTAATTTTATGATAAAATTTATAATGGTGATGAATATGAAAAATTCTGATTTGGAAAACACTCTTTTCAGCTATATCTCAAAAATAAAGCACAGAAGTGCTTATTTTATTGAAAAAGAGGCAAGAAACAGAGGAATAAAGCTTGCTTACTCTCATATGAGAATTATAGTTATTTTGTATTTTAACAAAAAACTTTCTATGAAAGAACTTACAGAAAAACTTGTGAGAGATAAATCTACAGTGACATCTCTTGTAAATAAGCTGGAAACAGAGGGATATATAAAGAAAACAATATGTGAAACAGATAAAAGAATAACTTATCTTGAGCTTGAAGATAAATCAAAAGAGGTTATAGAGGTTATGTCTGAAATTTCAAAACTGTTTCAAAAAAAAGTAGACAGTATTCTTAAAAAAGAAGAAACAGAAATATTATACAAAATTATGAAAAAACTAGCTGATAACTGGTAATATTCATAAAGAGGGGAGATAAAATGAGCAACGAAAATATAAGTAAACATAAACTTATGGGAACAGAAAAAATTACAAAGCTTTTAATACAGTTTTCAGTGCCTGCTGTAATAGGAATGCTTGTAAATGCTTTGTACAACATAGTAGACAGAATCTATATAGGAAATATAAAAGAAGTGGGAAGATATGCTATAGCAGGAGTGGGACTGACATTTCCAATGGTAATTCTTTCTTTTGCTTTTGCCGTGCTTATAGGGCTTGGAGCAGGAACAAATATTTCTCTTAATCTTGGAAGAAAAAGAAAAGATGAGGCAGAGGGATATTTGGGAAATGCAATAGGATATGGATTTATTGTATCTGTCATATTAATGGCTTTTGTTCTGCTTTTTATGGATAAAATTGTAGATGTTCTTGGAGGAAGTGAAAATACAGGAATATTTACAAAACAATATCTTTCTATTGTAGCTTTGGGATTTCCTGCAGCAATAGTAGGATATGTGGCAAATGTAGGTATCCGTTCTGACGGAAACCCAAGAATGTCTATGGCAACTCTTTTAATAGGAGCAATTATAAATATTGTTCTTGACCCTATTTTTATTTTTGCTCTTGGAATGGGAGTAAAAGGAGCCGCTCTTGCAACAATAATTTCTCAATATGCCTCAGCTGTCTGGACAATTTTCTATTTTAACTCTCGTTTCAGTGGATTAAAATTATATAAATGTCATCTTATGCCTCGTTTAAGAAGAATGAAAGATATCACAGCAATGGGATCTGCTCCATTTGCATTACAGCTTGGTTCAAGCCTTGTAAACTATACTTTTAACAATACTTTAAAAATATATGGAGGAGATGACTATATTGGTGCTATGGCAATTATTCAGGGAATAGTTATTTTCCTTGCAATGCCTATTTTCGGTATCAATCAAGGTGTTCAGCCTATTTTGGGATATAACTATGGAGCAAGACTTTACAGAAGGGTAAAAGAGGCTCTTTTCAAAGCAATATATGCAGCTACATTTATATGCCTTATTGCCTTTGTAACGACACAGTTTTTATCAAAATATTTTATCTTTATATTTACGCATGAACAGCTTATAGTTGATATTGCAAAAGTAGGATTAAGAATTAATACTATGATGTTCCCTATAATAGGGTTCCAGATTATATGTTCTGTATATTTCCAAGCTGTAGGAAAGCCTAAAATGAGTTTATTCATAAGTCTTTCAAGACAGATAATAATCCTTATTCCATGTATTGTTATAATGGCAAAACTCTTTGGAGTTGCAGGAGTATGGTTTGCTGCTCCTACATCTGATTTCCTTTCAAGTCTGCTTACTTTCATTCTTGTAAGAAGAGAGATGAAACATCTTAATGAGATGCAGAGAAAAAGACACAAAGAGCTCGTTAAGGCAAAAGTTGAAGGAAGAATTACTGAGGAAGAAGAGATTGAACTTAGAGCCAAAGTAATATAAAAAATTAAAAAATGGGATTGCCATACAGCAATCCCATTTTATATAGATTATTTTAAATATAATGTAAAATTATTTTTGAGTCCAAATATCTGCATAATTTTCTTTTTTCTCTTCAACTTTTCCTTTAACATAGTTGCAGTCAGAAGAAAGTTTTGCATTGTCATGTCTTACAAGTCCGATAAGTTTGTCAAAAAGCTTATGAGCAACTCCTTGTCCTTCTAAAGCTGGAGAAACCCAAGTGTGTTTTGCAACAATGTTTCCGTCTTTTGTTCTTTCATAGCTTAATTTAGCTATTTTTTCGTAGTAGTTCTCAATGTAAAATAATCCTTTTCCGTCTTTTTCCTCATGTTTGATTTCCATATATGTTACCTCCAATAAAATTAAATACATAAATTTTAATAAATATAAGGTGAACACACAAACATTTTGTTCTGTTTTATAAATCTCTCTGTGTTCATCTCTATTTCTATGACATTATTATATCACAACAATTTCTAAAATAAAACAAAATAGTAAAAATGTATGTATTTAGTATGTTGATTGTATTTTTTGTGACTGAACATTTCCAAAATGAGATAAATAATTAAAAATAATCAGATTTTAACGACATTTTTCCATTTTTATTAATAATAGAATAAATGGAATATATTTATTTTATAAATTCATTTCTCTCATCTATGATATCTTTAAATTCTTCTATTTTTTCTGAAAGACGTTTTTTAACATATGGGCATACAGCGAGAATTTTTGTTTTTTCTTTTCTTGTATGTTCAATAAGTTTGTCAAAAAGTTTACGGGCAATTCCCTGACCCTCTAAAGCAGGAGAAACACGTGTATGAGTTGCAATAATCACCCCGCCGTTTTCTCTTTCATATTCAAGCTCAGCAACTCTTCCTGTATCATCTTTAATAAAAAATGCACCTTTTCCATTTATTTCTTCATGTAAAATTTCCATTTTTTACCTCCTTTAAACTTATTTTTAGAAAGATTTTAATTAATTTTAATCTTTTTATACTATATTATAACATAAAAAAATCAAAAAATATACATTAAAATACAAAAACACTATTATTTAAAAAAAGACTCATTAAAAAAATGTATTTGTACGCTTTTCAGTGTAATTTTCCAAAAAAGTATGAAAGACAATTAAAAAGTAATAAAAAATAAATAAATATTGCTTTAATTTACTTTTAATAATATAATTCTAAATTGTAAAGATTGAAAAAATTATATTCAGGAGGACAAATGTCTAGAGTAGATTTGCAGAATGGAAATATAGGAAAATTATTTTTTTATTTTTCTTTTCCTGCTGTTACAGGAATGATGGTAAGTGCATTTTATGTTATTGTTGATGGAATGTTTATAGGAAGAGGGATAGGGAGCGAAGGTCTGGCAGCTATAAATATCGCATATCCTATAACCAATTTCTTGGTTGGTTTAAGCCTTATGTTTGGTATGGGCGGTGCAACGATGATATCTGTCGCCAGAGGAAAAAATCAGACAAATGAAGTTAACAGAATATTCAGCCATATTCTGTTTTTAACTTTTTTAGTATATATTATTGCTTTGTTTGGAGTTGTTCTTTTTGAAAGAAAAGTAATTTTTTTCTTGGGAGGAAATGAACAGCTGTATGACAACATAAGGGCATATCTTATTCCAAGTGCATGGTTTAATATTTTTTATATGCTTTCTATGGGGCTTAATGCCATAGTAAGAAATGATAATGCACCAAGACATGCAATGTTTTCCATGATAGTCGGTGCTGTAATAAATATAGCTCTTGATGCTTTGTTTATAATAGTTTTTAAATGGGGAATGTGGGGAGCTGCCATAGCAACAGGAATTGCTCAAATGGGATCTTTTGCTTTTTTATGCACACATTTTCTTAATGGAGAATCTGATCTGAAACTTGAAAAAAAATTAAAATTTTCTCCTGTGATTACAGGAAAAATATTAGTAAACGGTTTCCCTTCATTCGTTATTGAATTTGCAATAGCTGTTGTAACACTTCTGTTCAACCTTGTTCTTATGAAAATGACAGGAGAGATTGGAGTTGCTGCCTTTTCTATTGTTGCTTATGTATTCTATATTTTCAGAATGACATTTAACGGGCTTGCTCAGGGAATACAGCCTATTGTAAGCTTTAATTATGGTGCAGGAAGAGAGGACAGACTTAAAAAATATTCTTATTAGGGCATAAAACAGCTTTTATTACAGCTTTTGTTATAATTGTTGTGATGAATTTAAAAAGCAGGGAGATAGTTTCTATGTTTACTGACGGGAACGAAGAATTAATTGAACTTGCCTCAAAGGGACTTAGAGGATACACAAGCGGTATGTTTTTCTTAGCTGCAAATTTTATAAATATATCTTATCTTCAGTCTATGGAAAAAGCTCTTATTTCAAATCTTATTTCCTTTGGAAGAAGTTTCTTATTCGTAGTCGTTGGTATAATGATATATCCAAAAATATTTGGAGTTACAGGAGTGTGGATTACTCCTCCGCTGGCAGATTTTACTGTGTTTGCATTAACTGCAGCTGTATTTATCTGGAAAAGAAAAAGCGGAGTTAAAATTAAAAATTATATACAGCAGGCTTAAATTTATTAGCCTAAATAAAAAAATAAAATTCTCAAGATTTTTTCAAGAGAATTTTATTTTTTTTATTATTTATTTTATATTTTTAAGTTCAAAATACAGTTCTTCCACAGCCTCAAAAATTCTTGGAGAACCTCTCAAAATTTTAGTTGAATCCACTATAAACAGATTATT
>UQOH01000075.1 GCA_900542625.1 uncultured Fusobacterium sp.
TAATCTCGGAAATTTTATTCTTAATTATTATATTAAATTAAAAGTTAAATTTATATCCAACAGAAAGAGTTACTCTTGAGTTATTATAATCATCTTTCTCTTGACTTCCTACTTTTACTTTAGACTTAGTTATTTTATACATAATATCTGTTGTGAAATTATTGTATTCCACTCCTGCTCCAATTCCAAAATATGCTCCATTGTCTACTTTAGTAGAAATTTCACGTTTTTTTCCATAAGTATATTCTAAATTTCCATTACTGTCATTAAAAGAATACCCTAAGTCCATTTTTATATATGGTTTAATGCTGTGAAACTCTACCGGTACATTATATTTTCCTGTAACATAAACTGGTACTGAAGTATATCCTGACATTTTATATTCATCCCCAAGAACTGTTTTATTCTTAGGACTTCTGTGATCCTGATAAGCAATTCCAAGTCCTAATTCAAAATCAGGATATATCTCTCTTGTTGCCTCTAAAGCAATTTCATAAGAAAAATCATCAGATTTTTCATTAGTCATTTTTTCTCCTTCACTTTTTAAAACATCAAATTTATCCCAGATATCTGCTCCTGCTCTTAAATAAACATTTGTTCCCTGTGCCATACTTACTGCAGATAAAACTGCCATTCCAACTAATACTTTTTTTAACATAATATCACTCCTTTTTTCTTAATTTATTTATTTTTAAAAATCAAAACCTGAAAATCCTCTTATTCCGGTTGTAACAGATGTTGATTTTGATTTACTGTGTGTTTTTGAGCTTGTAACTCTCTGACTATTTGTCATGCCTCCGAAAGACTGGCTGCTTGATACACTGTTTGAAACTGTTGTACTGCTTCTTTTTGTATTTGTTCTTGTTTTTGATATTCCTGTTCCTGCTATTAATTCAGGATAAGCTGCATAAAGAATTGCTGCTGCAGCTCTGTTGTATGATACAGCACTTGTTGTTCCCATACTGTTTGTACTGCTGTATATGTCTCCGTTTGTACACCCTGCTATAAAAATACCCACAAATAATACGATAATCTTTACTGCTTTTTTATACTTTCCCATTACCATCTCCTTTTAATTTTTTAAATAAAAAAGCTGCAATTAAAAAGAATTACTCTTTTAATTGCAGCTGGCTGTCAGTTTAAAGACCCTGTAGCTTTGTGCCATAATGTTTCCATTACTTTACCAAAGGACTATTTAATTATTTTTTAATAATACTATATGTTTGCTCTAAAGTCAAGAAAATTTTTTATACTTTTTTAACATTTTTTCTTTTATCTTTTTAATTTTAAATATTTTTAATAATTGACAACAACTAAAAAATTTATTATTATGTAATAGTATATTTATTTTTTTAACATAAGGAGATGTTATGAAAAAAAAATCAATCTTTGCTTTTATATTCGTAATAATCTTCAGCTTTTCTTTTTTCTTTTATTTTTTACCTTTATTTGAAAAAAACAGAAATTCATCACCTGCCTATAATATTATAAAAGAATATTCTTTAAATAATAAATTTCCTGAAAACTTTAATTTTTCTTCTTTCGACAAAGATTCTGCTGAATTTTATTTTTTTAAAGGATTAAAATATTACAGTGAAAAGGATATTGATAAAGCTGAAATTTATTTTAAAAAAGCTCAAAAATATAATAAAGCAGAACCTGCTCTTTCTGTTTATATAAATTTTTATCTTAACAGCTGTATAGCAGAAAAAACAGGAAAAGGAGATCCAAAACTTATTAAAGCAGCTTTAGATACAATGGGAAAATATTCTTTTCTTTCAAATGATACAGAAACTATATGGCAGTTAGCTTTAACAATGCTTGGAGATAACAGTTCCAGAGGAGAAATAATCTCTATTTTGGAAAAATATCTTGAAAATGCTGTTTCTTTGAAAATAGAAAATAAACTTATTATCAAAGGTAATATAGCTATGATAAGAATGGCAAACAGAGAATATGGAGAAAGTATATATGCCTATTATGAAATCCTCTCTGAATCTGAAAAAATAAAAGATTTAGATACCCGTTACAGAATTCAGGTAAAATCTCATGAATATCTTGGAAATATGTATTTTATTCTTGAAGATTACAATACTGCTATAGCTCAATATAATAAAGCTATTTCTATTCCTATTGAAGATTTAAGTGAGAATGCAAAAGCAAAATACGGTTCTTATGTAAACAGATCTGAAAGCTATATTCAGATTAAAGATTACACAAAAGCCAGAGAATCTTCTCTTGAAACAAAAAAGATTATCCCTTATCTTTCATCTGATTTAGCTGTAGGAGTAAAAGTTTTCAGATATAAAAATCTTCTCCTTCTTGAAAGCTATAGAAAAAATTTTAAGAGAGCTGAAATTTATTATAATTTCTGCCAGGAACTTTTAAAAATGGATAAAGGACATGCTTTTATCAATGCTGAAATGTATGTTGAACTGGCATATTGTGAAATGCTTATTCAGCAGAAAAAAATATATGAAGCAATAGATAAACTAAATCTTCTGCTGAAAAAAGACTTGGAAGAGGGCTGGGGATTTGATTCTTCAATTTATACAACACTCCTAAAACTTTATAAAGAAACAGGACAGTCTGAAAAGTTTTTTGCAACAGGAGAAAAGCTTCATTTTTCCAATAAAGATTTTAACGATTCTCTAAAAAAAGACTATCTAAATTTTGTAAAAAATTCATATACACTGGAACAGTTAAAAAAAGAAAAAAGAATTTTTCATATAACAATTACTCTGCTTTGGCTGTTTGGATTATCAGCAACTGTTTTAATAATTTTTTCTGTTAAACATATTTTCAGATTGAATAAAGACAACTCTACAGATGCTTTAACAAATGTCTATAACAGAAAATATCTCAAAGTTCTTGAAAAGCAAAAATTAAAAAAGCCTGTTCTTTTAGCTTTTGTTATGATAGATATTGATTATTTTAAAAAATATAATGATTTTTATGGGCACCCTGCCGGAGACAGTATCATAAGAAAAACTGCTGAAGTTTTGAAAGAAAGCATTAGAAAAGAAGACACTCTTTTACGTTATGGAGGAGAAGAGTTTCTGATTTTATTAGAAAATGCAGATATTAAAAATTTTGAAACAATCTATTCAAAAATTATTGAAAATTTAAATAAACAAGATATCAAACATGAAAAATCTTTAGTTTCTGATAAACTTACTTTAAGTATGGGAGTTTCTTTTAATTATTTTACAGATAAACTTAATTTGAAAAAAGGGATTGAAGAGGCTGATAAAGCTCTTTACCTTTCAAAAGAAAAGGGAAGAAACAGATATACAATTTATAAAAAATAATATTAAAAATGTCTGCGTAATTTATGCAGCGATACAGAATACAGAGCTGAAATCCTTATCAGGCTTTCAGCCTCCTGCATCGATGAAACAGCTGATATTTTTTCAGAGAAAATTTTATTCTTATTTTACGATAATTCCCTTTTTTAACAGATATTCTGCAACTCTGTCTGCTGCCTCATCTGTTGTGTTATAAAATATATTTTCTTCGTACTCATATTTATTAATACTTACATCATAAAGAGGGTCATAATATTTATCCATTAATATCTCACTTAATTCAGCAATTTTTCCCTCTTCAAGAAGACTGCTGTAAGCATCATATCTTTCTTTGTTGATATATCTTCCAACCTTATCAAGACACTCTTTTAACTCTTCTATAGAAGCTCCTGCATAATCCTCCATGATTATTTTTACTCTGTTCTCCATAGACGTATCTATAATCAAATGATGACCGTTTAAAATAGAATCGTGGATTATTTCAGGAAGGTAAACATCACCTATTCTTTTGCTCTCGCTTTCAACAAGAACATACCCAGATTTGTTTTCAGAAAGACACTCATATATTTCTGATTCCAATCTTTTCTGACTCTGTTTTTTGGCCTCACACAATCCTCCGAAAAACGATCCTTTATGGTCTGCCATTTTTTCCAAATCCATTACAGAATACCCTCTCTCTGCCAGTTTTTCAAGAATTTTTGTTTTACCAACACCTGTTCTTCCATGAAGAACAACATACTTTATATTCTCATTTTTTTCAGGAAGATGTTCCATAATATAATTTCTGTATGCCTTGTATCCTCCTTCCAGCTTCAGTGTCTTATACTTTAAAGCATAAAAAATAGCCTCAAGAGAAGAACTTCTCATTCCTCCCCTTGCACAATAAAATACAAGCTTATCATATTTTTTTGACAGCTCGTTTATCTCTCTGAATATTTCAGGAAGTCTTTTAGATATTTTTTCTATCCCGATTTCTTTTGCTTTTTCTGATGACTCTCTTACATAGGCAGTCCCGACTTCTGCCCTTTCATCATCAAGAAGAGCAGGAATATTCACAGCTCCGGGAATAGGAGATTCCTCAAATTCTTTCGGGCTTCTTGCATCTATTAAAATATAGCTTTTTAATTTATGTAAATCTTCAAATTTTATCGTTCTCATAAAAATCCTCCACTATTTTCTCTAATATATATTTTACATTAATTTATCAAAAAATAAAATCACTTATTCTTTTTTTCTTTTTTCAAATATATTTTTTATATACTTTCAGAAACACAGACAAAACAATATATAGTAATATAAAGCAAAAAATATAGGTTTACTATACTAAATATTGTGGTATAATTTATTCAACGACTAAATTTTCAAGGGAGGTTTTTTCATGGATGTTGTTGCATGGCTTGGAGAAGAAAATAAACTTGGTTTCGATATATGGACCAAAAAATATAAATATGACGGAGAAACTTTTGTTCAATGGCTTGCCAGAATTTCCGGCGGAAATAAAGATGTTGAGCAGATGATTCTTAATAAAGAGTTTATCTTTGCAGGAAGAATACTTTCAAACAGAGGACTTAACAGAATAGGAAGAAAAGTTACATATTCTAACTGCTATGTTGTTGCTCCTCCGGAAGATAATCTTGAATCTATTTTTGAAACTGCAAAAAAACTGGCAAAAACATATTCTTACGGTGGAGGATGCGGAGTTGATATTTCTCAGCTTAGACCAAAAGGAACTGCCGTAAATAATGCTGCAAAGTATACAACAGGAGCTGTTTCTTTTATGGAACTTTATAACCTGACTACTGATATAATAGGGCAGAAAGGAAGAAGAGGAGCTCTTATGATATCCATTGATATCAACCATCCTGATGTTGAAGACTTTATAAAAATAAAATCAGATTTGAATAAAATACAAAAAGCTAATATCTCTGTAAGAGTTGACAAAAGATTTATGGAGGCTGTTTTAAAAAATGAAAAATTTACAACAGAGTTTGTTGTTGAAGACACAGGAGAGGTTTATAAAAAAGAGATAGATGCAGCTAAACTTTTCACTGAACTTGCAAGACAAAACTGGAACTATGCAGAGCCGGGAATTCTTTTCTGGGACAGAATTTCAAGCTGGAATCTTTTAAGTGAAGATACAGAGTTTTCATATGCAGGAACAAACCCATGTGCAGAAGAGCCTCTTCCAGCAGGAGGAAGCTGTCTTTTAGGTTCTCTTATTCTTCCTTCATTTGTTGATGAAGACAAAACATTTAACTTTGACAGACTGGCTGCAGCAGTGCAGAAATCTGTTAAAGCACTTAACGATGTTCTTGATGAAGGGCTTGAACTTCATCCATTGGAAGAACAGAGAGAATCTGTAAGAAAATGGCGTCAAATCGGACTTGGAATACTTGGTCTTGGAGATCTTCTGATAAAAATGGAAATGAAATATGGAAGTGCAGAGTCTCTGGAATTCTGTGATAAAGTTGCAAGAGTAATAGTAAATAATGCTCTTAAGAAAAGTGCTCTTCTTGCAAAAGAATTTGGAGCATATCCAGGATATAAAAGAGAATTGATACTTAAATCTCCTTTCCTTTTGGAAAATGCAGATGAAGATACATATAAAATGATAGAGGAATATGGATTGAGAAACTCTCAGCTCCTTACAATAGCTCCAACAGGTTCTATCGGAACTATGCTTGAAGTGAGCACAGGAATTGAGCCAAACTTTGCATTTTCATATACAAGAAAAACTGAAAGCCTTCATGGAGAAGATAAGTATTATGAAGTGTTTATCCCTATTGCTAAAAATTATATGGCTGAACATAATCTTACTTCTCAGGAAGAACTTCCTGAATACTTTATCTCTGCACAAAATCTTGACCCTATGTCAAGAGTAAGAATGCAGGGAGTATGGCAGAAGAGAATAGATGCAAGTATTTCATCTACAATCAACCTTATAAACAAAGCCTCTGTTGAAGAGGTGAGAAACCTTTATATTGAGGCATGGAAAAACGGTTTAAAAGGAATGACTATTTATCGTTCTGGCTGTGCAAGAGAGGGTATACTTACAGTTGAGCCTAAAAAAGAGGAAAAAACAGTAGAGGATATTGCAGATAAGGCAAATGAAATTAAGAGAGGAGAGCTTAAACCTATTGCTCCAGATACAATCTATTATCCAGAAAGAATGCTTATCGGCTGCGGTAAACTGAAAGTTATGATTGGATATTCTCCTAGTGAAAAGTGTATTCAAGATATTTATGTTATAAGAAGCGGAACTGGCGGATGTGAAAAAAATATTCAAGCTGTTGCAATTTATATGTCTGGTATTTTAAGACTTGGAGGAAATCTGTTTATGCTTGAAAATGCTATTGCAGGTGTCAGCGGATGTACTTCTTTTGCTGTAGCAAGAAGTAAGGGACAAGAGCTTAGTCAAGGTGGAACTTGCCCTACTGCTATTCTTAATATTTTGAAAAAATTTGAAAAAGAAATGGGACTTACAAATTATAAAGAGGCTGCTGCAAAAATAGTTACTGAAGATGAAAAAGAATTCAGTGTAAAGCACTCTGATTTTAAAAACCCCATATGTCCTGAATGTGGAGCAGAACTTGAAGTAACAGGCGGATGTTTTACTTGCAGAAACTGCGGGTATTCTAAATGTGAATAATGTAAAGACTCCTCGGTGTGTACTGCACTGAGGAGTTTTTTGTATTTCCCTATTTCTGCTGTACTTAATTGATAGTCTTTATTTTTTTAATTCCACGGTAATTAGATATTTACGATACAAACGGAGAGGGGTATCAAGTATCATTATTTCTTTAAATTCCACGATAATTAGATATTTACTTTTAAATCTTCTTTGCTGCATATTACTCTTGAGCTATTTAAATTCCACGATAATTAGATATTTACATAAAATACAGACTTAAATAAAATTAAAGTAAAGAAGTTTAAATTCCACGATAATTAGATATTTACTCGAAAGCTCTATTATCAATATCTTCTGATTTTTCAGGTTTAAATTCCACGATAATTAGATATTTACTCCAACATGTTTTTCATTGTTTTTCCCCCTGATTTTGTTTAAATTCCACGATAATTAGATATTTACATGAGTAAGGAAACAATACGTTCAAGGGTGAGAAATAGTTTAAATTCCACGATAATTAGATATTTACACTATTCTTAATGAGTATAACATAAAATAATTTTTTGTTTAAATTCCACGATAATTAGATATTTACCTGACCGTCACTGCCCTCATAGTTTATGTTATACGGGTTTAAATTCCACGATAATTAGATATTTACTTATGCTGGGTTCAGAGTTCTTGCAACAAATTACACGTTTAAATTCCACGATAATTAGATATTTACCAGGGTGGACAGGTTAATTTATACATTTAATTCTCGGTTTAAATTCCACGATAATTAGATATTTACTATTTATGTGTGTTCTATCCTCGATATTTCCAGAACGTTTAAATTCCACGATAATTAGATATTTACTCTATCAGAAATCCATATCCTATTCAAGTAATCTGTGTTTAAATTCCACGATAATTAGATATTTACAAAAAGAACTTAGACAATACTTATAGCACTTGTACGTTTAAATTCCACGATAATTAGATATTTACGTACTTTTAGTTTCTAAATAATTTATATTTGTAAGCGTTTAAATTCCACGATAATTAGATATTTACGAGTCAGACTAAAAATGCTTTTAGAGGTTCTGATGAGTTTAAATTCCACGATAATTAGATATTTACAACTTCTTTCACATACTTTCTTACGAGCTTTCCGTCGTTTAAATTCCACGATAATTAGATATTTACCACAATTATAAAAATGAAAGTCCTGTTTTAGAATTTGTTTAAATTCCACGATAATTAGATATTTACTCTTTTTTATTATAATCAAATATTTTAGAGTTATCATTGTTTAAATTCCACGATAATTAGATATTTACAATATAGGTGAAGACTCAATAAACAACGGAATAGCTGTTTAAATTCCACGATAATTAGATATTTACATAAATCATTATAACATCATATAAGTCTTTATCCATGTTTAAATTCCACGATAATTAGATATTTACTTCCGTGAGATTTTCTAATCTGTCCGAATTTGCATTGTTTAAATTCCACGATAATTAGATATTTACAAAAAAAGGTTGCTTATTAACAGTTATTCAGTACACGTTTAAATTCCACGATAATTAGATATTTACGTTTTATTTGCAGTCAACGAGTATTTATGTGCTCAGTTTAAATTCCACGATAATTAGATATTTACTTTACCTCCGTATTCAAACCATTCTTGAACTGTAATGTTTAAATTCCACGATAATTAGATATTTACTTTACCTCCGTATTCAAACCATTCTTGAACTGTAATGTTTAAATTCCACGATAATTAGATATTTACTTTAGTTTCAAAATTCTTAACTGTATGTTATCCAAGTTTAAATTCCACGATAATTAGATATTTACAGGAACAGACACTTCAGGACCACCAGTTAAGTAGGGTTTAAATTCCACGATAATTAGATATTTACTGCAACTGCAGGAATCAGTTCTTCATACTTTTCAGGGTTTAAATTCCACGATAATTAGATATTTACACCATTTCCCAGTAATTTTCTGAAATTTTCAGAATTGTTTAAATTCCACGATAATTAGATATTTACTACTTTTGATAATATATATTTCAAATTCAATAGAATGTTTAAATTCCACGATAATTAGATATTTACATGTAAAACTACAAACCACCAATCATCATTATTATGTTTAAATTCCACGATAATTAGATATTTACCATGAATATCTCTCATTCCAGATATTTTATCATTTAGTTTAAATTCCACGATAATTAGATATTTACGTCTTATCAAAAGAAAGTGCTGCAGAATCAGGAAGAGTTTAAATTCCACGATAATTAGATATTTACTAAAATTTCCAATTCTTGTTTAGAAAAAATTTCTCTGTTTAAATTCCACGATAATTAGATATTTACATTATCAGAACTTGCATGGCAGTATGTAGTAGACAAGTTTAAATTCCACGATAATTAGATATTTACAGAAATAAGAAGTGTTTTCTCTAATCTCAATCACAGTGTTTAAATTCCACGATAATTAGATATTTA
>UQOH01000076.1 GCA_900542625.1 uncultured Fusobacterium sp.
CGCAGTAAAATATTTTGATTTTCCTGTGATTATTGATACACAGATAAGAGCTTTGGCATTATATCAAACCTTTATTGACCCCAATATAAGAAATTTCTTCTTTATGAAATATGATAATCTTATTGACGGAAGTATTATAGAAAATAATCAGCTTACAAGACCTATGATAAACTTGAATAATAAACTTGGTATAAACCATGTTATTATTGAACTTAATTCAGAAAAATTCTGTCCTACATGTAAGAGAAGAGGATGTATAGAAACGATGATTTCATGTTCAAGCATAATAGGAGAGCTGAAAGAGAAATATAAAAATCTTCCTGATGTAGTGAATGAATATGATAACAAAGGATTTGATTATCTTGTAGAAAGAGCAGAAGAGGGAGAAGTTGAAGAGTGCCTGATATTAAAAAAGATAGCCGGCTATGCAGCACTGCTGATCTTTAATATAGACACTGTGTTTTCACTTGATAACTTTGTTATGTCAGGAAAGCTGTTTAAGAGCCCGATATTTAAAAACTATTTGAAAATATCTCTTCAAAATTTACAGCTGACAGAGATAAGAGAGAATTTTGTGGTAAGTAAAATAAAAGAGGAAAAAGAGTTCCTGGCATCAGCTTATCTTCCGATAAATTATTTGTTCTATAATTATAATTTTTAAATTTAATTTTGCAATAAAATGTGATATAGTAATTTTACATATGGTTGACACGGCATTTATAAAAGGGATGTAGTTTTATTGAATTATTAAGATTTGAGGAGGCAGAAATGAAAAAAGTTTATGTATTATTAGCAGAGGGATTTGAAATTCTGGAAGCAGTAGCTCCCATTGATGTAATGAGAAGAGCAGGAATAAAAGTAGTTACTCTTTCACTTAATAAAACTTTAGAGGTAAATTCAGCACAAAATATAATGGTAAAAGCAGATGACTTATTTGGAGATTATAAAGATGCAGATGGAATTTTCCTTCCTGGAGGATATTCCGGATATGAAAATCTTTTTAAATCTGATGAGGCAATGGCACTGACTAAATATTACCTTGACAATGGAAAATTAGTTGCAGCTATATGTGGAGCTCCTTCATCAATAGGAAGAAGAAGAATGATAGACGGCAGAAATATAACACTGCACTTTGGAACTCACGATCTTGTTAAAGACTTCTGTAATATAATAGATGAACCAATAGTAAGAGACGAAAATCTTCTTACTGCAAGCGGTTCAGGATATTCACAGGATCTTGGATTTGCAATGCTTGAGTACTTAGCACCAGAAACTATTGCAAAAGTAAAAGAAGGAATGACACTAAAATAAAAAAAGAGGCAGATGCCTCTTTTTTTAGTCTAATGTAAACTCATCAAGTGCTTTTTCAGCTGCTTTTTTTTCAGCCTTTTCAGCTTTGTGCTCTTTCCATTTTTTCTCACTTGCTCTTATAAATCTAGGGATAAATCCTTCTCTCTCTTCTTTAATTTCTTTTGTTTTTGGAGTATAAATCTGCTCTAATTCACTTCTGTATTGAGCAACTTCAGTACCATATTCATCAAGAGTTTTTACAGGATATTTTTTAAGATTTGGATATTTAGCATCAAGCTCCTTATTCCACTCATCTACTCTCTCTTTATTTAAAGAAAGAAGTAAGTCTGCATGCCCGGTAATTTTAACTTCTTTGATGATATCTCCTTTTTCAAGCTTTTTAATTCTGTCATAATCTCCCTGAGTTACAAATTCACCAAGGATAGTAAATCTTTTATTTAAAACATCAACAGGATAATAAGTGATAAAGAATTGAGAACCTGCTGTATCAGGTTGCTGCATATTTGCCATTGCAAGCATTCCAGGCTGATAGAAATCAAGCCAGTCTACAAATTCATCTTCAACACTGTATCCAGGAGTTCCATATCCGCTTCCGGTAGGATCTCCGCCTTGGATAAGAACATCTTCCTGTCTGTGGAAAACTGTATTGTCATAATATCCTCTAAGAGCAAGGTTAACAAAGTTTGCAACGTTGATTGGAGCTGCTTCAGGATATAAATAAAACTCTATATTTCCCTGAGAAGTTACAAAAGTTGCTCTGATATCGTTATATTTTGCAAGGTCTGCGTTATCCTTTTTTCCAAAGAAAGAACAACCTCCAAGCAAAAATATTGCTAATGTGACTAATAAAAGTTTAAAATATCTCTTCATAAATTCCCTCCAGTATAATATATAATTATTTCTTTTTGACTGTCTTAACTGCATTATAGTTTATTTATTTCAAAAAATATTTTTGCAGTTTTGTTGTAGAAAGAGTAAGTACAGTTGCAAAACCTATAAATAATACAGATAATGCATTGATAACAGGTGACACTCCAAGTCTTATCATAGAATAAATTCTAAGAGGAAGAGTAGAAGAGCCCGGTCCTGCAACAAAGAATGTTGCCACAAAATCATCAAATGATAAAGTAAGTGCAATTAAAAATCCTGAAATAATTGCAGGCATAAGCATAGGAATAATTACCTTTTTTAATGTCTGCATCTCTGTTGCTCCCAAATCATAAGCAGCCTCTACAATAGAATAATCTATTTCAGCAAGTCTTGAAAGAACTATAAAAAGTACAAACGGTATATTAAATGTTGTATGAACAATAAATATACTTGCAAGTCCAAGCTCAAGCTTTACAGTTACAAAAAGTATAAGAAGAGATACTCCCATAATAATATCAGGAACTATAAGAGGAAGATATCCTATAACTTCAAGATATTTTTTGTATTTAAAATTATACCAGTGCAGTCCGATTGCTCCCAGTGTACCAAGAGTTGTTGAAAGCATTCCGGAAAAAGCAGCTATGAAAATACTATATTTAAATGCTCTCCATATTTCATCAGAATACATGAAAAGCTCTTTATACCATTTCAGTGAAAATCCATTCCATACCATAGATTTACTGTCATTAAAGGAATAAATAACCAGTACAACCAGAGGAAGATAAAAGAAAACCATTGAAAGCACAAAGAAAAATAATGAAGTTCTTCTTTTATTCATTGTTTCCACCTCTCTTCTTTGCAATAATAAATCCAAACATTATAATTGAAGTTATAATTATAAGGACAGATGAGATTGTAGAAGCCATAGGCCAGTTTCTTGTTTCAGTAAGGTGACGTGCAATTACGTTTCCAAGAAATATGGAATTTGCTCCTCCTACAAGTTTTGGTACAACATAAGATCCAAGCATAGGAATAAAAGTAAATATTCCTGCAGTCATAATTCCGTTTTTAATATTTGGAATGAAAACTTTGAAAAATGCCTGTCTGTTTGTTGCCCCCAAATCTCTTGCTGCCTCAATAAGAGAAAAATCAAATTTTTCTATTGTAGAATATAAAGGCAGTATTGCAAAAGGCAGACTTGTATATACAGAGATTAAAATTACAGCACCTGAGTTATATAAAAACTGCATAGGTTCATTTATAATCCCTATTTTTAATAAAAATGAATTTATAAATCCGTTGTTTCCAAGAATAGCCATCCAAGCATATATTCTTATCAGGAAGTTTGTCCAGAAAGGGATAATAATAAGGTAAATATATTTTTCCCTGTGCTTTGAACGAACTATAAAATATGCTGTGGGTACTGCTATTATTAATGTAAAAATAGTTACCAGAATTCCCATCAAAAGAGTTTTGTAAACTATTTTCAGAAACATTGGATTTGCAAAAATCTTAAATGTTTCAAGAGAAAACTCAAGTTCAACTCCTCCATATATTCCTTTTTTCAGAAAAGAATATACAAGAACTATTCCCATGGGAATAAGGAAAAAAATCGTAAGCCATATTGTGATTGGTAAAGTATAAAAAACTCCTCTTTTATCTGTTTTCATTTGGCGTTACCTCAACAAGATAGCTGTCTTCAGAGTTCCAAGAGATATATGCCTCTTCGTCCCATTTTACACTGCTTTCATCATCTTCGAAGAAAATAGCGTGCTGTTTAAAAGCTTTGAAAAGCATCTCTTTTTCTCCGTTAAGCCATACGAAATATTTACTTTGGAATCCTGTATAAATAACTTCATCAACATATACTTTAACCACATTATGGATTTTTCCAAGATTTTTAGGAAGATTTTTTGTAACTCTTATCTTCTCAGGTCTCACAGATACTTTTACATGGTCTCCGATTCTTACCTTTCTGTCCATCTCAAAACGGATTTCTCCAAGTTTCTCATGCTTCATAGTAGCACAAGTTTCACTGTCAATAGAAACAACCTCTCCTTCAAGGAAATTGTTTTCTCCAATGAAATCTGCAACAAACATATCTGCAGGAGATTCATAAACCTCAGCAGGTGTTCCAACCTGAAGAACATTACCTTTGTTCATAATAGCAATTCTGTCTGAAATAGAAAGAGCTTCCTGCTGATCGTGAGTAATGAATATAAATGTAATTCCTACTTCTTCATGAATATTATCAAGTTCAATAAGCAGATTTTGTCTTAATTTTGCATCAAGTGCAGAAAGAGGCTCATCAAGAAGAAGAACTTCCGGTTTGTTTACAAGTGCTCTTGCTATTGAAACTCTCTGCTGCTGTCCTCCTGAAAGCTGATTTGGTTTTTTATCTGCATGTTCTTCCAAATCTATCATCTTAAGCATTTTCTTTACTTCTGCATCTATGTAATCAGAATCTTTTTTCTTTATTCTTAAAGGAAAAGCAATATTTTCGTAAACACTCAAATGCGGGAACAAAGCATATTTCTGAAATATTGTATTTGTTGACCTCATATTTGGAGGAAGTTTAGAAATATCCTTATTTCCCAAATATACAACTCCGCTGTCAGGCTCAATAAATCCTGCCAGTATTCTCAATAAAGTTGTTTTACCGCATCCTGATGGACCCAGAATAGAGAAAAACTCTCCTGCTTTAATTTCCAAGTTAATATTTTTTAAAACTTGTACTCCGTCAAAAGATTTATTTAAATCTTTTATCACTATATCTTTTTTTTCCAATTCTACCTCCCCAACATAAAAAATGTACAGCATTATAATTTTATCACATTTATTCGGGAAAATAAATATTTTACTTTTTTTTTACCAATGAAATTATGATATAATAGATAATGAGAATATTTTCAGAAAGAAAAATATTAGGTAAATAAAGATAATTATAAAGCAAAAATAAATTTTATCAAGCAATTGTGGTATAATTTAAGAAAAAATTTTTAAGGAATGTGATGTTGAATGAACATAGAAATTAAAAAAGATATATATGAAGAAATAAGAAATTTATTAAAATCTGCCAGAGAAAACATTGTTTTAAATGTAAATTCTACTATGACAAAAACTTATTTTTTAATTGGCAAAAGAATTGTAGAAGAAGAACAAAATGGAAATAAGAGAGCTGAATATGGAAAGAGCCTTTTAAAAACTCTTTCCCAAAAATTATCTCAAGAATTTGGTAAGGGATTTTCAGAAACCAATTTAGAGCAAATGAGAAAATTTTATAAGGTTTACGGAATTCCTCAGACACTGTCTGAGGAATTCAAACTAAGCTGGTCTCATTATCTTATTCTTATGAGAATGGACAATATTGCTGAAAGAAATTTTTATGAAATAGAAGCTGTTCAAAATAACTGGAGTTTGAGAGAATTAAGAAGACAGATAGATTCAGCTTTATATGAAAGATTGGTTTTAAGCAAAGATAAAGAAAAAGTTAAAGAGTTAGCTTTTAAAGGACAGATAATAGAAAAACCTGAAGATGTTGTAAAAGAACCATATATTTTAGAATTTCTTGGATTAGAAGAGAAAAGCGGGTATTCTGAAAATAAATTAGAAACAGAAATAATAAGCAGATTAGAAATGTTTTTGTTAGAATTAGGAAAAGGTTTTACTTTTGTAGGAAGGCAAGTTAGATTTACTTTTGATGAAAAACATTTCAGAGTAGATTTAGTTTTCTATAATAGATTACTTAAGTGTTTTGTTCTTATTGATTTAAAAATAGGAGAAGTTACTCATCAGGATTTAGGACAAATGCAGATGTATGTAAATTACTACGATAGATTTGTTAAACTTTCAGATGAAAATAAAACAATAGGAATTATTATATGTAAGGATAAAAATGATACTCTTGTAAAAATGACTCTTCCTGAAGATAATAATCAGATTTTTGCAAGCAGGTATATGACTATTCTTCCATCTAAAGAAGATTTTAAGAAAATAATAGAAAAAGAAAATATATAAAATTAAATAATAATTTATACAAGAATATATTAAAAACAGAATTTTTTAAGGAGGAACAATAGATAATGGATAAAAACAGTTTAAAAAAATATGTAGAACTTGCTCTTAGAGTAGGAATAAATTTACAAAAGGAGCAGACTCTTGTAATAATGTCACCAGTAGAAACAGCTCCTTTCACAAGAATGCTTGTAGAAGAGGCGTATAATTTAGGTGCAGAAGAAGTTGTGGTTCACTGGAATGATGATTTCTGTAAAAAAATGAAATTTGTTAATGGAAAAATAGAGATATTTGAAAAAATGCCTCAATGGGAAATAGATTCGCTTATGTTTTATGCTGAAAAAAATGCTGCATTTTTAAGTATTGCTGCAAATGACCCTGAGCTTTTAAAAGGTGTTGACAGTGAAAAAATTGCTAAATCTCAGACAGCAAGAAATGTCGGGCTGAAAGCATATTATGAAAAAGTTATGACTAACGAAATTCAATGGAATATAATATCTGTACCGACTCTTGCATGGGCTAAAAAAGTATTCCCAGGTGTTTCAGATGATGAGGCAGTTAAAAATTTATGGAAAGCCATTATATCTTCTGTAAAAGCAGATACTGAAAATCCTGTTGAAACATGGAAAAAACATTTAAGTAATTTAAAAGAAAAAATGGATTATCTGAATAAAAAGCAGTTTAAAAAATTTATTATGAAAAATTCAATAGGAACAGATTTAACAGTTCAGCTGCCTAACAGACATTTATGGGCTTCAGGAAAGGACACAACAAAATCAGGAATAGACTTTGTTGCCAATATTCCAACAGAAGAGGTATTTTCAATGCCATATAAATATGGTGTGGACGGAACAGTAAAAGCATCTAAGCCTTTAAATTATGGAGGAACTTTAATTGAAGATTTTTCTCTTATATTTAAAGATGGAAAGATAATAGATTTTACTGCAAAATCAGGAGCAGAGGCGTTAAAAAATCTTATCAATACAGATGATGGAGCAAAATACCTTGGAGAGATAGCTCTTGTTCCTTATGATTCTCCAATTTCTAATTCAAATATTCTTTTCTATAATACATTATTTGATGAAAATGCTTCATGCCACCTTGCAATCGGGCAGGCTTATCCAAGCTGTATAGAAGAGGGAGATACTCTTAATAAACAGCAGATGGAAGAAGTAGGAATGAATGATTCTCTTGTTCATGTGGATTTTATGTTTGGAACAAAAGATTTAAGCATTGTTGGTGTAGATGCTTTTGGAAATGAAGAGCAGATTTTTGAAAATGGAAACTGGGCATTCTAAATTAAAATAAGAATAAAATTTTCTCGGCATTAATTACAAAAATAATTTTAATGCCGAGAAGTTTTGAAAATAAATTCATATATAATTATGTGAGAATAGTCACACTTTTATACATAATAATGTGATAAAAATCACATTATTATAAAAAAAAGGATATTGTAAATATTTGTCCCAAAAACTATATTATTTTTGGGACAAAACACAGAAATGAAAAGAGCTGTTGTAAATAGATGATTTTATATCATTAATTTACAGCAGCTCTGTCTAACTATGGCAAAGACACTCCGAGTATTAAAAGTCCCTACTATGGCAAGGGGTTTCCTTATATATTAAAGTTATATAATATATTTTTAAAAAAAGCAATTACTTATTTTTCTTTTTTTCTGCTTTTAATCTGATTCTTTCTTCTTTCAATATAACTTCATATCTTTTTAATTCATCTAAAGCATCTTTAGAAATCAGAAGAATACATACAATATTTATTACAGTCATAATTCCAAGACCGAAATCTGCTAAAGACCATACAAAGAAATTCTGCTGAACTCCTCCGACATATACCATTATTACAATGATAATCTGGTAAGCAAGGTTTAATCCTGATTTTTCACTTATAAATGCAACAGCACTTTTTCCATAGAAAGCAACAGCAAGTATTGTACTAAGTGAGAAGAAGAATATTACAACAACTGTAAATGGAATTCCTATCCATCCAATATGAGTTTTTAAAGATTCTTGGAATAAAGTCATTCCGTTTAAAACTTTTCCATCTAAAAGCATTCCGTCAGGAACTTTTTCAGCACCTGCAAGAAGAACAACAAAAGCAGTTGCACTACATATTACAAGAGTATCAACAAATACCCCAAGAGCCTGAACAAGCCCTTGTTTTGCAGGCTCGTCTATATCAACAACAGCAGCAGCATAGTTTGAGTTTCCGCTTCCTGCCTCGTTAGAGAACAATCCTCTTCTAACTCCCTGCATAATAATTCCACCAACAGTACCACCTAAAAATTCTTTTCCTCCAAAAGCCTGAGAGAAAATATCTTTAAACATTGCCGGGAAACCAGTAAGATTTGTTAATATTATATAAAGAACAACTCCAAGATATAATGCAGCCATAACAGGCACCATTTTATTAAGTGATTCTATGATTTTGTCTCTTTTGCTTTTTCCAAATATAATAGATGCAACAATAAGAGCAAGAACAATAGAAACATATGTTGTATTAATATTATATGCACTTGATACAGATTCTGTAACAGAGTTTGACATAACCTGAGTTACTCCAATATAGCAGACTACAGATGCAGCAGCATATACATAAGCAGGAATTTTTACTCCAAGTCTTTTCTTAAGAACCCAAGGTGTTCCTCCAATATATTTTCCCTCTCCAAGTTTATCTCTGTGAATAACAGCAAGAGTAGATTCTACAAACGAAGAAGTAGCTCCAAGAAGTGCTACAAGCCACATCCAGAATAATGATCCGGGACCTCCGATTGATACAGCAGCAACAACTCCTGCAATGTTTCCTGCTCCAACTCTGCACGCAGTTCCTAAGAAAAATGTTTCCAGTGAACTGATTCCTTTCTT
The DNA here is from genome assembly GCA_900542625.1 of uncultured Fusobacterium sp. Classification (GTDB taxonomy): domain Bacteria; phylum Fusobacteriota; class Fusobacteriia; order Fusobacteriales; family Fusobacteriaceae; genus Fusobacterium_B. Next base: position 9,081 of record UQOH01000076.1, read on the forward strand.
ATCTTTTTCTGATTTTCCAAGAATGTTTATGATGTCTCCAAATAATCTAAACTGCATAAATTTTGTTTTTATGGTAAAGTAGACGGCTGTTCCAATAAGCATAACTACTAAAATGTTTTTTCCCCATAATAAATTATTAACAAAATTTACTACATTTGTTACTAAATTCATTATATATCCTCCCCTAAAATAAATATTTATGTCTATTATTTTAGCATATTAGTAGTAAAAAAGGAAGACTTTATTTATTAAGAACA
>UQOH01000077.1 GCA_900542625.1 uncultured Fusobacterium sp.
ACCCAAGAGGAACAGACAAAATTATTCATGCAAAGCCAAGAAAGTATATAAAATTTAAGACAAGCAAAAATTTAGAAGAAAAATTAGAGAAAAATGATTAATTCAAATATAAAATAAAGGATTATATAGTTTTTTTATATGGTTTTTATAAGGAATAAATAAAATTGACAAAATAAGTAAAAAATGATATTATTTTTGTGTACACTATAAGTGAACAAAATTTTAATAATAAATATATAATCTAGTGAGGTGAATTAATGAATTTTGATAATATAGCAGAGCAGGTTTATCAAGAAACTTTTGATAAAATGTTTGATGCATTGGCAGACGAGTATAAAAGAGGAGAAATCGATCTTGAAACATTAGAAATGAACGTTGAAGAACAACAGCAGATTCTTCTTAACGGAATGTTTGAAGGGGAAACTAAATTTGCATATACTAATGCAATAGTTGATGCTCACCAGTTTGTAATTTCAAGAATTAAAAACGGAACATTAACAGTAGAAAGATAGAAAATAATATAAAAAAACCTGAAAGAATCATTTCTCTCAGGTTTTTTTAATTAACTTTTTTATTTTAAAATAAATCAGAGTGTGTTCCTGTTCTTGCTAAAGATATTATCATTATATCTTTTTCTATTTTATAGATTAACAACCAATCAGGCAGAATATGTCATTCCATATACCCTTTATAATTTCCTTTTAATTGGTGTTCTCTATATTTTTCAGGCAATGGTTTTTCGTCAGCTAATAATTGAAGAACTTCTTTTAATAAAGTTAAATCGGATCCTCTTTTTTGTATTTTTTTATAATCTCTTTTAAAAGATGGTGTTGGTACAATTTTCATCATTTATCTAAATCCTCAAAAAGTTCATCAACACTATTATAAACTTTTGCTTTCACTTTTCCGCTTAATATATCTTCACTTTCTTCGATAGCTTTTATTGTTTCTTTATTTGGTACCAGACTTACTTCAAAAGGAATCTTCTGTTCTCTGATTACTGTTTTCATAAATAGATTTATAGTTGCTGACATATTTAGCCCTATTTCATCACAAAAACTGCTAAATTCTTTTTTTATTTCATCGTTTGTTTTTATAGTTATAGTTGCTTGTGCCATATAAAACCCCTCCTTTTTATGTATTAATATAGTAACACCTTATTAATACTTTGTCAATGTATTATGATTTCTAAAAATCTTGTTTATAATAAAAAAACTGGTTTAAAACCAGCTTCTTTATTAATTTAATTTTTTTATTTTAAAACAGCAAGAACAATTTGTGGAAGAATTACAAGTCCTACAGTAGCTACAGGCTGACATGCTGCATAAAAGGCTGCTACTCTGTCGTCGTTAGATACAGAGATAAGAGCATTCAATGCAGGAGCAGAAGTCATAGCTCCTGTTGTTGCTCCCAGAGCTGCAAAAAGAGGCATTCTGAAAATTATACGGGAAACTATGTAGGCAGCAAATATTGCAGCCAGACTCATAATAACTCCGGCGATAAATAATTTTATACCATACATTGATAAAGTTTCAATAAAACCTGCTCCTGCTTTTGCTCCGTTCTGCAGAAGGAACAGAGAAATTCCTAAATCTCTTATGGGAGTAAGAGTTGTTTTTGGTACTTGAAGACTTATTTTTCCAATTCTGCCGTAAGCTGAAACGATAATTCCTGCTATGATAGTTCCTCCTGCATTTCCAAGAGAGAAAGATGTTCCTGAGCTGATAGGAATTTTTACAGCTCCAAGTGCTACTCCAAAAATTATCGAGAAAGCTATAGCAAAAACTCCGGGAGAATCAATTTGAATAAGATTCATATTTTTCAATTTTGACAGTCTGTCAGAAAGCGGCGGATCTATTAATTTACCGTTCTCTTCAGATATATCTGCTTTCAGAATTTTGGGAATAATCTGAACGAAAAATACTATACTGATAATCCCAAAAACATAAGCCAGACCATATCCCACACTTGCTGTACTTGAAGATGTCAGTTCAATTGTAGCAGCAAGAGAAGTTGTGGAAGTCAGTGCTCCTGCAGCTATTCCAAGAGCCAGATCTACAGGAATATTTAAAAATTTTACTGTAAAAGCTATTGTCAGTCCTCCTGCTATTAAAATAGCCAGAGAAGTTCCAAGAAAACCCCAGAAATTAGCTTTTAAATTGCTGATAAAAGATGGACCTGCTGATAATCCCACAGCAGCCAGAAAAAGAACCAGTCCTGCTGAACCTACAATTCCCGGCACAGTCATGCCAAAGTGTCCAAAGATAAGGGCAACAATCAGAACACCTGATGTTCCGAATTTTAATCCCCAGAAAGATATTCTTCCAAACACATATCCTAAAGCCAAGGCTAAGAATATCATAAAAATTGTGTTTGAAAAAAGACTATTTATAAAACTATACATTTTTACCTCCTAAAAAACTTTAAAATCAGAAACTATAAAATTAATTGATAAACATATATTTTAATTAAGAATATTTATCAGAAAAGTTAATAGCTGCTTAATATATATAAAGATTATATCATATTATTTCAGGTAAGTAAAATACAAAAATAGTATATAATGATTTAAAGGAATAATAAAAAATTTTTAAAATTAAAAATATCAGCAAACGATATAAATCTGCTGATATTCTTTCTTAAAAAATTTATTAATTATTAAATATTATCCAACCAGGAAAATAAATACAGGTGCAATAATAAAAGTAATGATACCTGCAATTACTATTGACAAAGCACTCATAGCTCCCTCAATTTCTCCCATTTCAATAGCTTTTGAAGTTCCAACAGCATGGCTTGATATTCCAATTCCTATTCCTTTTGCAACAGGATGTTTTATTCTGAAATGTCTGCATATAATAGGAGCAAATACATTTCCTGAAATACCTGTAACAAGAATAGAAAAAATTGTTATAGCAGGAACACCGCCTAAAAGTTTGCTCAATTCAATACCGATAGGAGTTGTTATAGATTTAGGCATAAAAGAGATAAGCAGAGTTTTATCTATACCAAGAAGTTTTCCTAAAAGTATAGTAGAAACAATAGCTGTAACAGCACCTACAACAGACCCTATAATAATAGGGATAAAGTTCTGCTTTAATTTATCCAGCTGTTTGTACAGAGGAAGAGCAAGAGATATAGTAGCAGGAGCTAAAAGAAATGTAATATAGTTTCCTCCCTGTCTGAAATAATCCAAAGGAATATTAAAGAATGATATTACAGACATTGCAATAATAATTCCTAAAAGAAGAGGATTAAAAACAGGAAATTTTAATTTCTTAAAGATAAAAAGTCCTATTTCAAAAGATAAAATTGTAAGGATAAGTCCAAATAAAGGTGTATTAAGTATTGACATATTCATTATTTTTTCTCCATTCTTTTAATACAGAAATCAACAGTTTTTCCTGTAACAATCATAGTAATTAAAGTTGTAAGAACCAAAAGCAGAAGGATTTTTAAAAATCCTGTTTTTAAAAGAGTCATATATTCCAAAAGCTCCACTGCAGGAGGAAGGAAAAATACAATCATGTTCAGCACAAGAAAATCACAGACCTTTTCAACTTTTTCAACCTTAAGCTTTTTTGTCCAAAGAAGAACAAAAAGAATAAGCATTCCAAGAATAGTTCCCGGAAGTGGAAGATTAAAGGCTGCCTGAAGAAAAACTCCGGTAAAATTAATAGCCAGCAGAATCAAAAATTGGTTAAGCATAGTACATCATTGTTCCTTTCATAGATTAAAAATTAACTGTGTATTAAATTGATACTATGCCATTATAGTTTAATCTATATTAAGTGTCAATGTTTTTCGTAACAAAAAAAATTAATATTATTATGAAAAATGTGATATAATAACTTATTGCATAAAAAGATATAAAGATAACAAGGAGGAAAAAAATTACATGAAAAAAATAAGAATGCTCATATATCTTTTTAAAGAATATATTTTATTAATAAGTTTAATGCTCATATGTAGGATATTATTTATAGGATTTAACAGCAGCGGAGTAAAAGGAATACCAATTCCGGTAATGATAAAAAGCTTTATCCGCGGGTGGATTTTTGACAATGCTGTTGCTTGTTATTATTTGGGACTGCTTCTTCTGCTCCTTTTGGTTTATTGGATTCTGGAAGTGATAAAACTAGGAATAATTGGAAAAATCATAATAAATGTATATAAAATTTTTATATCTTCTATGATATTTTTTATTCTTCTTAGTGATATTCAATATTATAAAGCTTTTAATTTTCATTTGAATGCTACGATTTTAGATTATTTCGGGCATACTGATGAGATTAGGGATACTGTTTTATTTGGAGATTATAACCTGTTTTTAATGATAGGAATATTTCTGGCAATAGAGATATTTTATCTATATTTTTCTTTTAGAGCTTTTAAAAAAGTATACACAGCAAAACCGAATATTGCAGAAAAAACAGCAGATCTTGTGGTTATATTTCTTACAGGGGTTATGGTTGTTTTTGGAGCAAGGGGAGGATTCAGCCAGAGCACATTGAACTGGGGAAGAGCATATTTCAGCGATTATAGTTTCGCAAATCAGACAGCTCTTAATGGAGTTTTTGCTTTGGGAAAATCTCTTGATGTGGCAAGAAAAGATAATAAAAAGGAGAAATCTCAAGCAGGAAGAATTTTTACAGATGAAGAATTAAAAAATAATATAAGAGAATATATTGGTACAGAGAACGATGAATTTTTATCAGAGAAAAATATTCTTTTAAGAAAAACAAATACTCATAAAGAAGTTAAGAATTATAATGTGATAATAGTTCTTATGGAAAGTTTTATGGGAGATACAGTTGGAGCACTTGGAGGAGAGCCTGACCTTACACCTAATTACAACAGACTGGCAGAAGAGGGAATTTTATTTACCAACTTCTATTCAAACGGAAACAGATCAAACAGAGGAATATTGTCAGTTCTTACAGGATTTCCTTCTCAGTATGGGCAGTCTATATTAAAAAAACCTGTGAGCCAGAAACCTTTTATTTCTATTTCAAGTATTTTAAAAGAACGTGGATATTCAACGTATTTTATGTATGGCGGAGATATTGAGTTTGATAATATGAAAGGTTTTCTTACAACAAACGGTGTTGACAATATTATTTCAAAAAATAATTTTCCTATTGCAGACAGAACAATAAAATGGGGAGTTCCTGATGATAAGCTGTTTGAAAGGGCAGCAGAGTATCTTGGAACTCTTAAAGAACCGTTTTTCTTTGAGATGTTTACATTAAGCAATCATGCTCCTTTTGATATTCCTGAAAAATTTAAGGAGTTTACAGAAGAAGATTACGAAGATTATGCAAGATATAATGCGTTTAAGTTTGCTGATTATTCATTAGGGCAGTTTATAGATGCAGTAAAGGATAAAAAGTGGGCACAGAATACAATTTTTATTTTTGTGGCAGACCACGGGGAAAACAGAAAAAAATCTATTGATATAGACTGGAAAAAATTTTCAAATCCTCTTGTAATATGGACGCCCGGAGGACAGCTTAAGCCTGAAAAATTCCAAAAAGCAGGATCACAGCTGGATATTCTTCCAACGATTATGGGAATACTTGGCGGAGAATATATTCATTCCTCATGGGGAAAAGATCTTCTTTCAGGTAACGGAAAAAGCAGTTCTGCATATGTTGTGGAAAATAACTTTATCGGCATAATAGATGAGAATAATATTTATATGGACGGAGTTACTATTGGAAACACACTGAGAAGAAAAGATGATGATTCAATAATAGATAATGATAAATTAAGAGAAGAATACAGACAAAAGGCTAGAACTTTCTTAGAGCTTTCAATCAAGCAGGAAAAAGAGGGAAGCTTTGGAAAAGAATAAAAAAGAGTAAAAAAATAAGGTATCGGCTCAAAAACCGATACCTTTTGTTATATTAGTTTTGTTTTTTTAGTGTTGGGAATAGAATAACGTCTTTGATTGTTGGACTTCCAGTAAGAAGCATAACTAATCTGTCAATACCGATTCCAAGTCCTCCAGTAGGTGGAAGTGCACACTCAAGAGCTTCTACGAAATCGTCATCAATTTCCGGAGTAGCTTCGTCGTTTCCTAATAAAGCTTCTTCGATTTGAGCCTCAAATCTTCCTCTTTGGTCTGCTGGGTCGTTTAACTCAGAGAATGCGTTTGCATATTCTCTAACGTCAATGAATAACTCAAATCTTTCTGTAAATCTTGGGTCATTAGGGAATCTCTTAGATAGAGGAGAGATTTCAACCGGATGTCCGTATACAAATGTAGGCTGAATTAGGTGCTCTTCACATTTATCTTCAAAGAACTGGTTGATAATGTGTCCGATACCAGTCATGTGAGGAAGAACTTCAACGTGATGTTCTTTAGCTATTGCTTTAGCCTCTTCAAATGTCATTTCCTGCCAGAAATCAACACCAGTGTATTCTTTTATTAAATCAACCATGTGTGCTCTTTTGAAGTTGCTAAGGTCGATTGTTTTTCCGTTGTATTCAACAGTTAATGTTCCAAGAACTGTTTGAGCAACATGTTGGAATATCTGCTCTGTTAAGTCCATCATAGTTTCATAGTCAGCATAAGCCATATATAGTTCTATTGAAGTGAACTCAGGGTTATGTCTTGTAGAGATTCCTTCGTTTCTGAAACATCTGTTGATTTCATAAACTCTGTCAAATCCTCCAACGATAAGTTTCTTTAAGTATAACTCAGGAGCTATTCTTAAATATAAGTCCATATCAAGAGCATTGTGGTGAGTGATGAAAGGTTTTGCTGCAGCTCCTCCAACGATTGGGTGAAGCATAGGAGTTTCAACTTCTAAGAAATGTTTAGCATTTAAGAAGTTTCTGATTTCATTTATAATTCTAGTTCTTTTTATAAAAGTATCTTTAACCTCTCTGTTCATGATAAGGTCAACATATCTTTTTCTGTATCTTGTTTCAACGTCTGTTAATCCGTGGAATTTTTCAGGAAGAGCTCTAACGTTTTTAGAAAGTAATGTAAATCCGTTTACTCTTAATGTTTTTTCTCCTGTTTTAGTAACAAAAAGATTTCCTTTTACTCCAACGATATCTCCTGTTCCGCATTTTTTAACAAGAGCCCAAACCTCTTCTCCAAGGTTGTCTTTTTTAAGGTATAACTGAACTCTTCCAGTCATGTCTTCTAATTTAACGAATCCTGCTTTACCTTGAATTCTGTAAGCCATAAGTCTTCCGGCAGTTTGGAATTCTGTAGTGTCTCCCTCTTCACCTTCAGCAACTTCGTGAGCAAGAAGATCAGCTATCATATGTTTTTTATCAAATTTCTTTCCAAAAGGGTCAAATCCCATTTCTTTGATTTCATTGATTTTTTCCCATTGCTCAGCAATAAGACGGTCTTCTGCGACCATATCTGCGTATCTTTTCATAATATCTCCTTCTAAATTTTATGTTTTTAAAATTATTTTAACTTTAACAGATAGATACTGCTTCTTCTTCCCCATACAGTACCCGGAAAATTATCTCTGTTTTCTTCAAAAGTTTTTACAGCTAAATCTTTTTCTCCGTTTTTGAAGTATAAATCTCCAAGCTTATACATAGCCTCAGGATAATTTTCATTTGTATTTTTTAGTTTTAAGAAGTTTGCTTTAGCTTTAGCATAATCGTTGGATTTCATATATGAATCTCCAAGATAGAAAGGAATGTTTTCTTTTTCTTTAAAATCCCCTTCAATGCTGTTACATTTTTCAAATAAAAGAATAGCCTCTGCATAGCTTCCATCTTTATAGTAATTTATACCGTTTTCATAGTTGTTAAGAAAATCTGTATAAAGAGCATTAGTTTCTGTAATTGTTCCTGTGCTGCTTCCTGTTATGTTTTCACTTGGTTTAGACATAAGAGAGTTATCCAGTGCAGGAGGAAGCATACCATCTTTAGATGCAGAATAGTGTGTTCCCTTTACTACATTTCCGGCTCTGAAATAAAGAGCACTGATAATGTCTGCTAAATCTTTTGACGGATTTGCAGCATAAACATTTTCTAGGAAAAGCAGTTCGTGATTTGTCGGATTGCTTCTTTTTATGATATTTCTCATAACATAATCATTAAGTTCCGGCGGATTATCTGCAAAGTTTAAATATACATCAGAAAGATTATAGTCATTTTCAAGAGTTCTTTCTTTTCCTGAAATAAGTCTCATTTTATCTGCTGAAGTAAGAGTGTAATTATCTTCCAAGAAACTGCTTTCAGTTCTTACAATATTTCCGTTTCCTTCAATAACAGCGAGATTGAAAAGAAGCATAGCAACTTCCTGATTATCAGGACTGTCAGGGAAAATCAGTTTAAATAAAGTAGAACTGTTTTTTAGATTATTTAAGTTCTTGTTGTTATAGTTATCATAAATAATCTTTTTTAAATCTCCTGAAGAGATTTTATATTTTGATTTGTTGTTAACTGTAATTGTTTTAAGCAAAGTTCCATTGCTGTTAAGATTAAATGTATAAGCTCCCTGATACAAACTTCTGAAATAGAAGTATCCATCTTTTATGAATGCATCAAAAGACTGAACATTTGGAGCAAGAACAAGTGCAGGAGTGTCAGCTTCGCTGCATGGAATAACAAGATACTCTCCCATGTAAATATCATAGTAGTTTCCGCTTGTATATGTTCTTACAGTTTCGCTCTTTATATTTTGAGATAATATATCTAAAAGATATGCTATTCCTGAATCATTTAAAAAGAAGCTCTCTTGTGTCAGAGTATTTTCATGGTATACAGGAACAGAAATATTGTTTCTTGTTGGTCCCATGGTTTCACAGCCATAAAATACAGTTGCAAGAGCAGCTAAAAGTAAAAATTTTTTCATTGTGCCCCCTTTTATTTTTCAATTATAGAAAGGTTTATCTCATTAATTAAATTGCCATTTTGATACATTACATAGACAGCATGCAGCTTTTTGTCTGAAATATCAAAATCCTTGGTAAATAAATCAAAAGATGTATTAATATACTCAGATTTATAATCGAAAGGGGTAGTTATCCCTTTTTTTAAAATCATAGTACTGATTACTGAACCTTCTCTTGATATTATAGCAGAATTTTCAAATATTTCTATGGAAGTTTTTCCAAAATCGTCAATAAATTTATATGAAACAGAATCATGATTAACTTTTTTTATAGCCGTAGTTGCTGTTATAACAGGCTCTCCGCCAATTTCACGAGATTCTATTATTAAATTTATTTTCATTAATATTCCTCATCAAAATCTTCAAGTTTGTCATCTATATTAACGTGATCTTCACGATCGTAATATTCATCATCGTCCCAGTCTCCGATATCTGATTTATCAAGATATTCCT
>UQOH01000078.1 GCA_900542625.1 uncultured Fusobacterium sp.
GGACAAGATGTATAATACCACAGTAATTAAAATTCGTCAACAACTTTTTTTAAAATTTTTAAAAATATTTTAAAACGGCTGGAAAAATTATTTAAGTATAGTTAATTTATTCTTTATTTTTCAATATTTTTGTGAAGTCAGACTTCAGAAAAATTTTTCTAAAAAACTTTTTAAAAACTTTAGGAAAATATATTTCAAAGAAAAATATTTTTTAATTCAACAAAAAAATTTTATTTTTTTCTGCATATTATTAAAAAAGCAAATCTTTTTATTTTTTCTCTATTACATAAGACTGTAAACTTTTTTTACAGCCGTTTTTTTCATAAAACTTTTCTATCCCTGATTGTGAACCAAAGTAAAGCATAGTCGGTGTATTTTCTTTAGCCAGCTGAAGAAGTTTACTTCCTATCCCTTGTTTTTGATATTCAGGAAGAACAAGCAGTTCTGTAATTGTTCCAAAAAAATAACCATCTGTAAGAATACGCAAGCAGCCTATAAGTTTTTCTTTATCATATACTGTTATATTCAAAGTTTTTGAAAGTGCATTTTGAGTTTTATCTATATCATAATTTCCTGCCCATATTTTATTAGCAAACGATATAAATTCTAAAGCACTAAGTTTTTTATCATCAACTTTATATCTCATTATCACTGCACCTCTTTATTTTAATTATATTATTTTAATATTACAAAATATGAGAAAACAGGAAGGTTTTATCCCTCCTGTTTCTTTAAAAATTATTATAAATATATTTTGTTACTCTTAGTTATATATTTCTTTTCATCAGCTTTAGGGTTTTCAAAGAAAGCTTTATAAGCTCTGTATGTTTCATATACATCAAGTTTTGATGATACTTCAAATGGTGAGTGCATTGCAAGAAGAGCCGGACCTACATCAATAGTTCTGATACCTTTCATTGCAAGATATTTTGCAACAGTACCTCCTCCGCCTTCATCTATCTTACCAAGCATTCCTGTCTGCCATTTTACACCTTTTTCGTTTAAAAGATTTCTTATCTCTCCAACATATTCAGCATCAGCATCATTAGTGCTGTATTTTCCGCCTGAACCTGTGTATTTAGTAATAACTATTCCATAGTTAAGCTGAGCTGCATTCTGTGGATCGTTTACACTTTTAAATATAGGATCTATTCCAACTGTTACATCTGAAGAAAGAGCTTTAGAATTCCATAAAGTTTTCTTTAAATATAAATCAGAATAATTTCCTTTTACTTTTGCTATCAAATCACTTGTGAAATATTCTAAATACTGACTCTGAAGTCCTGTTGAACCGTCAGAACCTGTTTCTTCTTTATCAGCAAGGAAACATACTGCTGTTCTTTCAGGAATTTCTTCCAAGTCTAATATAGCTCTTAATGAAGTATATCCGCAGATTCTGTCGTCCTGTCCATATGCTCCTATAAGAGATCTGTCTATTCCTACATCTTTTGCTCTCTGGCTTGGCACAAGCTCTAACTCAGCAGAAATAAAATCCTCTTCCACCATTCCATAAGCTTTATTAAGACTTTCAAGTACGCTATACTTTACTAAATCTTTTATCTCATCATCTTTTATTAAAGAAGGTATAGAACCTACTATTATCTGCAGCTCCTCACCTTTTATAACCTCTCTTGCTTTTCTGTCTCCCTGCACTACTCTGTCTAAATGAGGAAGAATATCAGGTACAGTAAACACAGGATCATCTTCATGTTCACCTATCGTAATTTTTACCTTTCTTCCATTTGAAAGAACAACCACTCCATGAAGTGCCAGTGGTATTGATGCCCATTGATATTTTTTTATTCCTCCATAGTAGTGAGTTTTCATGTAAGCAAGTTCAAACTCTTCATAAAGAGGATTTGCCTTAAGATCAAGTCTTGGAGAATCAATGTGAGAAACTACATAGTTAATTCCATTTAATATATCTTCTTTACCTATTACAGCAAGAACCACATTTTTTTCTCTGTTGACATAGTATACCTTATCTCCTGGAAGAAGTATATCTTTGTATCTTGCATCTATAAAACCGCATTCTTTTGCTAATTCCACACTGAAATCTACAAACTCTCTTTCAGTTTTTCCAATGTCCAATACTTTCTTGTACTCTTCTCCCATAGAAAAAACCTTTTCTATCTTTTCAGGAGAAACATTTTTCCAGCCGTTTACTTTTTTGTACAACATAGAATCACCCTATTTATTTAGTCTTTTATTTAAAATCTCCGCTTCTTCTTCGTATCCTGCTTTTCCTAATAAAGCAAACATGTTTTTCTTGTAAGCTTCAACACCAGGCTGGTTAAATGGATTTACACCTAGTAAGTATCCGCTGATTCCGCATGCTTTCTCAAAGAAATAGAATAAGTATCCAAGGTTGAATGCATCCATCTTAGGTACTCCTATTCTGATATTAGGTACGTCACCATCTACGTGAGCAAGCTGAGTTCCTTGCATTGCTTTTTGATTTACAAAGTTCATTCCTTTTCCGGCTATATAGTTTAATCCGTCTAAGTCTGCTTCATCAAATGGAATTACAACATCTGTATCAGGAGATGCAATATCTATTAATGTTTCAAATAAAATTCTTTCTCCATCTTGAATGTATTGTCCCATAGAGTGAAGGTCTGTACTTAAATCTACTGATGCTGGGAATAATCCTTTTCCATCTTTTCCTTCAGATTCTCCATATAACTGTTTCCACCATTCAGCTATGTAATGAACTTTTGGTTCGTAGTTTATTAACATTTCGACTGCTTTACCATTTCTGTATAATAAATTTCTCATAGCAGCATATTTGTAGCAGTCATTTTCTTTAAATTCAACTGTATAATCATTTTGAGCTGCTCTTGCTCCTGCCATTAAATCATCTATTGAGATTCCTGCTGCTGCGATTGGAAGTAATCCTACTGCTGTAAGAACAGAGAATCTTCCTCCTACATTGTCAGGAATAACGAAAGATTCATATCCCTCTTCAGTAGCAAGTTTTTTTAATGCACCTCTGGCTGTATCTGTTGTTGCATATATTCTTTTTCTTGCTTCGGCAACACCGTATTTTTTCTCTAATAGTTCTTTAAATATTCTAAAAGCAATAGCTGGCTCTGTTGTTGTTCCAGATTTAGAAATTACGTTTACAGAAAAATCTCTGTCACCTATTACATCAATTAAGTGAGATAAATAAGTTCCTGAAATACTGTTTCCTGCAAAATAAATTTCAGGAGCTTTTCTTGCTTCTTTAGATAATTTGTTTGCAAAAGAGTGAGATAAAAATTCAATTGCTGCTCTTGCACCTAAGTAAGAACCACCTATTCCTACAACTACAAGTACATCTGAATCCTCTTTTATTTTTTCTGCTGCTTTCTTAATTCTGTCAAATTCTACTTTGTCATAGTCTGTTGGCAGATTAAGCCACCCTAAGAAATCGTTACCTTCTCCGCTTCCCTCTTCAAGAACTTTAGCTGCAGATTTAACTTCTGTTTCCATAGACATAAGTTCTTCTTCGCTTATAAAATCCCATACTTTTGATAAGTCTAAACTTAATTTTTCCATACTTTTCCCCCTATATGTTAATTTTATTTATAATTTTTATTTTATACCAAGTTCTTTTTCAAGAACTTTTATTCTCTCTTCAAGTTTTTTTATATAAGCCTTATCAGCATTTATTGTGTTATTAAGCTTTTCTATCTCTGTTTCCACATTCTTCATTCTTTCTTCAAATGTCTGTGCATCAAATCCTATTTTATTAAGCTCATTTGAAAAATCTATTACAAGAGTTTCAAGTATATCCAGCTCTTTTTTATTAGCTTTTTCAATATCAATTTTATTCACTGCATTATTAAGATCATATGCAAACTGATATCTTGTAAGAGGCTTGTTTCCCTCAAATCTAAAAGAATCCTCTTCTATAATTCCCTCTTCCACCAATTTCTGTACTGATTTATATGCCCAGTGATTTTTATCTATATCTTCATACTTTAAATCAGCAAAAGATATAACAGAAATCATAAAAAAAGATACTGCTGTTATTAGATTTTTCATCTGTTCCCTCCTTATGCATTATACTCTCAGTATACCACAACCACAATTCCTTATCAATAAATACAGCTTTCTCTGTAAAAACTGATGACTATTAAATCAAATAAGTGGTAAAATTTAACTCATTCAAATTAAAAAGTTTTCATAAGCAAAAATTTTATTTTCTATGCTCTTTTGACATTCTCTTTTTATTTTTTGTTATTAACTTTTAAATATTTTTATAAAAAAACAGGAGTGCCCAGGCACTCCAGATTTTTATTATATATTTATATACCCATAGAATACTTTTGAATCATTTGAATTTACTGATATATTATTTTTATCAGTAACAGCAAGTTCTCCCGCTTTTAATAGTTCATTTTCTATTTTCAATTCTCCTGATATACAGTAAATAAAACTCAATATTTTCTCATTTTCAAATATTATTTTTTCTTCTTGTTTTATTTCTTTAAAGAAAAAATCTCCTTTACATCCTTTAAGCATCAAGTTAAAATCTGTTACTTTTCCTTTGGAAGAAGTATCCCAATCTCCTTTAAAGTGATCTATGTCATAAGGAAGTAAAGTTTTTTGATGATGGTCTTTATGGCAGATTTCCATTTTTCCTTCTAAAATAGAAATTACTCTGTCTACACCTTCCAGCTTTGTGAAAATCGATTTTTCCAATTCTGTTGTTGCTATACTCAGTCTTATTTTAAAATTTCTTAATGCATAGTCACTGTCTTCAGGATAGATGTATAACTGTTTCGTTACTCCTCCGCTCCATCTGCTTACTTTTATATCCTTTTCACCTAGTATTTTTATCATAGCTTTTCTCACTGAATCCTCTCATCTATTTAAACATATTGATAGCTGTTATAATAACAGGCATTTGGAAAATATCAATTAAGAAAGCACCTGTAAGAGGTACTACAAGATACGGATTTACTGTATATCCATATTTTTCACTTACTTCTCCCATATTAATCATAGCATTTGTTGTTGCTCCAAGACCTGATCCGCACATTCCAGAAATCATAACTGCCGCATCGTAATCTCCACCCATAGCTCTGAATACAATAAATCTTGTGTAAAGCCACATAAATAGAACCTGACATCCTAAAATTATCAGCATTGGTACTGCCAGAGCTGCAAGTTCCCATAACTGCAGTGAAATCAATGCCATTGAAAGGAATATATTTAGTGAAGTTTCTCCTAAAATATTTACAAGATTTCTGTCAATATCAATCCATTTCATTTTTATATTAAGATTATTAAAAATTATTGCACAGAACATAGCTCCAACATAAGAAGGAAGAGCTAAATCAAATTTACTTTTTAAAAGTCCGCTTAATGAAATTCCTATTGTCATAACAATTGACAGCATCATTACATGTTGTAACATTGAATTAAGATTTATTTCTCTCTTTTCTACATCCAGCTTTATTCCAACTTCATCTTGATTTACTACATTTTTGGGTTTAAGGTCAAATTTCTTTATTAAATGAATTGCAAGAGGAGAACCTAAAAGTCCACCTGCTATAAGTCCAAATGTTGCTGCTGATAAAGCAACTGTAAGTCCTCCTGTAACTCCAAGTTCTTCTATAGTACGTCCAAATGCTCCAGCTGAACCATGTCCTCCTGACATTGAAACAGAACCTGCCATTACACCTAAAAGAGGATTAATTCCTGTTATCTTTGCAACACTTACTCCTATTACAGTCTGCATGAATGTCATAAATCCACTTAACAGCCAGAATATTACAAGAAGTTTTCCGCCTTTTTTAAGCCCTTCAATTGAAGAACCAAGTCCTATTGTAGTAAAGAAAACTACCATAAATGGTGTTTGAAGAGTTGTGTTATAAGATATACTTCCAATATGAGAAACTCTCATTAAAAGATGAATTACCGCAAATAAAAGTCCTCCAAGAACAGCTGCAGGTATCCCGAATCTATCAAGGAATGAAAACTTAGCTTTCATTTTTCTTCCAAAATAAAGTGAGATAAGTCCTATTGCTATTGTTCCAACCATATCAAATTTTAAAAGCATTCCTAAATCATTAAAGCTGAACTCCATAATTTCCCTCCTAGATACTGTTTTATATATTTTTTATTTTTTCAGGTTAAGCATAATATCATATGCCAGAGAACCTGCAAGTTTTGCTGTTCTGCTGTCTATATCATATTTAGGATTTACTTCAGCAAAATCCACGCATGCTACTTTTCCTGTTTCTATTAACTTTCTTAAAATTCTTTTTCCTTTTTTAGGATCTAATCCCATTATTGTTGGAGCAGATACCCCCGGAGCATCTGCTGCATCAAATACATCCATGCAGAATGTTATGTATATTACATCTACATCACTAAAATATTTTTTCAGCTCTTCGTTTATATAACCCTCTTCAAACTCCTCATCAAGCATTAAAACTCCAAAACTTTTTGCTGTATCTATAAGTCTTTTTGTATTTCCTTGTTTTTTGAAACCTACTATTGCATATTTAACATTTTCATCTTTATCCAATATCTGCTTAAAGGATGTCCCGGAAGTTGCTCCATTATCATACGGTCTTATATCAAGATGAGTGTCAAAGTTTACAATTCCTATTTTTTTGTCAGGATAAGCCTTTCTCACTCCACTGTAAGAACCAAATGCTATGTCATGTCCTCCTCCTAGTCCGATAGGAAAGATTCCTTTTTTTATTACATTAAAAATTTTTTCTGAATACTCTTTTTGAGCTTCTTCCAAAACTCTGCTTTCTAAATTTTTCAAGTCATAAATTTTTAAGTTTTCGACAACAGGAAAAGACTGCATTGCTTTTCTTATTGCATTAGAACCTTCTTGTGCTCCGGTTCTTCCCTGATTTCTTCCAACACCATCATCTGTATCGTAACCTACAAAACAGACACCAGTACCTTCTTCCGATTCTTGAAAAGGTTTAATTACCTGCCATATTCTTAAATCAACCTCTTCATTACTGTCAAATCTTCCATTCCACAAATCTTTCATAATTATGACTCTCCTTTTTTTATTTTTAAGTAACATGGTGTTACTTAAAAAACATAATAGCACAATCTTTTTTCTCTTTCAAGAAAAATTGTTGTTTCTTATATATAATTTTTATATAATATGTATATTTAAAATATCTATCGTTCTATTAATATACATTATTTCATTTTTGATGAATATATGATATAATTCAATAATAAAATGATTAAGGAGCTGAAAATGGATTTTGAAAGAGCTAAAACCGAAGAAAATAAACAAATCAGAATCCAGCAGATAAAAAATGTGGCTGTAGAATTATTTGATTCTCACGAATTTCACGAAATAACTTTGGCACATATTGCAAAAGGAACTGATTTTACCAGAGCAAATTTATATAAATATATCTCTTCAAAAGAAGAAATATATTTAATGATTATTATTGATGAATTTCAAATATTGTTAGATGAACTAAATATAAACTTAAATAAAGATTTTTCAAAAAAACCAGAAGATTTTGCTGAAATTCTGGTATCAGAAATAGAAAAACAAAAACGCTTTCTAAAACTTTTTTCAATCTTATATACAGTTCTTAAAAAAAATTGTTCAGAAGAAAAATTGATTGAATTTGAAGAAAAATTTAATTTATGCAGAATAAGGTTTGAAAAGATTATAAAAACTGCATTTCCACGTCTTGAAAGTATTCAAATAAAAAAGTTTTTTGAAGATTTGAGCTGTTTCATTATAGGTTTTTATCCTATGACAATGTTAAGTGATATTCAAAAAGAAGCACTAAAAAAAGCAAAAACAGGATATTACCCTCCTTCATTTAAAAAGATTTTAAAAGAACAGGTGATATCTATTTTAAGAAATGTTCTTTACCATTCAGGAGAAAAAGTTGCCTCTATTCCATACAGATTAATATAAGAATAAGGGATGAAGTAATTTACAGCAAAGTAAATACAACATCCCTTCTTAAAATAGTTTATCAGAACAGCAAATCTATAATTGGAAATAATGCTGCACCTATTAAACTTGAATTTTCATTGAAACTTGAAAAAATTATACTTTCTTTTTTACGATAAAAGATATTATTTTCTTTAAAAACTTCATTTAAAAGTTTTTCTTTTATGTGGTTCTGATATTTACATATTTTTCCAGAAATAATAATAATTTCAGGATTCGATAAGAATAAAATATTTTTTATTCCAATACTCATATATTTAATATAATTATCTAACAATTCTTGTCCCGCCTGACTATTAATATATTTTGCATTAAAAATCTCATTATATTCTTTTATCTTTGGAAATTTCTCTAAAAAACAATCTAACAGCGCCTCATTGGAAATATAAGCCCCTAAGTAATTTTTAATCTCATCATTTGAATTTACAATCATATGATGTAATCTTCCAGCTTTAAAATGGAATCTTGCCTCATTTTTTTCTTTATGAAAAGAACTTGTACTTATATAATCTCCAATAGTAAGAGCTGCAAAATGTAAAGATTTATAATTAAACGTAAGAAAAGCCTCTGCTATTGCAGAAAGGTTAGCTTGATTTTCAATAAAAACAGGACAGCCAAAACTATTTTTTAAATTTTCTCTGACTGTTATATCTGTTTTAAAAAAAGGATTAAATTCAATAAATTTTCCCTCTTCACTTACTATTCCGGGAATTGAAATTCCTACTCCAATCAATTTATTTTTAATATTTTCCGAAAGAACAGCTATAAAATTTCCTACTTCTCTCTCTAAAATCTTTTCTATATTTTCATTTTTATCATATTGTTTAATTTCTGTTTTTCTAATTTCTCCCTTGGCATTTGTTAAAACTATTTTTATGTCATCTTTTAATATTTGAACTCCTATAGAGTAACAGAAAAATTTATTAAAAGAATATTCTCTTGCCTTTCTTCCTACTCCATATCCTATTTTATCTTTTTCTGTAATAATTTTCTTTTCAAGAAAAAAATCAAAAACTCTTTTAACAGTAGGAAAACTCATATTAAGTTTTTCTGCAATTTCATTTATTACAAAATTTTCTTGTGAATTGAAAATATATGCAAATATCTTATTCTCATTACTTTCTTTTATATTTTTCTGATACATTTTCTCTTCCTCCTGCTTTGATTTTTGATTTATAAAAAATTTTTTTAATAATTACTTTTTATTATACACCATTTTTTTAATATCTGCCATTACAAATATATATAGTGTACTTATATAGAAATATAAAACTGTATAAAGAACACTTTATTTGCAAAATAAATAATATTTATATAT
>UQOH01000079.1 GCA_900542625.1 uncultured Fusobacterium sp.
CTTTTTTATATACAAAAAATAAAGGGTATTTTTCTAATTTTATAATAAGGTCTTCAAAGTTTTCAAAAGAAAACTTTTCTAATCCTTTAATAGAGTAAAGGATAATTTCTTTTTTCTCAGTGTCTTGTTTATATTCTGATAATATATTTAAATAAATTTCTATTATTTTTCTCATATATTCTTCAGGAATATCTATTTGGCTTAAAAAGAATAAATATCTGCTTAAAATAAATTCTGATTTTTTTTCAAAATTATTTAAAATATGATTTATTAAAAGTATATTTTCAGAATTCATATTTTTTAAAACTTTATTTTCTAAAATATATATTTTATTTATTAAGTTTATTTTTACTTTTAGATAAAAAGTTTTTTCATATTCAAAATAAAATTTCTCTAACAAACAAAAAATATTTAACATAGATTGTCCTTTTTATTATATAATATCATAAAGTGTTTTACTTTTAAAGTAAATTTTCAAAAAATAAGGAGGTAGAATAAATTTTGGACATTTATATACAAAAAATGGGAAGTTATTTAAAAAAAGAGAAAGAACATTTTTTACTTTCATCGGCAGATGAAAATAAACCTCTTTCAACAGATATGATAGATTCTTTCATCATATCAGATGGATGTGCTGTAACAACAGATGCTATAAAATTAGCTCTTAAAAATGATATTCCAATTTATTTTTCAGATGGAATAGGAAAAATATATGGGAAAATATGGGATACATCTTATAATGCAATTGCAGATTTACAATTAAGACAATTAAAAATATTTTCAAGTAAATATGGAAACTTAATTGGACGTAAATGGATAATAGAGAAAATAGAGACACAAAAAAGACATCTTTTCAAACTTCATCGAAGAAAAAAAATTTCATTTAATGAATTAGAAACACAATTTAATATTTTGATTGAAAAAATAAGAAATATAGATTTAGAATCTATTAATTTTTCTAATATTATAATGGGATATGAAGGTTCAGCCAGTCGTCTTTATTATTCATCTGTAAATAATTTCTTATCTGATACTTGGAAATTTGAAAAAAGAAATCATCAAGGTGCTACAGAACCGTATAATATAATTTTAAATTATTTATTTGGTGTTTTATATTCTAAAATAGACCATATTTTAACAGTTCATGGTTTAAATATAAATATAGGAATTCTTCATTCTAATTCAATTAACCAAAAATCATTATTATTTGATTTCATTGAGCCATACAGATATATCGTTTGGGAAACTACATTTAGTTTATTTTCAAAAAAATTAATAAATAAAAATTTTTTTAATTCAGAAGACAACAGAATAAATTATGAGGGTAAAAAAATAATATTATCAGAGTTTTATAATAAATTAAATCAAACACACGAATTAAATGGCAAATTTTATAAAACAGAATATTTAATCTCAAAAAAAGTAAAAAGCTTAGTAAAGGATTTGATGAATAATGAAATATATAATAAGCTATGACATTTCTGATTCCTACAGGAGAAAAGAGACAAGTGATTTTTTAATCAGTAATAATTTTATAAGAATTCAAAAATCAGTATTCTTAGGAAATATTGATAGTGAAATTTTGATGCAAAAAATATATGTTTTAGAATCTTTCTTAAAAGATAAAACAGATTCTTTTTTAGTATGCCCTTTGTGTAATGATGATTTATTAAAATCGTATTTTTTTGGTAAAACATTTGATTTAGAACAATTCGAAAGATTTAAGAATTTTATATTATTTTAATGGTGATTTTATGAAAATATTAATTTTTTATGATATTGTTGAAACTTCTATAAGAAATAGAGTTATAGAATTGCTTTTTGATTATGGTTTTCAAAGAGTTCAATTTTCTGTTTTTATGGGAGAAATTTCTAAGAAAAAAATTAAAAGATTAACAGGAAATATTCATAGTGTTATTGATAGTAAAGTAGATTCTCTTTATATATTTAATTTATGTGAAAAAGATTTTAATAATTGCCTTTTTTTAGGTAAAATAATAAACAAACAATTTATGAATAATAACTTTTTAATTTTTTAGATAATATAAAAATAAAAAGGGAAGGGAGCAAGTTTTCCTAGAACTTGCTCCCTAGAATTTTTACTTATTGATTGAGGTTATAAAACCACAACAGCAGACCGATAAATCCGGCTATCATCAATACAATAAGTCCTAGCGATGAAAGTATTTTTCTCACCTCCTTATTTGGAAGCGTCCCGCAGTTATTTTATCATAATTCCTTATTTTTTGTAAAGAAAAAAGGAAGCAGCTAGGACTACTTCCTTTAGGATATACTTACATCACTAGTATATATATTTCTACTATAAGAATACCATATTTTTTTCTAATTGTAAATATAATTATTTATTATCTTATTTTTTGCATCCGCAATCGCATTTATCAAAATGAAGTTCATGCCCCATTCTTTCTTGTTTAGTTCTTAGGTAAGCTTCATTTATTTTATTTGCAGGGATTTCTATCTCTCTTCTTTCAGCAACTTTAATTCCATAAGACTCAAGTCCTTTTATTTTTTCAGGGTTGTTAGTCATAAGTCTTACAGATTTTACACCTAAAGCTTTTAACATTTGAGCAGCAACAGCATAATCTCTTGCATCAGCCTCAAATCCAAGTTTTAAGTTTGCATCAACAGTATCGCATCCTTCATCTTGAAGTTTGTATGCTTTTATTTTGTTAACAAGTCCGATTCCTCTTCCCTCTTGTCTTAAGTATAAAACAATACCTTCTCCAAGTTTTTCAATTCTTTCCATAGCTGCTTTTAATTGTAATCCGCAGTCACATCTGTATGAACCAAGAATATCTCCTGTAAAACATTCAGAGTGAATTCTTACAAGAACATTTTCTTTTCCGCTTACATCTCCTTTTACAAGAGCGATATGTTCTTTACCGTCAATTTTATTATCAAAACCAACTATTTCAAAAGTTCCTGATGCAGTAGGCATTTTTGCCTTACACTCTATTTTCATAAGTTCATCATGAGTTTTTCTGTATTTAATAAGGTCTTCTATTGAAACCATTTTTAAATTATGTTCTTTAGCGAAAGCTTGTAAATCTTCAAATCTTGACATAGTTCCGTCAGGATTCATAATTTCACAGCAAAGCCCCACTTCTTTTAAACCTGCAAGTCTTACTAAATCTACTGTTGCCTCTGTGTGCCCGTCTCTTTCAATAACTCCATTGTCTTTTGCAAGAAGAGGGAACATATGCCCCGGTCTTCTGAAATCAGAAGGTTTAGCATCTTCTTCAGTACATTTTACAGCAGTAATTCCTCTTTCATAAGCAGAAATTCCTGTTGTTGTATCCACATGGTCTATTGAAACAGTAAATGCAGTACAGTGATTGTCTGTATTTTCAGTTACCATTTGAGGAAGTCCAAGTTTTTTTACGTATTTTTTGCTCATAGGCATACAGATAAGACCTTTTGCATAAGTAGCCATAAAGTTAACATTTTCTGTTGTTGCAAATTCAGCAGCACAGATAACATCTCCTTCATTTTCTCTGTTTTCATTGTCTACAACAACAATACATTTTCCATTTCTTATATCTTCAATTGCTTCTTCAATTGTGTGTAACATATTTTCCTCCTAAATTCAGCCTTTCTTAGAAAAATCCATGAGAGGCTAAAAAGTTTTCATCAAGTTTACTTTTCTTTTTTGTTTCCGGCTCTTTGAAAGTCATCATTCTTTCAACATATTTGCCTATAAGGTCAGTTTCCACATTTATATAATCTCCTGCTTTTTTTCTTCCAAGAGTTATCATTTCCTGAGTATGAGGAATAAGGGAAACTTTTAAAGAATTTCCAGAAAAAGCAACCACTGAAAGGCTGGCTCCGTCAAGAGTGATTCTTCCTTTTTCTACAACGTATTTCATAAATCTTGGTTCAATTTCTATTTCATAGATTTTTGCAATACCATCTTTTGTGATAGATTTTATTACTCCTTCACAGTCTACATCACCTGTAACAAGATGTCCTCCAAGGGGAGTAGAAAGAGATATTGATTTTTCAAGATTTACTAGGCTTCCTGTTTTCAGTCTGCTCAAATTTGTTCTTTTAACAGTTTCGTGCATACAGTCTGCCACGAAATAGTCAGAACCTATTTCAACAGCAGTAAGACAGGTTCCGTTTGTTGCAATACTATCTCCTATTTTAGCATTTTTTAACACTTTTTCACATTTTATTTTTAAATGAACTGATTTCTCTCCTGTTCTTATGGAAAGAACCTGTCCCATCTCTTCTACTAATCCAGTGAAAATAATAATCACCTCACTTTATTTATGAAACTCTACTGAGATATTATCATCATAAACATTAAATTTTACATTTTCTAAATGGAAACAGTCTTTTATTTCAGGGAAATCAAAACCTTTTATAAAAGGCAGCCCTCCTCCTAAAATTTTTGGAGCGATAAAAATTTCTCCTCCATCAATTCTGTTTTCAGCAAAGGCTTTTGATATAAGATAAGAACCACCTTCAAGAAGAACAGAATCAATTTTAAGTTCGCCTATTTTTTTCAAAACTTCATCTATTGAAAAATCATATCCATTCATAAATATAAATTTTATTTTATTTTTTCTAAGAATCTCTGTTTTTTCATTTTCAGCATTTTCTGCTGATGTAACGATTATACTTTTTTCATCTTCTTTTCCCATATTTACAAAATTGCTTTCCAGTGGTGTACGAAGATGAGGATCTATAACTATTCTATATGGATTAATCCCATTTTCAATTCTTGCAGTCAGTCTTGGATTGTCGTTGATAAGGGTATTTATCCCCACCATTATTCCCATATACTGATGACGTAAAAATTGAACTTTTTCTCTTGATTTTTCATTTGTTATCCATTTAGAATCATTATAGTTTGTAGCTATTTTTCCATCAAGAGTTATTGCACATTTAAGAAAAAGATACGGATTTTTTTCTGTAATATACTTCATGAAAACCCTGTTCAGTTCTTTTGCCTCTTTTTCTCTTACTCCAACAACAACTTCAATTCCTGCCTCTTCAAGAATCTGTTTTCCTCTTCCTGCTACAAGAGGATTTGGATCAAGACAAGCTATAACACATTTTTTAATTTTGAATTTTTTTATTTTTTCAACGCATGGAGGTGTTTTTCCAAAGTGAGAACAAGGCTCAAGAGTAACATAAATAGTTGCTCCCTCTGCTTTTTCTCCTGCTTCGTCTAAAGCATAAACCTCTGCATGAGGACCTCCAAAATATTGATGCCACCCTTTTCCTATTATTTCGCCGCCTTTTACAACGACAGCTCCAACCATTGGATTTGGATTTACATATCCTTTTCCATTTTCAGCAAGTTTTAGGGCTAAATCCATATATTGGGTATCCATAATTACATCCCCTTTAAAAGATTACACATTTCAATAGCGCCGTTTGCAACATCAAAACCTTTGTTTCCTGCTTTTGTTCCTGCTCTTTCAATAGCTTCTTCAATGTTGTTTGTTGTAAGAACACCAAACATTACAGGTATTCCTGTTTCAAGTCCTATGTGTGCAACTCCTTTAGAAACTTCTGCACATACATAATCAAAGTGAGGAGTAGCTCCTTTTATAACAGCACCTAGAGCTATTACAGCATCATAGTTTCCAGATTCTGCCATTTTCTTAACTGCTAAAGGAATTTCAAATGCTCCAGGAACCCAAGCAAGAGCTATATCATCATCTGCAACTTCATGTCTTTTTAAAGCGTCTAATGCTCCTCCGATAAGTTTAGATGTAATGAACTCATTAAATCTTCCTGCAACTATTCCTACTCTTAATCCTTTACCGCTAAAATTTCCTTCTAATACTCTCATTTTTTCCTCCTATTTTTTACCACAGGACATAAAAAAACCCGAAGATTTTTCTTCGGGCTTAATAAATTTAAGGTATGTTTCTCATATACTTTTTGCATAGAGTGCCTCAAAAAAGAAATTACACACTATAAAAAATAATTTATATATATGATAATGCAATCCTTCTTCCATCCAGACTATACTGTCGGTATCGGAATTTCACCGATTCAAAGTTAAAAAACTTTCGTGGACTGTAACCACCGGTCGGGAATTGTTATTACTCACCCTGCCCTGAAGATTTACGTTTTATTTTTTCTATAATTCAATTATACCTTATTCTTTTCATTTGTCAACTATTTATTTTTTGAGCCTGAGGGCTGCTGCTGTTTATTCTTTTCATTCCAATGGTCATCAGAATAAGAGCAGAGAAAATTAATGTTAACATTTCGTTGACAGGGGCAGAAAGCCATATTCCTTTTGCCTGAAAAATAACAGGAAACACATAAAGAAGAGTGTTGATAAAAATAATTCCTCTCAGTGTACTTAATACAGCAGATATCAGAGCATCTTCAATAGCTGTAAAATATGCACTTATTATGATATTGATTCCCATAAGTATGTATGTAAAACTGTAAATATTAACAGCATCTTTTGTCAAAGCAAAAAGTTTTTCATCATTTTTTACAAACATAGATATAATATCATTTGCAAAGAAATTTACTGTAAGATAAAAGAATATTCCAAGAAGTGAAACTACCATAAGTCCTATTTTTAAAATTTTCTTAATTCTTTTATATTTTTCCGCACCATAATTATAACTTATAACAGGCTGAAGTCCTTGTGAAAATCCTATCATTGTCATTGTAACAAGTGTTGAAATATAACCGATTATTCCGAAAGCAGATACTCCTTTTTCACCAATCATCTGCATAATATGGATATTGAAAGCCATGATAACAATACCTGTTGCAATCTCTGTTAAAAATTCTGATGAACCGTTAAAACATAAAGCACCAATAGCTTTAAAATCAAATTTTGTGAAATTGAATTTTAATTTTTTAGCTTTGAAAATCAGATAAAACCAAAGAGATGCAGCTGTTCCAAACTGTGCCATTCCTGTTGCAAGAGCCGCTCCTGCAATTCCCCAGTGGAAATGGACTATAAAAATATAATCCAAAACAATATTTATAACAGCACCTGCAAAGTTGCAGAGCATAGAATATGCAGGATTTCCCTCTATTCTTATAAAAATTTCAAAACCGTAAGCTAAAAGATAGAATAGAGTAAAAAATGATATGATAAAAAGATAGGTTGCAGCATTATCTGCTATAACATCATTTGCTCCTAAAATTCTTACCATATGTTTTGGGAAAAATACTCCCAAAGCTCCTAAAGCTCCTCCAAGAACCATAAAAAATTCTGTTGAAAGACTGTAAATTCTGTTAGCTTCTTTTAAATTTCCTTCTCCAAGACGTATTGCAATAATTGTTCCTCCGCCTACTGCTATCATTATTCCTAAAGCAAAAGAAATATTAACATAAGGCATTACAATATTTACAGAGGCTATTTCGTTTGCCCCTAAAAATTTTCCAATAAAAATACCGTCAACTATTGTGTAAAGTGAATATATCCACATTGTGAAAATAGACGGAAGACCATATTTTAATATAATTTTCGTGAGGCTGTCTTTTCCTAAATCTAATTTTGCCATATATATCATTCTCCTTTTTTTATAAAACTATAATTATCAAATTTAAATTTTTGAGAATGATATACTTTAAGTGTCTCTGTCTTTGAAAAGGAGTTTCCATAGTGATATCATAATATCAACCTCCTTACAAAGATATTATAAACCTTAGAACTGTTCCAGAGTCAATATTCTTTCTAAATTTTCTCTCATTTTTTTTGCTTTTTTAGGATCTCCTTTTCCTGAAATCCCGATTAAATAATCATCTGTTTCAACAATACTTCCGAAACGGCAGTTCATTTCAGCTTTAGAAGTAATATTATTTACAAGAATATTTTTTTTGCTGCATAATTTGTATATTTTTTTATTAAATTCAGGGTCATCAGTTGCAGCAATCACCATAAAAACATTATCAAGAATTTTTTCAGAAAACTCCTGTATCATAATATGGACATCTTTCATGTTCTCAAATTTTTTTTCTTTGATTTCTTTTGTCAAAATATGAATATCAGCACCATATTTTAAAAGTGTTTCTGCTTTTCTGTATGCTATTTTGCCTGCTCCGATAATCAGTATTTTTTTATTTTTTATGTCTAGGAAGAGAGGAAAAAAAGAGTTGTTTTCTTGCATGATGCCTCCTTATTAAACTTTTTTTAACTTATTTTACAACAAAAGCTAAAGTTTAGCTATAAGATTTTAATATAGGTTTAATTTAATAATAAAAAATAAATTGACTTTAAAAAAACTAAGTTTTATAATACCCAAGAAAATAGAGCAAGGTTTTAATCAGGGTGGTGTTGCATATGGTAAAAGTTTTTAGAAAAAGCAGTGAGAAAGTATATTTTGCAGGGGAACTGGCTCTTGGAGGAGCTGTTCTTTTCTGCTCTTTTGGAGTAGATTTGATGATAAAAAGCGGATTTGGAGTATCATCAATATCTTCTGTTCCTTATGTTTTCAGCAGGGCTTTTCATTCTCTCACTTTTGGAACATGGAATTATATATTTCAGACATGTTTAGTGGCAGTTCTTATGTTTTTGAAAAGAAAATTTAGTCCGGGATATATTGTTTCTTTTGGAGTAGGAATTGTTTTTGGAAAAAGTCTTGATATGTTTAATATAATTCTGGCGGATATTCCAGAGGGAATAGTTTTCAGATTGATATATTTTGTTGTGAGTTTTTTGTCTATTGCATTGGGGATTACCTTTGCAAATAACTGCGGACTTCCTATAACTCCAACAGATATTTTTCCAAGAGATTTGTCTTCAATTTTGAAAATGGAATACAAAGTTATAAAAACAAGATTTGATTTGATGTGTTTGAGTCTTACAGTTGTTCTTTCTTTGATTTCTTTTCATAAAGTTATCGGAATAGGAATTGGGACTATTGTATGTGCATTTACAACAGGAAAAGCAGTAGCTGTTGTAAACAAGATAGTGTGCAGTAAATTTTACTTTAAACCAAAATTTTTTAAATAGATAAATATAAAATAAAATTATCTTCAAAAAAATATCAGCAGATTTATATTGCTTACAGAATGAAAATTTGAAACTCACTTCGTTCAGACAGTCAAATTTTCTGTATTCT
>UQOH01000080.1 GCA_900542625.1 uncultured Fusobacterium sp.
AACTCTTTTACAAAAAATAATCAATATAATAAAATAATTTTTTTAATAAAAAAATAAGCCTTTCTTAATTTAATAAGAAAAGCTTATTGAATTCAAAATATATTAATCTCTCAAAGCAAGCGGCATAAGGATGTATTTATAATTATCTTTGCCAAATTCAGAAATTTCAAACATTGAAGATGAATTTGTTCCTCTGATTACAATATTTTCAGATACGTTATTTAAAAATTCTAAAAGGAATTTTGTATTAAGAGAACCTTTGAAATCCTCTCCCTCTTTAAGCATATTAACTTTCTGAGTAACTTTTCCTTTTCCCGAATATGTTTTAATAACAAGAGTCTTATTTTTGAAATCAAAAACAGCACCATATTTTGTTTCATAGCTTGTTTTTGCTACTGTAAGAACTTTCTTTAAAGCACTTTTAAATTCATTAGTATTAAATTCCATGTTTTTATCAAAACCATTATAACTTAATATCCCTTTAAAATCCGGGAATGGAAGCTCAATAGTTCTTGTAGAGAAGTATGACCCGCTCCATAAAAGGATAAGCATATTGTCACTAAACCCTATTGTTACGTTGGAATCAACATCTTTTAGAAGTTTTGTTACAGCATTTATACTTTCAAGAGGTACAGAAAACTCTTTTTCAATAGAACACTCTATATTTTCTTTAAGATATGTAAGTCTGTATGAATCTGTTGAAACAAACTCTGTAAATTTGTTTTTAAATAAAATTCTGATACAGTTAAGAGCAAGATTTTCAGGTAATGGATGAGCTGAAAACTTACATTTTTCAAGACTGTTTACTAAAATATCTTTATCTGCTCTTGTAATTTCTATTGGAAGAACCTCTTTAACTTTTGGATACCCTTCATCATTTAAAGTAACAAATTCTGCCTGATGAACTTTAAGACTGTTTTCAGCAGCAGACACTTCGATAGTTTCAACTTCTAAAAGCTTTACATATTCAAGTATCAGCTGAGGTTTTACTATAACAGTTCCCTCTTCAACAATATTTCCTTCAACAGTTCTTATAAGAGTTGATTCAAGATTTGTACCTATAAAAACAATTTTATTATCTTTTACTTCTATTTTTAACCCAGAAAGAATAGGCTTTATTGGATTTTCTTTTAATATAAGTGCAAAATCTGAAAGAGTATTTGCAAGAAGTTCTCTTTTTATATTAAATTTCATATTTCCTCCCGTTGATTTAATAATTTACCATAAGATTATACCTTATTATTGAAATTCATACAAGGAAATAAATTTAGTTATACATTTTTATTTCTTCCCAGTATTTGTTCTGAAGGTCAAGAGTTGGAGTTGTATCTTTTAAAAGCTCTGCATTTTGTAAATCTTCCAATGTGAATAAAGACTCTTCTTCCATAAATTCAACAGCAGGTATATTTATAGAAGGAAGCATCAGATAATCTGCAACGAGAGCATAAATCTCTGGTTTGTGGATAAATTCTATAAACTTATGAGCATTGTCTTTGTTTTTAGAAGTTTCAAGAATAACAAAAGAATCAATAGAAGCAGCTCCTCCTTTTTGAGGAACAATGAAATCTGTATTTTCTATCTGTTCTTCTGTAAGTTCCATATAAATATTTTCTGCATATCCCTGAACAACCCAGAAATCTTCACTTGCAAAGTTTTTACCAAAAGATTCTGAGTCAAATTTTGCTATATTATGTTTCCAGCCTATAATTTTCTCAGCAGCTTTTTTCATTCCCTCTTCACTGTCTGTATCCTGTGGATACCCAGACATTCCAAGCCCGGCAATAATAACCTCTTTCATATCGTCAAGAAGAGTCATTCTTCCTTTTAAATCTTCTCTGTCATATATGCTGTAATCTCTCGGATAGTCTTTAACTTTATTTTTATTAACAGCAATTATAGTTGCACTCATAGTGTAAGGAACAGCATATTGATTTCCTTTATCAAAGCTTTCAAGTTTTTCCAAAACTCTCGGATCAATATTTTTATATGTAGAAATTTTGCTTTTATCTACCGGAGAAAGCATTTTTTCTTTCATCATAATTTCAGCATAGTCTGGAGAAGGAACAACAATATCATATCCCACAGCTCCTGCTTTCAGCTTTGTAAACATCTCCTCATTTGTAGAATAAATATCTTCTATAACTTTTATTCCTGTTTCTTTTTCAAATTTTTCAAAAACTTCAGTTGGAATATATTCAGCCCATGAATAAATATATACAGCGTTTTTGTAATCAGCTTTTTGTGCTGTTTCTGTTCCTTCGTTATTTTCTGAACCACAGCCAATAAAACTAAAAGTCAGTGCAGAAATTATAAGGCATTTTTTTAAAATATTTGTAATTTTCATTTTTAATTATCAATCCTCCCCAAAATTAATCGCTCATTAAAATAATATTCTATTTGACTGTTTAAGTCAAGACAAATATAATATAGATAAAATGTTTTATTTATAGTATAATATTTTAGCTGATATTTGTGGAGGGTAAAATATAATGATTTTTATAGACAGTAAAGAAAATAATACATTAAAAAGAATAAAAAAGCTTAGAACAAAAAAATACAGAGACAGTGAAAAGAAATTTTTGGCAGAGGGAGTAAAGTTTTTAGATTTTGATACAGTTCCTGAGACTATAATTATAGATGAAAAATATTCTGAAAATAAAGATATTCTTCAAAAAATAAAGAAATTTGAAAAAAGTCAGATAATTGTTCTTGCTGAAAATCTTTTTCTTCAGCTGAGCTCTCAGGAAAATTCTCAAGGAGTTATACTTGTTTATAAATATGAAGAGTATGATATAAATAAGATAGAGGATAATGTAATTGTGCTGGACAGAGTCGGTGATCCGGGAAATCTTGGAACAATTATAAGAACTGCTGATGCAGCAGGATATAAGGATATTATTCTTACAAAAGGAAGTGTCGACTGCTACAACGAAAAAACAGTAAGAAGCACTATGGGATCTATCTTCAACGTAAAGCTGTATTATATAGATGAAGAAAAACTTTTAGATATCTTAAAAGAAAAAGAGTATAAGATATTTTCTACTGTGTTAAGTGATGACTGCATACCTTATACTGAAATGAAAATGGCAGAGAGAAATGCTGTTGTTTTTGGAAACGAAGGAAGCGGGATAGGAGACAATATTATAAATCATTCACATGAAAAAGTAATAATTCCTATTTATGGAACAGCTGAATCTCTTAATGTTGCAATGGCATGTGGGATTATAATATATAAATGCAGAGAGCTGCTTTCTAAATAAAATATTTTATGCAAAATAAAAAATCCAGACTTTGAAATCTGGATTTTTTTTATTATGTTATTTTTTATTTATTAATTTGCTGGAGTAGCAGTTGCTTGAGTTTGTCCGTTTTTAACTTTTATGAAGAATAAAAGTCCAAATAGAACAGCCATTCCAAATGGAAGAGCAACAAGTAAGCTTCTTGTGTATCCAACAACTATGTAAGAAACAAATGATATTGATGCAACTGTTAAAGCATAAGGTAATTGAGTGTAAACGTGGTTTACGTGATTGCTTTGTGCTCCTGCAGATGCCATGATAGTTGTATCAGAGATTGGTGAACAGTGGTCTCCGCAAACTGCACCAGCCATACAAGCAGATATTGCTATAATCATCATTTGAGGATCGTTTTCAAACACTGCAACAACTATTGGAATTAAGATTCCGAATGTTCCCCAAGAAGTTCCAGTTGCAAATGCAAGTCCGCAACCAACTACGAATATAATTGCTGGAAGCATATTCATAAGTCCTGCTGCTGAAGATTCCATCATTCCTGCAACATATGGAGCTGCTCCTAAACTGTCAGTCATAGCTTTTAATGTCCATGCAAATGTAAGAATTATAATTGCAGGAACCATTGCTTTGAATCCTTCTGGTATACAGTTCATACAAGCACTGAAAGAAAGAACTTTTCTTACTGAATAGAATATAATTGTAATTATGATTGCAAAGATACTTCCTAAAGCAAGTCCAACTGATGCATCACTGTTTGAGAAAGCCTCAACAAATCCTGCACCGCTGAAGAATCCACCACTATATATCATTCCAGTTACACAACAGATTATTAAAAGAACGATAGGAACTACTAGATCTAAAACAGAACCTTTTTTACTTGCCTGAACTTCTTCTGTTACGAAAGAACGATCTTCAGTTGTAAATAAATCTCCATTCATAGCATTTAATTCATGTGTTCTCATTGGTCCATAATCAACACCTAAGAAAACAAGAAGAACTAACATTAATATTGTTAAAAGTGCATAGAAGTTATATGGTATTGCATTGATAAATACTGAAAATCCATCTTCTCCAGGAACAAATCCTGTAACTGCTGCTGCCCAAGAAGATATTGGAGCGATGATACAAACCGGAGCTGCTGTTGAATCTATTATGTAAGCAAGTTTAGCACGAGATACATTGTGTTTGTCTGTAACAGGACGCATTACACTTCCAACTGTTAAACAGTTAAAGTAGTCATCAACGAATATTAAACATCCAAGAAGTATTGTAGCAAGCTGTGCACCAACACGAGATTTTATTCTTTTGCTTGCCCATTGTCCAAATGCACGAGAACCACCGGCTGCATTCATAAGACAAACCATTCCACCAAGGATAACTAAGAATATTAAGATACCAACGTTGTAAGCATCAGCAAGAACAGTTACAAATCCTCCCTGAAGAATATGCATCATTGTTCCTTCAAATTTAAATCCTGAATAGAAAAGTCCACCAACTAATATTCCTATGAATAGAGAACTGTAAACTTCTTTAGTTAAAAGAGCAAGAACGATTGCAACGATTGGCGGTACAAGTGACCAGAAAGTTGAGTATAAAGCCGGCTGATAAGCTGCCTCTTCAGCAAATGCTGCTGTTGATACCATTAAAAAGACTAAAGATAAAAATGAAATAATTCTAAAAAATCTGTTTCCCATAAAAAATAACCCCCATTTATAAAAATTTTAAATTTGATACAAATAAAAAAACCATAAACTGATTTTTGAAGATTCACAAAAATGAGTTTATGGTTTAATATCTAACTAACTAGTATAAACAAATAAATATTAAAAAACCAATGATAGCTCTCCACATAATTGTGACAGTCCGCTGTATCTTATACACCGTCCCAGAATATATACACTGTGCTGCAGATATATCCTTCGGCAATTTCCCCTTTCGTTAAAAACTCTGCACAAGATTAATATTTTTAACTACTAATGAAAACCGCAACCTCTATCTTCTGTTTTGTATTTAATTGAATTCAGTTTACTACTAATTAAAGAGAATGTCAACAAAATTTTTAATAAATTTTTTATTCTTTTATAAAAAACTTGATTTTATCTAATTTTTTACGACAAATTTTATTTTGTCATTTTCAAGTACAGCTGATACTGTATCTTTTTCTTTTATCTCATTAGATAAAACTTTTTTAGCAAGTTCTGTTTCGATTTCTTTCTGGATAAATCTCTTAAGCGGTCTTGCTCCATAATGAGGATCATAAGAGTTTACAGCAAGATAATCAATAACATCATTTGTAAATTCAAGTTTAATATATTTGTCTTTTAATTTTTCCTGAGTATCTTTTAATAATTGTTTTACAATATCTTTTACAGAATTAAGAGAAAGACTCTTGAAGATAATTATATCATCAATTCTGTTTAAAAATTCAGGTTTAAATCCCTGTTTAAGCATATTGTTTACAGATTTTTTAGTTTCTTCGCTTAAATCAGGATCTTCAAGGATAAGTGAACTTCCCACATTTGATGTCATAATAATTAAAGTATTTTTGAAGTCTACAACTCTTCCTTGCCCGTCAGTAAGTCTTCCGTCATCAAGAATTTGTAAGAATGTATTAAATACATCAGGATGTGCTTTTTCGATTTCATCGAACAGGATAACAGAATAAGGTTTTCTTCTTACTGCTTCAGTAAGCTGTCCTCCCTCTTCATATCCAACATATCCCGGAGGTGCACCGATAAGTCTTGTTACTGAGAACTTATCCATGTACTCACTCATATCAATTCTTATCATGTTATCTTCATTGTCAAACAAGTTATAAGCCAGAGATTTTGCAAGATAAGTTTTACCAACACCTGTAGGTCCTAAGAAAATGAAAGAACCTATTGGTCTTCTCTTATCTTTTAATCCTGCTCTTGCTCTTAAAATTGTATCAGCAACAAGTTTAACTGCCTCTTCCTGTCCCATTACTCTCTCGTTTAGAGATTTTTCAAGGTTAAGAATTTTTTCTTTTTCACTTTCAACAAGTTTTGAAACAGGGATACCAGTCCATTTAGAAACAATATCTGCTATTTCGTTTTCACTTACTTCAAGTTTTAATAAAGCGTGGTCAAATTTCTTATCTGATATTTCCTGCTGCTCTTTAAGTTCTTTTTCAAGACCAGCAAGTTTACCATATTTTAATTGAGCAAGTTTTTCAAGATCATAATTTCTTTCAGCTTGTTCAATTTCAAGTTTAGTTTTATCAATTTCAGCTTTTAGTTGTTTTACTTTTTCAATTTCCTGTTTTTCAACTTCCCATTGAGATTTTAAAACAGCTTTATTACTGTTGATTTCTGACAACTCTTTTTCAAGAGCTTTTAATCTTTCTTTAGATGCTTCGTCATCTTCCT
Organism: uncultured Fusobacterium sp.; assembly: GCA_900542625.1. Taxonomy (GTDB): domain Bacteria; phylum Fusobacteriota; class Fusobacteriia; order Fusobacteriales; family Fusobacteriaceae; genus Fusobacterium_B. Next base: position 6,644 of record UQOH01000080.1, read on the forward strand.
TTTTAAGAGCCTCTCTTTCAATTTCAAGCTGCATAGATTTTCTTGTAAGTTCGTCAAGTTCACTTGGCATTGAATCAATTTCAGTTCTTATCATAGCAGCAGCCTCATCTATAAGGTCGATTGCTTTATCAGGCAGAAATCTGTCTGAAATATATCTGTCACTTAAAACAGCAGCAGAAACAATAGCACCGTCACTTATTCTGATACCATGATAAACTTCATATTTTTCTTTAAGTCCTCTTAAAACAGAGATAGTATCTTCAACTGTCGGCTCATCAACAAGAACAGTCTGGAATCTTCTTTCAAGAGCCGGGTCTTTTTCAATATATTTTCTGTATTCGTCAATAGTAGTTGCACCGATAACTCTTACTTCACCTCTTGCAAGCATAGGTTTTAATAAGTTTCCTGCGTCCATTGCACCGTCTGTTTTACCTGCTCCAACTATTGTATGAATTTCGTCAATAAACAGAATTATTTTTCCATCTGAAGCCTCAACTTCTTTTAAAACAGCTTTCAATCTCTCTTCAAATTCCCCTCTGTATTTAGCACCTGCAATAAGTGCTCCCATATCAAGTGAGAATATTTTTCTGTCTTTTAAGTTTTCAGGAACATCTCCGTTAAGAATTCTTTGTGCCAGCCCCTCTGCAATAGCAGTTTTACCAACACCGGGTTCACCAATTAATATTGGGTTGTTTTTTGTTCTTCTTGAAATAATCTGAATAGTTCTTCTTATTTCGCTGTCTCTTCCAATAATAGGGTCTATTTTACCCGCTCTTGCAAGTTCAACTAAATCCTTTGCGTATTTTTCCAATACTTCATATTTAGATTCCGGATTTTGAGAATCTACTTTTTGATTTCCTCTGATTGCTTTAATCGCCTCTTTAAATTGATTTAGGTTAATTCCTAATCTTTGCAGTGTTTTACACTCTTTTAAAAGTGCTGTGAAGATATGTTCAACGCTTATATAAGAATCTCCCATTGTCTTCATTTCTTCTTCTGCTTCTACAAGAACTCTGTTTGTAACAGAATCAATAGAAACATCTCCTAATCCGTTTCCTTCTATTTTAGGGAATTTTTCGATTTCTCTTTCAAGTCCGCTGATAATAGAAGCAAGGTTCAGGTTCATTTTTTCAATAACTCTTGGTATTAATCCCTCTTTGTTAAGTAATAAAGCTAGGGCTAATATTTCGGCCTTAATGCTTGACTGCTTGTACTTAATTGCAAGGCTCTTAGAATCATTGAGTGCCATAATTGAGTTTTCTGTAAAAATGTTTGGATTCATAATATTACCTCCCACATAGCCATACTTAGTAAAATATTTTAAGCAGTGATTAATAATAAATTTTTCTTTCTTTCAAACCATAAGACGATACAAAGTTAAAAAAAGTTTTAAAATTTATTTGATTTATTTTTATAAATATGGAATAATAAAAGTACGATATATTTGTAAATCAACAAAGAAATAAAAGGAGAAAAAAATGGGATTATTTGATTTCTTAAAAGGTAAAAAAACAGAAGAATGGTTTGAGGTTTACTCTCCACTTAACGGAAAAGTTATTCCTTTAAGCGAAGTTCCTGATGAAGCTTTTGCTCAAAAAATGATAGGAGACGGATGTGCTATTGATCCGGTTGAAGGTGCTTTATATGCTCCAATCGACGCTGAAATAGATATATTTGAAACTAATCACGCTGTAAGTTTAGAGGCTGATAATGGATTAGAAATGATAGTTCACTTTGGTATAGATACTGTTAAATTAAACAGTGAAGGTTTAACAAGAGTAGCTGAGGCTGGAAGTGCTAAAAAAGGAGATAAATTAATCGAGTATGATTTAGCATTTATCGCTGCTAACGCAAAATCAACTAAAACTCCAGTTATCATCACAAGCATGGATATGGTAGAAACTATTGAAGTTGTTGCTTCTGGTGAAGTAAAGGCAGGAGATTTATTAATGAGAGTTAAACTTAAAAAATAAGTTTTGACAAGTTAATCTGATAATAAAATTATTTAAGAGGCTGTTTCATTTAAGATAAGAAAAAAATTCTTTCGTAAAAATTTTTGCTATTAATATTGCTCACAAGAATATATTGAAGAACAAATTAAAAATTTAATAAA
>UQOH01000081.1 GCA_900542625.1 uncultured Fusobacterium sp.
GCTTATCAAGAAGAATTTCATAACAATTACCCTTTGTATCCGTAATCTTTTTGGGTAACATCATAGCGTTTTTATTCTATATACTGTTTCCGTAACAGGTATGTTACTCAAATACATTATACATAATTTTAAATTATTTGTAAATAAAAAGCAACGAAAATAAATTGACTTCCTTTTTAAAATGTATTACAATAGTAATACATGAAAGGAGGAGATGAAAATGCCTGTTATATCTTTAAGATTAAATGAAAAAGAAGAGAAATTATTAAAAGAAGTTTCTGAATTTGAAGGTCTTGGAATTTCAAGCTATATAAAAAAAATACTTTTTGAAAAACTCGAAGATGAATATGATATAAAACTGGCTGATGCTGCTTATAAAAATCATATAGCTGCCGGCATGAAAACAACTTCATTTGATGATTTAGTAAAAGAGTTAGGATTTGATGAAACAGATGAGTTATAAAGTTGAATTTTCAGAGCAAGGAAAGAAAGATTTAAAAAAATTAGATACTTCTGTACAAAAATTAATTTTAAAATGGATAAAAAAGAACTTGGTAGGTTGTGAAAATCCAAGAATCCATGGAAAAGCATTGGTTGGAAATTTAAAAGGCTACTGGAGATACAGAGTAGGCAATTATAGAGTACTATGTGATATAGAAGATGAAAAAATTATAATACTTGTACTTGAAATAGGGCATAGAAGTGAAATTTATAAATAAACCTTATCAATTGAAAAAACAGATTTTATTTCAAAGAATTCTCTTAAAATATATATTTTTCTAAAAAAAATAAGCCGTTCTATAAAAGAACGGCTTTATTATTTTCCAAAAAGAATACCAGTTTTAATGGTGCCCAAAGCGGGACTTGAACCCGCAATCTCCGAGGAGAAACGGATTTTGAGTCCGTCGCGTCTACCAATTCCACCATTCGGGCACATTGCACTTAATTATAATATCTCATTTTTACATCTTTGTCAATAATTTTATTTCAAAAAAACAATTTAATTTTGTTTCTTAACTTAAATTATAGTATAATATATGTTGAGAATATTTTTGTTGACGGAGGCGTATGCAAATGCTTATAACTATTAAAAACTGTGAAAAAGCTAAAAACGGTTATGCTGTTGAAGCTGAATATAATGATCCTTCTGCTGTAAAAATATACCCTGACGGTAAGGGAGGACAGCTGGGAGACAGAGGAACAATAAACAATATTGAAATATTAGAGGTAAAAGAGGATAAAATTATCCTTGCTGAGGAAATACAGCCGGGAGAATATGAGTACTCTCTTGATATGAAAAGAAGAGAGGATATTGCCCTTCAACACACAGCAGAACATCTTTTATCAGGAATTTTCTTAAAAGATTATAATCTTAACAATGTAGGATACAGAATGGGTGAAGAAGTATCAACATGTGATATTGACTGCGATAATATTTCAGAAGAGATGATTAACGAAATTGCAGAAAAAATGAATAAGGCTGTTGCAGAGGGAGCTGAAGTCACTGAAAGACTTGTTTCACACCAAGAGGCTGCTGAGCTTGATTTAAGAAAAAAACTAAGCCCTAAAATTACAGGAGATATCAGAATTGTTGAAATAAAAGGATATGACCTATGTGCTTGTGCAGGTTTCCATCTGAAAAATATTAAAGATATCAGAATTTTTAAATTTGTATCTCACGAAAGAATAAAAGGAAAATACACAAGAGTAAACTTTATTGCAGGAGACAGAGCTGTTGCAGATTACAACAGAAAAGCTGAAATCACTAGAGATTTAAACCATAAATTCAGCTGCCGTGATTATGAGATTATAGAAAAAGTTGAAAATTATCAGAAAGAGCACGAAAATTTAAAAAGAAATTATGTAAATATGCTGCAGAAATATGCTGAAATTTTGGGAGCATCTCTTGTAAATGAGGCTGTAGAGATAAATTCACACAAAGTTGTCGTTTATGAAGGTGAAAAAGATTTAATAGACAGCTTAAGAAAATATTTTACAAATAAAGATATTACTTTTATTGGAATTGCTGAAGATACTGCCTTTTTATCAAGCACAAGCATTAACTGTGCAAATCTTATAAAAGAGGCTGTGGCTCTTGATAACGGTTTAAAAGGCGGAGGAGGTCCAAAGCAGGGAAACATAAAAGGAAAAACATCAAAAGAGATTATGCTTAAAGCAGTAAGAAATATTACCAAATAATCTTTGTGTTTTTTCAAAAAAACTGTTATAATATGTCTTAAACTTTAAAATATACGGAGGAAAAATGGAAGAATTTAAATTAAATTTATTAAACCTTGATGAAAAGGAAATAACAGAATATATCCTTTCTCTTGGAATGAAAAAATTCTATGGAAAACAGATTTTCAACTGGCTTCATGGAAAATTAATCAGAAATATAAATGATATGTCAAATATATCATTAAAAGATAGAGAAATGTTAGACAACAACAGCTATATCCCTCTTCTTAACCTTATGAACCACAAAGTATCAAAAATAGACGGAACTGAAAAATTCCTTTTCAAATTAGAAGACGGAAACACTATCGAAACAGTTCTTTTAAAACATAAAACAAGAAATACTCTTTGTGTTTCAACACAAGTAGGATGTCCTGTAAAATGTGCTTTCTGTGCAACTGGTGCTTCTGGATTTGAAAGAAACCTTGATGTACACGAAATAATCAATCAGGTTTATACTATCGAAAGAAGATTAAGAAACAAAGATGAATCTGTAAACAACATAGTTTTTATGGGAATGGGAGAACCTTTATTAAACATCAATAACTTAATGAAAGCAATAGTTCTTTTATCACATGAAAACGGACTAAATATCTCTAAAAGAAAAATAACAATCTCTACATCTGGAATTGTTCCGGGAATTGAAAGACTTCTTGAAGAGAAACTTCCTGTTGAACTTGCAGTATCTCTTCACGCTGTATTCAACGACAAAAGAGATCAGCTTATTCCTATAAACAAAAGATTCCCGTTAGAAGATCTGTTTACAGTATTAAAAGAATATCAAAGAATTACAAACCGTAGAATTACATTTGAATATATCTTAATAAAAGAATTTAACGTATCTGACAACGACGCAAACACATTGGCAGATTTCATGCATGAATTTGACCATACACTAAATCTTATCCCTTACAACCCTGTTGTTGAGAACGATTTTGAAAGACCTAGTCAAAAGAAAATCGATAAATTCTACAGCATTCTTAAAAACGACAGAAAAGTTAATGTTGTTATAAGAGGGGAAAAAGGAACAGATATAGACGGTGCATGCGGTCAGCTTAGACAAAGAAATGCAAAATAATAATTAGTACTAAAATATGGAGATTAATATGTGGAAAAAAATATTAAAAATCTTTATTGCTGTTGCTGCTGTTGGAGGAATTATCGGAGTTATTGCAGTATCTCTTATTTTTAATCACTACAAAAAAGAGATACCAAATATAGCAGAGCTTGTTGAATCATATACTCCTTCTATTCCTACACAGATTTATGACAGAAACGGTAAAGTAATTGATGTAATATATAAGGAATCCAGAGTTCCCGTAAAATTTGAAGATGTTCCTCAGATTGCAAAAGATGCCTTTTTATCAATAGAGGACAGAAGATTTTACAGCCACTACGGAATCGACCCTATCGGGCTTGCAAGAGCTGTTTTTGTAAACCTGACTTCAGGAAGAGCAAGACAGGGAGCAAGTTCATTTACACAGCAGCTTTCAAGAAATGCTTTCTTATCCCATGAAAGAAAACTTTCAAGAAAGATTAAAGAGGCTATTATAACTATTGAAATAGAAAAAAGATATACTAAAGATGAAATTTTTGAAAAATATCTTAATGAAATTTATTTTGGTGAAGGAGATTATGGAATAAGAAGTGCTTCTCAGTCTTTATTTAAAAAAGAGCCTAAAGAGCTGAATATTCCTGAGGCTGCAATGCTTGCAGGAATGCCTAACAGACCGGGAACTTTCAATCCAAGAAGAAACTTAAGACTTTCACTTAACAGAACTCATATAGTTCTTGGACAGATGCTGAAATATGAAATGATAACAAAAGAAGAATATGATAAAGCTATGGCTCACAAGTTTGTTCTTGAGACTGATCTTCCTGAAAATTATGATTTCACATCTGTTGACAAAAATGCAGTAACAATCGTGTATAAAAAAGGTTTTGTTAATAAATCAAAAGTTCCAAGCTTTACTGACACTGTTCAGGAGCTTCTTGCTCAAAACTTTGATGATGAAACTATTTATAACAGCGGTTTAAAAGTTTATACTACCCTTGATTATGATATACAGAAAGCAGCTGAAGAGGTATTTAACAGCTATGAGCCGTTAGTTAAGGATGAGCTTTTACAAGGTGCTATGTTCACAATGGATTCTACAAACGGACATGTAATTTCAATAATCGGAGGAAAGAATTTTCAGCCTGGAAACTTCAACAGAGCTCTTGATGCAAAGCGTCAAATAGGTTCTGCATTTAAGCCTTTCGTTTATCTTTCTGCAATTATAGACGGAAAGAGTGAAAATACAATAGTTGAAGACTCAAGAGTAGTTTTTGGAGAGTGGGTTCCTAAAAACGTAGGTACTCTTTACAGAAAAAATGCCACTCTTCTTGAGGGACTTGATAAATCTGTAAATATGGTTTCTATAAAACTTTTAAGAGATTTAGGACACAACAAACTTAAAGATACTATATCAAAAACAAAAACTAATCTTAACCCGCCAAATGATTTGACAGCTTCACTTGGTTCTCTTGTGGGAACACCTGCTCAGCTTGCAAAAGCTTATGCTGTTTTCTCTAATGGAGGTTATGCTGTTGAGCCTGTATTTTTATTGGAAGTAAGAGATAAAAATGATAATACTCTATATAAATATACGCCGGCAATAGAAAAAACATTTGATTCAGAAGATATTGCTCTTACTACAAATCTTTTGATAAGCTCTACAAAAACAGGTACAAGCCGTTCTGCTCAGGTTAAAACAAAATATGGAAAAACTATTGAACAGGCAGGAAAAACAGGTACAACAAATGATGCAAGAAGTGTGTGGTATGCAGGATTTACTCCTGATCTTGTCACTACAATATATCTTGGATATGATGATAACTCTAAAATGGGAGATACAACAGGTGGTGCTCTGGTTGCTCCTATCTGGCAGAAATTCTATAAGAAAATCATTGATGAGGGATTATATACTCCAAGCAGATTTGAATATATAGACAATCTTGTTGCAAATGGAAAGCTTTATTATCAGGATCTTGATCCTTTCACAGGGCTTATCCGTGATAAAGGAACTAAAAAATTCCTTTTGAAAAATGATAAAATCCAGCTTGAAAAACAGGAAAAATACAATCAAAATATAAGAGATATCTTATATAACTAAATTAAAAATATCAGCTTGATTTAATAATCAGGCTGATATTTTTTATAAAAAGTTTATTTAATTTTAGAAATTTATAATTTCTACACTTGCCTCATACCATTTTCCTTCTTCGTCCTCTCCATATTCAACAAAGAAGTTTACCTGCATATCATCTAAAGTAAAACCAACAGAATTTTCTTCATCTACATTAAAAAATTCTATATTTTTGAACTTAGTCTCTTCAAGCTTTGCAGCAACATCTTCCCTGCTTTCTATAAGTTCAACCACATCTTCCGCTATATCATACCCTCTTTTGTTAAACTCTTCTATAATTTTCTCCACAGTTTTAAGAAGTTTTTCTGTCATCATTTCCTCCGGTTATATTTTAAAAATTTTAATAAAACTTTTATATTTCTTTACTAAAAACAGGACAAATTTTATTTTTTTTACTTCAAAAGGCACTTTTTTTACAGCTCTTGCCATCTGCTCATCAATTTCTTTTTCAGTCATAAATCAAACCAGTTCCTTTCTGAATATATCTGTTTATAATTTAATTATATCAAATTTACAAAAAAATAAAAAGTAAATTTACACTGGACAGCTTTACTTATTTTTATTTTGTTTATTATCTTCCAAAATATTTCTTCCTGTTCCCATATACCCGCTTAAATATGCTGTTAAAGGAATAGCTGCCAGAATCCCTATACTTCCTGAAAATGATTTTAAAATTTCAACAGCAATGAACTCATAGTTAAAAAGTCTTATCATCGGCAGTTCATGTATATTCACAGATATTACTATCATATCAAAAAGAGAACTTCCAATATATGCAAGAATCAATGTATTTATCATAGTTCCAACAACATCACTTCCAATATGAATCCCTGAAACAAACACCTCCCACGGAGTAAGATTTGGATTTTTCTCTTTAAGTTCTGTAAGTGATGAAGAGATTGACATGGCTACGTCCATTACTGCACCCATACTTCCAAGAATTATTCCTGCTGACACAAGTTCTGTTATTTTTACTCCCTGAAGAAGGCTTCCATAACCAATTGAATCTACTGTTGAAAATCCTGTAAGAGACATTCTTTTCACAAAAAGTGCTGATAAAATACCTGAACAGATTACACCTCCGATACTTCCCAAAACTGCTGCAATTCCTTTTCTGTTAAATCCTGTTATACAGTATATAGTTACAACTGAAGAAAATAATGCTGTTATAACTGACAAAAATATTGGAGAATGCCCTTTTGCTACCATTGGTATGAAAAAATAAATTATTGCTGTTACACTTATTCCTAAAGCAAACAATGCTTTAACACCTTTAATTTTTGCCAAAATTATTGTAAAAACAACAAAACCCAATGAAAGAATCGCATAATCCATTCTTTTATCAACATCTGTAATAAAATATGTGATACTTCCATCATACTCATCTTTCATTAAAACAACTTTGTCACCAACATTAAAATGTATATTTAAAGAGTTTTCAGCATAAACAGGGTGCTCTACAACCAAAGTTTTCCCCTCTGCTTTCACTTCATATACAATAACATCTTTTATTCCATCTTCTATTTGAGCTGCTGTAGGAATATTATTTTCAACTGCTGTCCCTATCTTCTTAACAATTTTTCCGCTTACATATTCTTCTGCAAAAACCGTCATTCCAAAAATCATAAAGATAATTAATAATAACTTTTTCATTTAATCCTCCTAGTTCATTTATTATTTGTTCTACATAATACGAATATTATATAAAATAATCTGAGAATAGAATTCTCGATTTTAAAAATATCTGCGTAATTTATGCAGTGAGTTCATCGTAAAAAACGATATGTTTGAGGCTGTAAGCCGAGTTTATCGTTTTTAGATGAACGAACAATATAAATCTGCTGATATTTTTTCTAAGAGAATTTTATTCTTAAATTTACATTTCCATTAATTTATTAAGGTAATTTCTTATTCCAAAAAGTACAAACCCCATAACAAAAAGTATTCCTGACAAAGAGGCGAAAATAATAAGAAAGCCTGCATTTTGAGTAAATCCTGCCACTTTTCCTGAAATAAAACTTGCTGCAAACATTGTCATATACCACATTCCCATAAAGAAAGTGGAAAATCTTTCAGGTGCAAGTCTGTTAAACATAGCAATACCCACAGGAGCAATACAAAGCTCTGATATTGTATTGAAAAGATAAGCAAAAATTATAAACAGAATACTTGCTTTTGCTCCTGTATATGTCCCTCCTGTTGAAAGAACTGAAACAGACATCAGCAGAAAAGCTGTTCCCATGGAAAAAATTCCAAGAGTCATTTTTACAGGAGTGCTGCATTTTTTTCCTCCAAATTTCTCCCACACAAGAGCAATTACAGGAGCAAGAATAATTCCCAGAATAGAATTAAGAGCAGCAAACCATGGAACAGGAACTGAATATCCCATTACATCTCTGTTCACATAATCCCTTGCATAAAGAGTTATAGAACTGAAAGACTGATAGAAAGTAGTCCAGAACAATATTACAAAAACAGCTGTAATTCCCATTGCAAGCATTCTTTTCTTTTCATTCTCTGAAAATTTATAAGTAAATATATTTGATTTTTCCTGTTTTGATATTTTCTTTGAAGGCTTCAGTCCTGTTTCTTTTAAAAACTTCGGAGCAGAAAGAATAAAAGCTGTTGTTCCTGCTGCTGCCATAAGCCCTGCTATCAAAAACATCTCTCTGAAACCAAAATGCAGTATTGTTCCTGCCTCATCTTTAACAGCAAAAATTTTATCTGCCACAAGCCCTGCTGTAAAAGGAGCAAGAAAAGAACCAAGATTTATAAACATATAGAAAAGACTGTAAGCCACTTCTTTTTTATTAGGCTCTTCTGTTTTAAAAATGTTTCCTACAATGCTGCTGGCACTTGCCTTAAAAAATCCGTTTCCTATTATTATACACAAAAGACCAAGATACAATATATTTATTGTAGGACTGTAAAACAGAGTTATATTTCCAAGAGCTACAAATATTCCTCCTAAAATTACAGATTTCTGCTGTCCCAGATAAGAATCTGCAAGCCAGCCTCCTATAAGAGGAGTAAGATGCAGAATCCCCACGAAAGTCCCATAAAGAGATGTTGCCTCTTTAACCGAAAGACCAAGCCCTCCTTGAATTATACCGGCTGTAAAAAATAGTACAAGAAGTGTTGATATACCATGATATGCAAATCTTTCCCATACAATTGTAAAACACATCAGCCAGAAAGATTTTGGATATTTTTTCATTTATTTCCCTCCTAAAATTTTGTTCATTTTATTATATCTCATTTTTTACTATATTAATATCAAATTTTTTTCTATTAAAAAACCTGATTTTAAA
>UQOH01000082.1 GCA_900542625.1 uncultured Fusobacterium sp.
AAAATTCAGGCATATATAAATACCTGAATTCTTTTAATATATTATTTTTATCCTTTTCTTTTTTTCAAATATTTTTTTAATTCATCATAAAAATTTTCTCTGGTTCCTGCTAAAAGAATAATTATAATTTTTCCATCTACTTCTTCGACTGTATAAGCAAGTTCATAATTTGTTTTATTATAAAAAATGTCATAACTGTATATTCCTGCTAAATCTCCTTGTTTTAAATTCCCTACCGTATAATCTTTAGAAATTAATTCAATAGCATCTTTAAATTTTTCTTTTAATTTTTTATCTTTTAACTTTTTAAAAAATTTCTCACTGGCAGGAGAAAAGAGAATATTCTGCATTACTCATCATCTCCAAAAATATCTTCAAAAGTAACAGGATTTTTCTTTGCTTCTTCAGCCATTTCTTTAACTGCAGGCTTAATTCTCCCTGTTCTTCTTCTAAATTCAACTAAAATATCATTTCCTTCATATCCTTCTTTTATTAAATCGGCAAGGATTAAATCAGAAAAATCAAAGTTATCTTTTTTCACAGGAGTTATAATAATTGAATTCCCATCTGTTTTTATTTTAGCTTCTTTCTCAAAACCTAAAAACTCTATTAAAACTTTAGGTATAGTTATTTGATTTTTAGAAGAGATTGATATAGTTTTATCCATATTTAAAATATCCGCTGCCATAATAATCTTCCTCCTTATATTTTCTTGAAATTTTTATTTCTTGGTTTCTTTACTTTATTATATTATACTTTTTATTTTTTGTCAAAAATATAAAAAATTCAGGTACTTTTTCAAATACCTGAATTTCATTCAACTATTTTAAATTTATGGTGCAGAAGAAGAGATTTGAACTCTCACAGGATAATTCCTACTGCCGCCTGAAGACAGCGCGTCTACCGTTTCGCCACTTCTGCACTATCACATTGCTTATTATATACCTTTTTTACTTAAATTTCCAGCTGTTTTTTAATATTTTGTTAAAATATGTCTTACTGCAAGCATTCCCATTACAGCTGCGATATTAAGTCCACTTCCATAACCTGAACTGTCCCCTGCTGCATAAAGTCCTTCAATATTTGTCATCATATTTTTATCAATTTCCATTCTTGTACTTCTGAATTTTATTTCAGGGAAGTACAGCAGAAGGTCTGCTGATGCAAATCCCGGAGTTATTTTATCATGTGCCTCAATAAATTCTATGATGTTGTCAAGAATTCTTTTTGGACATGCAAGAGATATATCCCCTGCAACATAATCTGTTGTAGTAGGAACTATATTTAATCTTTCAAGTTTTTCATCTGTTGAACGTTTACCCTCTTTTAAGTCAGCATAAGACTGCATTAAAAGTTTTCCACCTGTAAGCATAGATGAAAGGTTTGCTATGGCTGTTGCATATTCAAAAGGCTGATCAAATGGTTTTGTAAATGTTTTTGTACATAAAAGAGCAAGGTTTGTGTTTGTTGATTTCTTATCTTTATATGCATGCCCATTTGCAAGAATAACATCTGCTGCGTGTTTTTCAGCTGCTATAAATCCGCTTGGGTTGCTGCAGAATGTTCTCATTTTATCTTTATACGTTTTTGAATAATAAATCATTTTAGCTTCATAGAAGTTTTCGTTGATATCTCTCATTATAATATCAGGAATTTCAACTCTTACTCCAATATCAACTGCTCCTGCCTGATAGTTTATTCCATATTCCTGGCAAAGATCCATAACTTTGTGAGCACCGCTTCTTCCCATTCCAAGAACAACATTATCAGAATAATATTCTTCTGTTTCACCTTTATGAGAAACTTTCACTCCTTTTATTTTTCCCTCTTCTATAATAAGTCCTTCAACTTCTCTTTCTGTTACAAACTCTACACCTTTGCTTAAAAGATGATCTACAAGCATTGTATAAAGTTTTCTTGAACCGTCTGTTCCAAGGTGCATTGTAGGAGTATCAACAAGCTGAATTCCATGCTCAATACATCTTCTTTTTATCTCTTCCATTGTTGTATTATATTTTAATCCGCTTGGCTCTTCGTTGAAACCAAATTTTCTGTAAACAGAAACAACATCTTTGATAGTCTGGTTTACAACTTCTTTTCCTGTAACTGTGTGTACATCTCCTCCGACTTTATAGTCCATATTAAATTTTGAATCTGAAAATGCCCCTGCTCCGCTGACACCATAAATTATTGCACATGTAGGACAGTTTACACATTTTCCTAAAGTTTCTTTAGGACACACTCTGTTTTTAAGCATTTTCCCCTTATCTATTACCAGTACCTTAAGCTGAGAATTATTTTCTACAGCCTCGTAAGCTCCAAAAATTCCAGCTTGTCCGCCTCCAAGAAAAATTATATCGTATTTCATCAATTTCCTCCATTATATACTGATTTTTAAAAACCCGAAGAGTATTCTATCATAATTTACAAACTTTGGCAACTATTGTTCGCTCCAGTCAACTCCCTGCATATATGCATTGGGAGGAAGATTAGCATGAATCTCTCCTGTCTGACCTGTATAATCATAGTTCCACCCTGCAAGACCGTTTATATCTTTAAAATCATTGTTGTCAAACACTCTGTTGTTTTCATAAACTTTGTCTGTCTTCTGTGTAAATGCTATTCTGTTCTTTTTATAAATATCTGCGAAAGAGATTTTTCTTCCCTGCTCATCTACATAATCAAGAATTCTTAAATCATCATAAGCTCCCGGTTTTGTAAGTTCAGGATACCTCCCTGTAAGCTGATAATATTCTTCAAGGGCAATTCTCAGCTCTTTTAAATTTTTTTGAACTATTTCAGCTTTTCTCAGATATTTTAAATCGCTCATATTTGGAATAACAGCATAAAAAACAAGAATAACTATTATAATTATAATTATCACAAGTTCTATTAAGATTGCTATTCCTTTATTTTTCTCTCTAGTTTCCATAGAAAACCTGCCTATCTTTTAGGTTTTATAAATCCTTCTCTTATTATTATTTCTCCTCTTTCAGGATAAGTGATTTCCACTTCTAAAGGTCCTCTTTTTACAGAAACCCATCCAAGCCCTTTAAACACAAGTTCTTCTCCTGATTCAACTACAAATTTTTCTGTTACAATTTTTTCTTTTTTATACTGTTCTGCACATTTTTCACATGGAGGAGAGAACAAGTCTACTCTTCCTTCTCTTTCCATCTCTGCTGCTTTTTCAAGATTTGTATCATGATAAGTTACATTTTTCGAAGCATACACAGAGAAAATAGGTTTAAGCTCTCCATTGCTTGTAACCTTCATTTTTACCATTCCGCCGATAAATATTACTCTGTCTTTTCCCTCTTTATATGTTTTTCTTGAAATCTCCCCGGAAGGAACTATATCAAGATTACATTTTTCACATACTAAGTCTGAAAATCTTCCCTGTGGAATAAGCCCCGGAGTATCTATCAAAGTAATATTTGCATTTGAAAGAGTTTTCTTTGAACTTTTAAGAGTTGTTCCAGGATATTTTGATTCTGTTGCAATATTTTTACCAATAAGTCTGTTTATGATACTTGATTTTCCAACATTTGTTACTCCGATAACAAGAGCTTTTGCTCCGTTTGGATAAAAATGATTTATCTTTTTAAATATTCCGCTTGTTCCATATCCTTTTTTGCTGCTTACAATAGCCACATCAAGAGGAGCTATTCCCTCTTCTCCAAGTCTTTCTTTAACCCAGTTTGCAACTTCTGAAGGATGTTTGTCATCAGGGATAAGATCTATTTTGTTTATAACAACAATAGAGTCCATCTCTCTTAAAATATCAAGTATTTCATCATCAAAAGAACCTTCAAAATCAATTATGTCAAACACAGCTATTGCCACATCAGCCTCTGGAAGTGCTTTTTTAACTTCTTCTCTGTAATCATCTCTTGTCATTTGAACGGGAATATATTCACCATAGTTTTTTATTTTAAAACATCTCTGACAATAAAGTTCGTTACTGTCACCATCTAAAACTGACTGCGGAAGATATCCTCTTTTGTTTTTATCTTCCCCTTGAAGTTCCACTCCACATCCTACACATCTTTTTGCCATTTATTCCTCCATTAAATTTTTTCCACTGAAATATTAGAATTTGTATAAATACAGATTGAAGATGCAATATTAAGAGCCTCTCTTGCTATCTCTTCCGCTTTCATATCTGTATGTGCAATAAGGGCTCTTGCTGCTGCATAAGCATAATTTCCTCCGCTTCCTATTGCCACAACTCCCTCATCAGGCTCAATAATATCTCCGTTTCCTGATAAAACAAGAATATTATTTTTATCTGCCACAATAAGCATAGCATCTAAAACTCTTAATGCTTTATCGTTTCTCCACTCTTTTGCAAGTTCCACAGATGCTTTTTTAAGGTTTCCCTTATATGCATCTAAATGCTCTTCAAATTTTTCAAAAAGAGCAAAGGCATCTGCTGCCCCTCCTGCAAATCCTGTTAAAACATTATATTCTTTTATTTTTCTTATTTTCTTTGCTTTTCCTTTAAAAACTGTATCGCCGAAAGTAACCTGTCCGTCACCTGCTATTGCCACACTGTTTTCTTTTTTTACAGCCACAATGGTTGTCGCTCTTATTTTATCCATAATTTCTCCTGTTTCACTGCTGTTTTTTATTCATCAAGCAGTTTAAGACTTTTTAGTATTGTTGGTTTTTTAATTATTTCCTGATAAATTTTTGTTGTTTCTATATTTGTGTGTCCCATCAGTTCTTTCAGATAATTTATATTCATTCCGTGAGAAAGCATATATGCTCCGAAAGTGTGACGGAAACTGTAAGGACTTACCTCTCTTGTAATTCCTGCTTTCACAACATATCTGTCAATAAGCCTTCTTAAAGAACGGTCGCTTATTCTTGAGGCAGAACCATTTACAAATAATATATCAGGGTTATATCTGTCCTTATATTTTTCTTTTTTTGCCTCTATATATCTTTTAAAATACTCTCTGGCAGTTTCACTGAAATACACTATTCTTGTTGTTTTTCCGTTGCTTACCAGTATCTCTCTTTTTTCAAGATTAAAAACATTTTCTCCCAGAGAAAGAAGTTCCTGAGAAGTTATTCCTGAAGAATAAAGAAGTTCAAGTATAAGTCTGTCACGTATTCCGTTGCACTTATCTGTGTTTATTGCCTCTCTCAAACTTTTTATCTCATCAATGGATAATATATCCGGTGCTTCTATCTGAAAACTTGGTGCTGATACAGTCTGCACAGGGTCTGTTTTTATTATTTCATTTTTTTTAAGATATCTGAAAAACCCTCTCACTGATGAAAGCTTTCTGTTTAAAGACCTTTTGCTCATATCATCTTTCTGCATTTTAAGCAGAAATCCTCTTATCATAATAGAAGATATTTTTTTTATATCTTCCAAATCTTTTTCATTCTCCAGATATTCTTTCAGCTGCTCCAAATCTTTTTTCAGAGATTTCATTGTATTTCTGCTTTTTCCTTCAGTAAATTCTGAATAGAAAAGAAAATCTTTTATATATTTTTCAAATAAAGCGAAGTCCATACTTCTCTCCTTTTGCCTTCTATTTCAATTTTTCTT
The DNA here is from genome assembly GCA_900542625.1 of uncultured Fusobacterium sp. GTDB lineage: Bacteria > Fusobacteriota > Fusobacteriia > Fusobacteriales > Fusobacteriaceae > Fusobacterium_B. The sequence goes on from UQOH01000082.1 coordinate 5,567, forward strand.
CCAAATATTCTAAAGCTATGTTTGAAATTTTATTGTATCTTTCTTTTTTATCTCTGATTTTTTTACCTTCAAGAGCTCTTATCATACCAAAGTTTGGTCCCATAGGCTGAAAATCCTCTTTTTCTTCAGTAATATACTTTATCATAGAACCTATTGCACTTCTGTCATCAAGAATAAAAGGTTCAAGCCCCATGATTTTGTTATACATATTTACTGCTGCCATCATTCCTGTTGCCATGGCTGCCACATATCCCTCTCCTCCTGTTATCTGCCCGGCAAAGAAAATATTTTCATTTTCTTTCATATTAAGCATTGGAGTAAGAAGTTTTGTAGAGTTTATAAAAGTATTTCTGTGCATAACTCCGTATCTTACAAACTCTGCGTTTTCAAGACCCGGAATCATTGAGAATACTCTTTTCTGCTCTCCAAATTTCAGGTTAGTCTGGAATCCTACCATATTATACATTCTTCCGTCTTTATCATCTTGTCTAAGCTGAACAACTGCATAATCTCTTGTTCCTGTTCTTGGGTTTGTAAGCCCTTTTGGTTTTAAAGGTCCGAAAAGAAGAGTTTTTTCCCCTCTTCCTGCTATTCTCTCAACAGGCATACACCCTTCAAAAAGTTTTTCCTCTTCAAATTTCTTTAATGGTGCTCTGTCTGCATTTATCAGATTTTCATAGAAATTTTTGTATTCTTCCTCATTCATAGGACAGTTTATATATTCTCCGTCTCCTTTGTCATAACGAGATTGGAAATATACTTTATCCATATTTATTGAATCAAGAGTTACTATTGGTGCTGCTGCATCATAGAAATAAAGATAATCAGCATGAGTAAGCTCCTGTATTTTTTTTGAAAGTTCATCTGATGTAAGAGGTCCGCTTGCATCAAGAACCATTTTGTCCTTAGGAATCTCTGTTACCTCTTCGTTTATTACCTCTATATTTGGATGATTTTTAAGAATCTCTGTTATTTTTTCAGAAAATCCCTCTCTGTCAACAGCAAGTGCCTGTCCTGCAGGAACTCTGCATTCATCAGCAATTTTTACAAGAAGAGAGCCCATTCTTCTAAGCTCCTCTTTCATAAGCCCAGAGGCATTTCCAAGATGATCTCCTCCAAGAGAGTTGCTGCATATTAATTCTGCAAAATTTTCTGTTTTGTGAGCCTCTGTATTTTTTACAGGACGCATTTCATAAAGTTTTACTTTTATTCCTCTTTCTGCAAGCTGATATGCTGCCTCGCTTCCTGCAAGTCCTGCTCCGATTACTATTACCTCTTTATTCATTAAAATTTTCTCCTTAACTTTGAAAAATTATTTTTTAAATTAAATTTCATACATTTTATTATACTATATTTTATTTATTATAGGAAGTTTTCTTTTTACTTGTTAAAATTCTGTTCCTGTGATAAAATATATAGTCAAGATTTTAGGAGGTATTATGGAAACTATCAGTAAAAATAAACCAAAAGGAAAAGCATATTCAAAAATTAAAGCAAAAAGAAAACAGACAAGAATTTTACAGGAAAAAGCTATAAAACAGAGAACTGAAAATAAGAGAATAAATGCAGAAAACAGAAAAGCAAATTTAGAATTCAGAGAATTTATGAACAGAGTAAGTGAAGTTGAAATTGTTGAATTTAAGAAAAATATGCTTATTATAGATATTGACGGAGAGCTTGAAAAAAGAGCACTTCTTTTTGACGAAAGAAAAGTAAACAAAAAAAATCTTGCAGAAACTATTCTTGATTTTAAAATAAAACTTTTTGGAGAAGAGGTTTATTTAAGAAAACTTGGAAACTTTGCAGAAAAAAAAGATGAACTTTTATTCAGCTTGGAAGAGTTTATAGATTAATATTACAAAGACTGGGAAATTATACTCCCAGTCTTTTTATTTCATCGCATATCTTAGAAAATTCCTCTGTCCTAAGAGTATCAGGAAGAGTTACAAAAGAAAATGTCCTTTTAAGAGCAAAATTTTCAAGAGGAATTATCTCAATACTCCCCTCTTCCAATTCTTTTTGTGCAGCACATTTATATGCAAAAGTAATTCCAATATCTTTTTTTACCATGTTCATAATAACAGGAATGTTGTCTATCTCATAAGAAAAAACAAAGTTTTCAGGTTTTAAATTATGAGCAAGACATTCATTTTCAAAAATATCCCTTGTCCCGCTCCCTTTTTCTCTTAAAATCAAAGGAGCAGAAAGACACTCTTCCAGTTTTCTGAATTTATTGTATTCACTTCCCTTTTTACAGAAACCATAAAACTCTTCTTCCATAAAAATATCACTTGCATAACTCTTTTTATCGAAATTCCCCTCTATCAATGCAAAATCAATCATGCCGTTTTCAAGTTCTTCTAAAAGTTCGTGAGTATTCTGTGTTACAAGTTCAAAACGTGTTCCTTTCCAGTGTTCAATCATTTTTGGAAGAAGTGTTGGAATTATTCCGTCACTTATAGAAAGAGTTGCTCCAAATCTTATTGTTTTTACAAAAGGCTTTTTTATGATCTCTGAAAACTGTTTTTCTATTGTTATCATTCTTTTTACCATGTGATAAAATTCTTTTCCCTCTTCTGTCAAAACAATTTTTCTTCCTTCACGGTTAAAAAGCATTACTCCATATTGTTTTTCCAATGCTTTCAGCTGCTGGCTTACTGCCGGCTGTGTCATATGAAGTTCTGTTCCTGTTTTTGTAGTGCTCTGACATTCTGCCAGTTTTATAAAAGTATAAAGTTTTTGATCAAGCATATCTCACCTGCTTATAAATTTTTTTTATAGATTAAATGAAAATACTAATTTGATTTTATAATACTTTTCTTTTATAATCAAGGAGAAATTAAAAAGAACTTAGGAGGGTTTTTAAAAATGAAAAATTTTATAATAAAAACAGCAGAAAGTTGTAAAAGGTTATAGTTTTATTGAAT